>NZ_JBSVCZ010000023.1:0-114459 GCF_054072955.1 Streptomyces sp. SS8
CCCCGCCGCCGTGTGCGGGACGGGTCCGGAACTTTCGGAGCCCTCGGCCTCCGCCGGTCCGGACGGACGGGAGGGCATGCGGCGGCGCGGCCGCCCGAGGGAGATGCCTCCGCGCGGAATTGTCGTCACCACGGCGAAAGTTTTCGGAAATGCCGGACGGTCCCTTCCTGTGCTGCGTGCCCTCAACTGCTTTGGCAATAACGGAAGTTCCGCAGTGGGAGCCTTGACCGGAGCATGTCTCGGTGATTCGATTTCCGGAATCGTTCCGGAACGATCAGTGTGCGCTTCCCTCCAGTGCTCTCCCGTCCCTGACCTGCGGAGATCGAACAATGAGAAGGCCCGACACCGGTCCACAGGACCCCGGGAACGCCAGCCGGCGGACGTTCCTCGGACTGATTCCGCTGACCGCGGCAGCCACCGCCGTACCCGCCGCCGTCGCGTCCCCGGCCGCCGCCGCGGCGGACCGGGGCGGGGGCGGCGGCGGACACGGGGGAGGCTTCGACGCCTACATCTCCTTCTCCCGCCGGGCCGGGAGTCTCCCCCTGGTCGCGGACGGCCGCGCCGCGCCGATCGTGGTCAGCGGCGACGACCACCCGGGCGTACTGCGGGCGGCGGAGGACCTGCGGGGGGACATCGGGCGTGTCACCGGCGTCGAACCGGCCCTCAAGCGGGCCGATGCCCCGCCGCGGCGCGCCGAGGTCGTGATCGTCGGCACCATCGGGAGGAGCCCGCTGATCGACCGGCTCGTCGCGGCGGGGAAGCTGGACGTCTCCGGCATCGCGGGGAAGTGGGAGACCACCGTCGAGCAGGTGGTGGAGAATCCGGCGCCGGGGGTGCGCCGCGCCTTCGTCATCGCCGGCAGCGACCAGCGCGGCACCATCTTCGGCATCTACGAGACCACCCGCCAGATGGGCGTCTCCCCCTGGCACTTCTGGGACGACGTACCGCCGCGCCGCCACGACGAGCTGCACGTGCTGCCCGGCCGCCACACCCAGGGCACCCCGGCCGTGAAGTACCGCGGCTTCTTCATCAACGACGAGAACCCGGCGCTGGGCACCTGGGCGCCGGAGTACTTCGGCCCCGGCCACGCCCCCGGCTTCCCGAACGGCTTCAACAAGGAGTTCTACGCCAAGGTCTTCGAGACCCTCCTGCGACTCAAGGCCAACTACCTGTGGCCGGCCGTGTGGGGCCGGGCCTTCGCCGAGGACGACCCGGCCAACCACGCCACCGCCAAGGAGTACGGCATCGTGATGGGCACCTCGCACGAGGCCCCCATGATGCGCGGCATCGAGGAGTGGAACCGCCACGCCACCCCCGCGAAACGCGACGCCGAGGGCAACATCACCGAGCCCGGCAGCGATCCCTACGGCGGCACCGGCGAGTGGAGCTTCCGCCGCAACCGGCAGGCGATCGAGGCGTACTGGGCCGACGGCATCCGCCGCATGGTGGAGGAGGACTTCGAGGGAGTGGTCACCCTCGGCATGCGCGGCAACGGCGACGTCAGCCTGCCCGACGGCGACGGCATCGACCTGATGCAGTCCATCCTCGACAGCCAGCGCGAGATCCTGGCCGAGGTCACGGGCGAGGAGGACGTCACCGGCATCCCGCAGGTGCAGACCCTCTACAAGGAGGTCCAGCGCTACTGGGACAAGGGCCTGCGCCCGCCGGACGACGTCACCGTCGTCTTCTGCGACGACAACTGGGGCAACATGCGCAAGCTCCCGGACCGGTCGCTCCCGAAGCGCGCCGGCGGCTACGGCATGTACTACCACTTCGACTACGTCGGAGTGGGCCGCAACTACAAGTGGGTCGACACCGTCAACCTCGTCAGCACCTGGGAGCAGCTCCATCTGACCCACACCTACGGCGTGGACCGCCTGTGGGTGGTCAACGTGGGCGACCTGAAGGCCGAGGAGCTGCCCACGCAGTTCTTCCTCGACTACGCCTGGGCCCCCAAGCGCTGGCCCCTGGAGCGCCTCCACGAGTGGGGGCGCGGCTACGTCGCCCAGAGCTTCGGCCCCGAGCACGCCGACGAGATCGCCTCGATCCTGCATACCTACGGCGTCCTGCAGGCCCGCCGCAAGCCCGAGCTGCTCAACCGCCGCATCACCCTGGACCCGGCCAAGGACCTGTCGAAGGACGAGGAGGCGGTGGTCCACGACGACCAGGCCAGCCCCTACCACCTCAACCACTACGGCGAGATGGCCCGGGTCACCGAGGAGTGGCGCAGGCTCGCCAGGCGTGCGGAGAAGGCCGGCCGCCGGCTCCCGAAGGAGGACCGGGACGCCTACTACCAGCTCGTGCTCTACCAGGTGAAGGCCACCGCCAACCTCTACGAGCTGCGCGAGGCGGAGTTCACCAACCTCCTCTACGCCGAGCAGGGCCGCGCCGCCGCCAACCGCTACGCCGATCTCACCGACGAGCGCTTCGCCGACGACCGGGCGATGTCGGACTACTACAACAACATCCTGGCCGGCGGAAAGTGGAAAGGCTTCCAGACCCAGCCGAAGATCGGCTACGGGGACGTGGAGCGCTACGGGCCCGACGCGCCCTGGCAGCAGCCCCAGACACCCGACCACGTCGCGCTGCCCGACGAGGTCTTCCCGGCGGTCAGGCGCATCGAACCGCCCGACCGCGCCGAGATGGGCGTGGGCATCGACGGATCCGACCTGTGGTGGCCCGGGGCGGACGCGGAGGCGGTGCTGCCCGCCTTCAGTCCGTACCAGAACTACCCCGAGCAGTACATCGAGGTCTTCAACCGCGGCAGCAGGCCCTTCGGCTACCGCATCACCGCGGCCGAGCCCTGGGTACGGATCAGGCGTGCGCGCGGGCGGGTCGAGGAGCAGGTGCGCGCCACCGTGCGCGTCGACTGGAGGAGGGCTCCCGAGGGCGTCACCAGGGTGCCCATCACCGTCCACGGCCCCGGCGGCGCCACCGTGGAGGTCCAGGCCGTCGTCGAGAACCACAGGATGCCGCGGCGGGGGCCGCGGGGCTTCGTCGAGGCGGACGGGCACGTATCCATGGAGGCCGCGCACTACTCCCGGGCCGTGGAGACCGCGGGCGTCCACTGGAAGCGCCTGCCGGACATCGGGCGGGCGGAGGACGGGATGGAGCCCTACCCCGTCACCGCGCCCAGCCGGGAACCGGGTGGCCACGGACCACGCCTGGAGTACGAGATGACGCTCACCACGGTCGGCGAGGTCGATGTGTGGGTGTATCTCTCGCCGCGCAACAACGTCCTGCCGACCGAAGGCCTGCGGTACGCCGTCTCGATCGACGACGCCGAACCGCGGACGGTGAACGTCACCACCGCCACCGGAGCCGATGACACCTACATGAACAGGCGGTGGGCGAGGAACACCTCCGACAACGTCAACCGCACCGTCACCCGGCACACGGTGGGCCGGCCGGGCGTCCACGTCCTGAAGCTGTGGATGATCGATCCGACGGTCGTCGTGCACCGGATCGTGGTGGACACCGGCGGTCTGCGGCCGAGCTACCTGGGGCCGCCGGAGAGCCGGAGAGCCGGCCGCTGACGGGCGGCGCCGCCGCGCACCGGGACGAGCCTGCCGGGCGGCCCACCGCGGGCCGCCCGGCAGGCTCCTGTCCCGCCCGTGTCAGCTCCCGCCCGTGTCAGCCGCTTCGTCCGGGGCGCCCCTCCGGGGAGGGGCGCCCCGGACCGTCCACGCGGTACGTGGTCCGCCTCCGGGGGAGCGGGCCGCGCTGCGGCGGGGGCGCGGGCCGGCGGGGCAGGGCGTGCCGGGGCTGGGTGAGGGTGATCTGTCCCACCAGCTGGTGGAAGCAGGCCAGGGCGGTGATCGGGGGGAGGCCCGCGGCCGCCACCCCGGTCAGGGTCCTGGGGGCATGGGCCACGCACAGGACCACCGCCACGGCCGAGAAGAGGATCACCACCGCCCAGGAGTGCCGGACCCGGCGCCGCAGCACGGTGGCGCGCAGAATCGACAGGGAGCCGGTGAGCCAGGGCCCGTAGATCAGCAGGGGCCACCAGCGTGCCAGGTCGGCGGGCACGGCGGGACCGGCCAGCAGGCGCAGGGGGTCGTAGGAGACCAGTCCGCCCAGCACGCTGACCATCGCCACGATGCCGGCGGTCAGCGCCGCCACGGCGTAACTGAACACGTGCAGCAGCGACAGCTCCGGCCGGTGCGGCGTCCGGCGCCTGCGCCGGTGGCGGCGTTCGGCGGCCGAGCGCCCCGCCCGCCGGGCGGGAGCGGCGCCGCCGGGGCGGCCCGCCCCTCCCGTGTCCTCGGCGTCGATGCGGCGCAGCACCCGGGTGGTCTCGTCCGCGGACGGTTCCGCCCCGGTGTGCGCGCCTCCCCCGGGGTGCTCGGTGGAGGCGGACCGGGCAAGGGACGGATCGTGCTCCCGGCCGTGGGGCCGGTGCGGTGCGTGGCCGGAGTCCTGCAGCAGCTTGGCGAGTTCGGCCTCGAAGTCCCAGGACGGGTCGAGGACGTCCACGTCGGGCGGTGCGGGGGCTCTCTGCTCCGGTACGAACCACGGATCGAAGTCCGGATGGACACCGGTGCGGTACCACTCGGGGTCCGGGCCCGGGGGCGTGCCGTACGGATCGAAGTGCGGGCCCTGGTCACTCACGGCAGCTCGATCCGGGAAGGCGGGCCGCGGGCGTGGAAAGCGGATCTGGTGGAGTCACGTCCACAACAACGAAGGCGGGACCCGACCGGATGACCGGCATTCGGGTGAAGTCTCAATTCATACGATCACGGTGAATGACCTTCCTCCCGGTCCGCGGTTCCGGCGGAAGCGAATCTGGTCCATACCTTGACTGGTATATACCAAGGCGCTTGAGTGTTCCCGGTCAACCCCCCACCCCGGAAGGGAAGTTCACGTGCTGAGAAAACGCCTCATGGCGGGCCTCGCCGCCTCCGTCCTCGCAGGCGCCCTGGCGGTCACCGTCCCCGCGACCTCCGCCTCCGCCGCCGAGTGCGCGACCCCGTGGAACTCCTCGGCGGTCTACCTCGGCGGGACGACCGTCTCCCACAACGGCCACAACTGGACCGCCCGCTGGTGGACCCAGAACGAGGCGCCGCCCGGCACCTCCGGAGTCTGGAGCGACCAGGGCGCCTGCGGCGGCGGCACGACCCCGCCGCCCACCGACCCGGACCCGTCGGGCTTCGTGGTCGGCGAGGCGCAGTTCAACTCGATGTTCCCGAACCGGAACCCCTTCTACACCTACCAGGGCCTGAAGGCGGCCCTGAGCGCCTACCCGGCCTTCGCCGGCACCGGCAGCGACACGGTGAGGAAGCGGGAGGCCGCCGCCTTCCTCGCCAACGTCGGCCACGAGACCGGCGGGCTGGTCCACATCGTGGAGCAGAACACCGCCAACTATCCGCACTACTGCGACAGCGGTCAGCCCTACGGCTGCCCGGCCGGCCAGGCCGCCTACTACGGGCGCGGCCCGATCCAGCTCAGCTGGAACTTCAACTACAAGGCGGCGGGCGACGCGCTGGGCATCGACCTGCTGCGCAACCCCCATCTGGTGGAGCGGGACGCGGCGGTCGCCTGGAAGACCGCGCTGTGGTACTGGAACACCCAGAGCGGGCCGGGCACCATGACCCCGCACAACGCGATGGTGGGCGGGCACGGCTTCGGCGAGACCATCCGCAGCATCAACGGTTCCCTGGAGTGCGGCGGGCGCAACCCGGCCCAGGTGCAGAGCCGGATCGACAACTACCGGCGGTTCGTCCAGATCCTGGGGACCACCCCGGGCGACAACCTCAGCTGCTGACAGGGGAGTTGCGGTGGAGGGCCGCACCGTGGCCCTCCACCGCCGCCACCGCCGTCCGCCCTCGCGGTGGACGGCGGACGGGACTTCGGCGGCACGGCCTTCACAGGAAGGATCCTTCCTACCTCTACCCGCGGACGTGTCCGGCCGGAATACTGCCGGGCCATGACGCTCACGGACGAACGCATCACCGCCGAACGGCTCGAGGAACTGCTCGCCGACGACTCCATCGACATGGCGCACCGGGCCCTGTGGCTGCTGCTGTGGGAGGGGGACCTGCGGGTGCTGGACCTGCTCTCACTGGAGATCCAGGACGTGGATCTGCGGGCGAGGCGGGTGACCGGGGTCTGCGGCCGGGCGGTGCCCGAGGGCGGGGGAGACATCAGCGAGCGGGCGGCCGGACTGCTGCGCGCACTGATCGGCGACCGGGAGAGCGGCCCGCTGTTCGCCACGGGGAACCGCGCGCTGGGCTGGGAGCAGGTGATGCTGACCGCGGGCGAGCAGGGCCACGCCGTCCACGAGTTCCGCGCGGGCGGCAGGCTCCACCGCCGCGAGGAGCCTGCGGCGGACTCCGAATAGGCGCGGCCGCCGTACGGCACGAGCGGCGGCCGCGGCCGGGGGAGGGGGGAGAGGCGGCCGTGCGGCGGGCACGGAGCCCCGAGAGCTGCGGAAACCGAGGAGAAGGGGTGTGGGGACGGCACTGGGGGAAACCCGTACACCCGTGTCAGTACGCAAGCGATACGCCGTGGCCGCGTCGGGCCGGTGGACCGACGAGGAGGAGGGCGTCCGGCTGCCCGCGGGCGAGGTGCACGCCTGGGAACAGGGCATGAACCAGACCGTGTGCGGGCTGTCCCTCAGCCGCTCGCGGCTCGACCGCTTCCCGCATGTGACGTGGACCGACGTCATCCCCGAGTCAGGCGGCGCGGCCGACCGCGTGCAGCGGTTGTGCCCGCGGTGCGCCTCGGTCGCGGGGCGCAGAGGGGCCGACGCGCGCCCCCGGTGGCGGCGTACGAACCCCAGGCCGTGACACGGGCGACCCCGGCGGGGACGCGGGGCCTGTTTCCGGACCGGTGACGAGGAGGAGCCGAATGAGTGGTGCCATGGACCAGGCCGCCGAGACGGTGGGCCGGGTCACCGGCGCGGACGAGTACTCCGAGGAGGGGGAGGTCTCCCTGCGCGGACTCGCCACGCTGGCGGGCGTCTACGCGACCGGTGCGGGGGTGTTCGCCTGGCGTATGAGGGCGTCGGGCCGGCAGCTGCCCGAGCGGATCCCCCCGCTGGACCTGCTCCTGATGGGAGTCGCCACCTACCGCAGCTCCCGGCTGCTCACCAAGGACAAGGTCACCAGCTTCCTTCGGGCCCCCTTCACCCGCCGCACCGGCAGTCTCCACGGCGCCGAGGTCATGGACGTGCCCCGCGGACACGGGCTGCACCGGTCCGTGGGCGAACTGCTGGCCTGCCCCTTCTGCGTGGCGATGTGGATCGCCGGCGGTCTGACGGCGGGCTACGCCACGGCTCCGCGTGCCACCCGTCTGGTCACCTCCTGTCTGAGCAGTGTGGCCCTGTCCGACTGGCTGCAGTACGCCTGGAGCCTGACCCAGCGGAAGGCCGAGGGCGAGGGCTGACAGGCCGTGGCAGGACAGCCGCCCGGTCCCGCCCCCGGCCAGGGGCGGGACCCGGGGGAGGGACCGCGGGCGCCAGTTGAACTGGCCGTGCTGGTGGGCCTCCAGGGATCGGGGAAGACCACCTTCCGCGCCCGCTGCCTCCCCGCCGGGTACACCGTGGTCAGCAAGGACCTCTTCCCGCGCTCCGCCCGGCACCGGCAGCGGCGCCAGATGCGTCTGGTGGAGGAGGCGCTGGAGCGGGGCCGGCCGGTGGTCGTGGACAACACCAACCCCTCACCTCTGGAGTGGGCTCCCCTGATCGCCGTGGGACGCGCGTACGGGGCGCGGGTGGTGGCGTACTGGTTCCCGCCGGACGTGCCGAACGCCCTGGCGCGCAACGCCGCACGCCAGGGCAGGGAGCGCGTGCCCGAGGCAGGCTTCTTCGACACCCTCCGGCGGCTGCGCGAACCCCGCCGGTCGGACGGCTTCGACGCGGTGCGGGAGGTGCGGATCGACGGCTGCGGCGGGTTCGACGTACGGGACGTACCGGACGCGCGGCCGGACGAGGAGGGCCGAGGGGACTGACCGGGCCCGGTCAGCCGGGCGGGCGCACGTTCGCGACGACGAAGCCGCTGCGCGGACGGGAGGGGACGCGGCGCAGCGGAATCCGCAGATCCTGCTCGGGCACGTCGTACTCCAGCAGGGAAAGCCGCGCCGACAGAGCCGTCAGCAGCGCCACGGTGACGTCCTCGCCCGGGCACCGGTGGCCCGTGGCGGGGTCGCCGCCGCCCTGCGGGATCAGCTCGTCCCGCTCCGGAGGGCGGTCGAGGAAGCGCCGCGGGTCGAAGGAGTACGGGTCCTCCCACAGCGCGGGGTCGTGGTCCTGCCCGTGGATGTCGAGCAGGACGAGCGCGCCCCGGGGGACGGGCTCGCCCCGCCATGTCAGATCGGCCGCGGCGAGGCCGCCGATGAACGGCGCGAACGGATAGAAGCGGCGCACCTCATGGGCGAACGCCTCCGCGTACGCGCCCCCGAAGCCGTGCCCGGCGCCCGTGCGAGCCTCCTCGGCCAGCCGGGCCCGGTGCTTCGGCCACCGGTGCAGGGCGTGCGCGGCGAAGGCGACGAACCAGCAGACCGCGACGGTGGGGCGCAGCACGTTGAGGATCTCCACCGCGGCCGTCCGCGCGTCGAGCCGCTCGCCGTCGGTGTCGACGTGCCGCGCCACCACATCCACCACCGAACCCTCCGGAACGCTCGCCGAGCCGTCGCGCACCCCCTCCACGAGGGACGCCAGCCACGCCTCGCGGCGGCGGCGTGCCGACCGGGCGCGCCAGTGGCGCGGGCCCAGGGTGGCGAAGCCGTCCACCATGGCCACCAGGTCGCGGGCGACGGACTCCGCCTCGGCCTCCTTCAGCGGTACGCCGGCCCACCGGCAGACCGCCCCGGCCAGTACCCGGCTCGCCTCGTCGAACAGCACCACCTGCTCCCGCTCCGCCCACCGGGCGGCCGCCTCGTCCCACGCTGCGGTGGCATCGCCGACCAGGCCGGCGATGTTCTGCGGGGACTTCAGCAGCGCCAGGAACATCGCCTTCCGCACGCGGTGCGCCTCACCGTCGAGGGTGTGCACCGCGCCGTGCCCGAACAGGGTGCTCTTCACCGGTTCGGGGAGGGCCGGCCCGCGGCGCACATGGCGCTCGTCGTAGACGAATCGGACCGCATCCGGCCCGCGCAGGGCCACCGTGGGCTTCCCCAGTAGCCGGGCGCGCACCAGGGGGCCCGTGGTGCGGCGCATACGGTCGGGCAGCCAGGCGTAACCTCGGGCGAGCAGGGACAGGGTGCTGTCCGGCAGGAGGCGGGGGAGACTCATGCGGGCCGCGTGCCCCGGCGGACCGGGGCGAAACGGGAGGCCGCGCCGCCCTCCGCGGCGCGGCGCGGAACTCCACCCCGGTGGCCGCTACCCGCGTCCGGTGTCCTCACCGGCCTCCCGGGTCTCCTCGCCGGCTCCTTCCTCCCCGGGCGTGCCGTCCCGGTCGACGACCCCGGCCGGGTCCTCGCCCACGACCGACCTGCCCGGCCGGGCGCGCGCCGGGCCCGCGGGCTGCCCGCCGCCGGTGGTGCCGTAGCTTCCGGAGAGGCCCGGCGGCATGTCCGCGTCGGCCTCCTCCCTGCTGATGTGGCGCCTGGCCCGCACATTGGCCCGGCGCTCGCCGTAGGGATAGTCGAACGGGCGGGCCTCGCCGCGTTCGCGCTCGGCCTCCCGGATCTCCCGCACCCTTTCGTCGTCCGGGGTCCACTTCGACGGAGTGTCCCCGCCCGCGTTCCTGCCGATGTCCTTTTCGTCTGTCATGCCGGGTGCGTACCCCCTCGGGATGCGGGCATGCGCCGTGCCGCCGGGGGTACCACGGCGGCACGGCGCCGCGGGAGAGGGGAGCGGAAGTGGCCGGGACGGACGCGGGAGAGGGCGCGGGCGGTGCGCCGGGGCCGGAGCGGGCCCGCCCCCGCCCGGAGGCCGGGGAGGGCGTACCGCGGTGCCGGTTGTCCGCCCGGCCCTCCGTCTCCCTGCCCCCGGTGTTCCCGCCCGGCGCGGGAGAGGGGGACGCGGGCACGTACCGGATGGAGGGAGGGGCGCTGCTGCGCGTTCCGCCGCCTTCGGGGGACGGGGGGCCGGCGCGGCCGTACTGGCTGCTGGTGATGCTCCACGAGGAGGGGGGAACGGCGGAGCAGGCGCTGACTCGGCTGCTTCCGCAGGCCGGATCCGGCCGGTTGCTGCTGCTCGCGCCCCGGGCGGCCGGCTCCACCTGGGACGTCGCCGGAGGCCCGGACGTGGCCCGGCTGGACGCCGTGCTGCACGGCGTCTTCCGTCGCTTCCCCGTGGACCCGGCGGGGGTGGCGGTGGCGGGCTTCTCCGGCGGGGCCTCCTGTGCGCTCTCGCTGGGGCCGGCCAACGGGGACCTGTTCGGTGCGGTGCTGGCCTTCTCCCCGGGGTCCATGGCGCCGACGGTCCGCCGCGGGCGCCCCCGGATCTTCGTCTCCCACGGCCGGGAGGACCCCGTCCTGCCGGTCGGCGCGTGCAGCCGCCGCCTCGTCCCCGAGCTGATGCGGTCCGGTTACGCCGTCACCTACCGGGAGTTCGGCGGCGGCCACGAGGTGCCGCCCGAACTGGCCACGGAGGCGCTGCGCTGGTGGGTGGACGGCCCGCGGCCGGCCGCACGGCCGTGACCGGCGGATGGGAGCATGGCGCGAGTGCCGCTGCCGTACCGCACCCGGAGGTGACCGATGGCGTCCCGCGCGCTGGCGGTGTTCGACCTGGACGGAACGCTCGCCGACGTCCGGCACCGCCTGCACCACCTCGACGGGCGCCGCGACTGGGACGCCTTCTTCGCCGCCGCCCCCGACGACCCGCCGCTGGCCGAGGGCGTCGCACTGGCCCTGGCCGCCGCCGGGGAACACGAGATCGCGTACGTGACCGGGAGGCCGGAGCGGTGCCGCCGCGACACCCTGGGGTGGCTGGTCCGGCACGGCCTGCCGGACGGACCACTGCTGATGCGCGGCGGGCGGGACCGCCGCCCGGCCCGCGTCGCCAAGCCCGAACTGCTGCGGAGCCTGGCGCGGGAGCACACCGTCGCCCTGGTGGTCGACGACGACCCCCTGGTCTGCGACGCCTACGAGGCGGACGGTTTCACGGTGGTGCGGGCAGGGTGGATGACGGCAGGCCCCGTCCTGGAGGAGGCACAGGAGAGCGAGGGACGCACCTGAGGCCGTCCCGCCGGCCGGCTACCCGTCGCCGCGGCGGTACCGCACCGCACGGACGGCGACGAAACCCACGACGGCCACGAGGATGACGGCCACCACGGCCCTGGAGTACATCGAGACATAGCCCGACACCGTGTGCCAGTTCTCCCCGAGTGCGTACCCGGTCAGTACGAAGAGGGTGTTCCACAGCAGGCTGCCGAGCGCGGTCAGGGTCAGGAACGTCACCGCGGGCATGCGCTCGACGCCGGCGGGCACCGAGATCAGACTGCGGAAGACCGGGACCATCCGCCCGAAGAAGACCGCCTTGGTGCCGTGCCTGGCGAACCACGCCTCGGTCCTCTCGATGTCCGAGGGCTTCAGCAGCGGGATCCTCCGCGCGACGGCCAGGGTCCGCTCCCGGCCCAGCAGCGCGCCCGCCCAGTACAGCAGGAACGCCCCGGCCACCGAGCCGAGCGTGGTCCACAGCAGCGCGGCGAGGAGGCTGATGTCGCCGCGGCCGGCGGCGAACCCGGCCAGCGGCAGGATCACCTCGCTCGGCAGCGGGGGGAAGAGGTTCTCCAGGGCGATGGCCAGGCCCGCCCCGGGGGCGCCGAGGGTCTCCATCAGGCCGGTCGCCCAGTTCACCAGGCCGTCGCTCTGCTGCGCTGCGGACATGTCTCTCCTTGTGCGGCCCGGTGCTGTGGGGGCGGGCACGGACGGTGCGAGGACGGCTACCCGGTCCTTCCGGGGCGAACCGTCCGGCGGGGGCGGGGGGAACCGGGGCGGTGAGTCCGGACATTACCGGGCATGGCATATGTCACGTGCTCGTATCGTGGGCATTTCTTGACCGTGAACCAAGTCGCGGCCCAATAATTCGGCTTGTCTTACAAGCGGGACCCGAGAGGCAGCCGTGACACAGAGCACGTTCCGGGGCGATGACGCCGACTGGTGGCGGGAGGCCGTCGTCTACCAGATATACGTGCCCAGCTTCGCCGACGCCGACGGGGACGGCATGGGCGATCTGAGGGGGGCCGCCGACCGCCTCGGCCACGTCGCCGAACTGGGCGCGGACGCGGTGTGGCTCACCCCCTTCTACCGCTCTCCCTGGGCCGACGGCGGCTATGACGTCAGCGACTACCGCGACGTCGACCCCCGCCACGGCACCCTGGAGGACTTCCGCGAGCTCCTGGAAAGGGCCCACGCCCTTGGGCTGAAGGTCATCGTCGACATCGTCCCCAACCACTGCTCCAGTGAGCATCCCTGGTTCGCCGAGGCGCTGGCCTCCCCACCCGGCTCGCCCGCCCGCGACCGCTTCGTCTTCATGGACGGCCGTGGCCCGGACGGCGGCGAGCCGCCCTCGGACTGGCAGTCCAAGTTCGGCGGCGAGGTGTGGACCCGGGTGCCGGACGGCCAGTGGTACATGCACATCTTCGCCGCCGAGCAGCCCGACCTGAACTGGGAGAACCCCGAGGTCGCGGCCGAGTTCGAGAGCATCCTGCGGTTCTGGCTGGACCTGGGCGTCGACGGTTTCCGCATCGACGTGGCACACGGCATGCGCAAGGACCTCGCCCTGCCGCTGCGCGACACCAACGGATCGGACTCCGCCCCCCTCAACGCGCCGCCCGAAGGGCACGACCACCCCTTCTGGGACCGCGACGAGGTCCACGACATCCACCGGGCCTGGCGGAAGATCCTCGACGAGTACGCCCCGCCCCGGATCGCCGTCGCCGAGGCGGGCGTCAGCCAGGCGCGGCTGCCGCTGTACACCCGGCCCGACGAACTCCACCAGGCGTTCAACTTCCCCTATCTGCGCTGTCCCTGGGACGCCGACGCCTACCGCGAGGTCATCGACTCCTCGCTGGAGGGGGCCCGCTCGGTCGGCTCGCTGCCCACCTGGGTGCTGTCCAACCACGACGTGGTGCGCCACCTCAGCCGCCACGCCCTGCCCGCCGGCACCGACACCGTCGCCTGGCTGATGTCGGACGGCCGCGAGCCGGCCGCCGACGAGGAGGCGGGCCGCCGCCGGGCCCGTGCCGCCGCTCTGCTGACCCTGGCGCTGCCCGGAACCGCCTACCTCTACCAGGGCGAGGAACTGGGCCTGCCGGAGGTGGCCGACCTGCCGCGCGAGGCGCTGCGCGACCCGATGTGGGAGCGGACCGGTAACGCACGCAAGGGCCGCGACGGCTGCCGTGTACCGCTGCCCTGGGAGCGTTCGGGTGCCTCCTGCGGATTCGGCCCGGGCGGGAGCTGGCTGCCGCAGCCCGACGGCTGGGGCGAGTACTCGGTGGAGGCCCAGACCGGCCGACCGGGCTCCTTTCTGGAGCTGTACCGAGCGGCCCTGAAGACCCGCCGCTCCTTCACCGGGGACGAGAGCTTCACCTGGCTGCCGGCCCGGGAGGGCGAGCTTGCCTTCCGCAAGGGCGCCCTGGAGTGCCGGGTCAACCTCTCCGGCGTCCCGCTGCCCCTGCCGCCGTCCGCGGCCGGGCCGCTGCTGGCCAGCGGCGCGTGCGACGGGCGGACGCTGCCGCCGGACACCGCGGTCTGGCTGGACACCCAGCCGAACTGACCCCGGGGCCCCGCCCGGGGGCCCGCCACCGGGGTGCCGGGCCGCTGAGGCCGCCGTGCGTCAGCGGCCCGCCTCGCTCCGCGTCCGCACCAGCACCTCGACGCCGTCCAGCAGACGTTCCAGACCGAAGACGAAGTCGTCGTCGGGGCCCTCCGTGCCGTCCATGGCCCCCGAGGCGAGGAGCGCGGTGACGGCCGGGAAGCGCTCGGGATCGGTCAGCCTGCCCAGCAGCCGGGTGTAGGAGGCCATCGTCTCGGCCGTACTCCGGCCCGAGGCCCTGGCGGCTGCCTCGATGTCCGCCATCAAGGTCGCCTCGTTCCGGACGAAGCCGCTGACCAGCAGGATGACCTGCACCTTCTCGCCTTCGTCCAGCCCGGTGCCGCGCAGGCAGGCCAGGCCCCGCTCCATCCAGGCGACCGAGTTGGGCGTGATGGGCGGCGAGCTGACCGGGATGCGGAGCATCCACAGGTTGCGGTGCAGCACCTCCCGGTGCGAGCGGGCCCAGTGCGCGAGCGCGGCCCGCCAGCCCTCCTCCGGCACGGGACCTTGCGGAGGCGGCCCGGTGGCGGTGTCCTCCATGAGGACCAGGAGCTCCTCCTTGGAGGTCACGTACCGGTACAGCGACATCGTCGAGACGCCGAGCGCGGCGGCGACCCGGGCCATCGAGACCGCCGCGATCCCCTCGGCGGCGGCGAGTTCGATCGCGGCGCCGACGATCCGGGACACGCTCAGCCCCGGCCGGGGCCCCTTGCCGGGGCGTTCACGCAGGCCCCAGGCGGTCTCCACGCCGGGCGGCAGGCCGTCGCCGCTGTCCTTCGCCATCTTGTCGTGCCCGCCCTCGCCGCTGTGGTGCTCTCCGTCCGGTTGACCGCCATCCTAGGGATGTGTATACCTTACGCAATAGCGTGTATGGCATACGCAGAAGCGTGCCCGGGGCGCGCGGGACAAGAGGGGGAGCCGTCATGGCCGACGAACCGGTGATCGAGGCGACCGGTCTGGAGAAGTCCTACGGCCGGGTGAAAGTCCTGGCCGGAGTGGATCTGGAGGTGGCGCGCGGCAGCGTGTTCGCGCTGCTGGGGCCCAACGGGGCCGGCAAGACCACCACCGTGCGCATCCTGTCCACGCTGGTGCGCCCCGACGCCGGCCGGGCCCGCGTCGCGGGCTTCGACACGGTGCGCGACCGGCGCGAGGTGCGCCGCCGCATCAGCCTCACCGGTCAGTACGCGGCACTGGACGAGCAGCAGACCGGCGAGGAGAACCTCCGCATGATGGGCCGGCTGTGCGGGCTGACACGCCGCCGGGCCCGCGAGCGCGCCGGGGAACTGCTGGAGCGGTTCGACCTCACCGAAGCCGCCGGCCGCAGGGCCGGCACGTACTCGGGCGGGATGCGCCGCCGCCTGGACATCGCGGCGGGACTCGTGGCCGGCCCCGAGGTCGTCTTCCTCGACGAGCCGACGACCGGGCTCGACCCGCGCAGCCGCCAGGCCATGTGGGAACTCGTCGCCGGCCTGGCGGCCGCCGGCACCACGGTCTTCCTCACCACCCAGTATCTGGAGGAGGCCGACCGGCTCGCCGGCCGCATCGCACTCCTGGACGCGGGCCGGGTGGTCGCCGAAGGCACCGCCGCCGACCTCAAGAGGCGGGTGGCCGGACGGCGTCTGGACCTCACGCTCACCGACGCCGCCGCCTACCGGCGCACCGCGGATCTGCTCGGCGGGCGCACCGTGCACCGCGAACCGGACCGGCTGCTCCTGGCAGTGCCCACCGACGGGAGCGCGGCGCAGGTGCGGCTGCTGCTGGACGAGATCGATCCGGACCGGGACGCGGTGGCCCGGTTCGCCGTGCACGAGGCCACCCTCGACGACGTCTTCCTGGCCCTCACCGGCCGGACCGCCACCCCCGCCGTCCACGGGGAGCCCGCCCGTGTCTGACCTCACCGCACCCCGCGCCGCCGCGCCCGGAGCCCCGGCCCGCTCCCTGACCCACGGCCTGGTCATGGCCGCCCGCTGCACACGGCTGTCCATGCGCAACACCGATGCCCTGCTCACCTCGCTGATACTGCCGGTGATGCTGATGCTGGTGTTCGTCTACTTCTTCGGAGGGGCGATCGACACCGGCACCCGGTACATCACCTACGTCGTCCCCGGAGTGCTGGTGCTGTGCGCCGGCTACGGGGCCGCGGCGACGGCCGTCGGCGTCGCGGGTGACATGGCCGAGGGCGTCATCGACCGCTTCCGCTCCCTGGACGTCGGCGGCGCCTGTGTGCTGGCCGGGCACGTGGCGGCCAGTGCCGCGCGCAACGCCGCCGCGACGGCCGTGGTGCTCGCCGTCGCCTTCGCCATCGGCTTCCGGCCGGAGGCGGACGCGGCCGGCTGGGCGGCCGCGGCGGGACTCCTGGCGGCCTACGTGCTGGCCCTGTCCTGGCTGTCCGCCGCGGTCGGCCTGCTCGCGAAGTCCCCCGAGGCCGCGAGCGGCTTCACCTTCCTCGTGCTGTTCCTGCCCTACCCGAGCAGTGCCTTCGTCCCCGTGGAGACCATGCCGGGCTGGCTCCACGGCTTCGCCGGGCACCAGCCCGTCACCCCGCTCATCGAGTCGCTGCGGGGACTGCTGCTGGGACAGCCGGTCGGCGGCGCTCCCTGGCAGGCGCTGGCCTGGTGCGCCGGGATCCTCGCCGTCTCCGTCGCGGCCTCCGGGACGCTCTTCCGCCGCCGCACGGCGTGAGAACCGGGCGGGCCCGAAAGGCGGGCCCGCCCGGCAGCGGGATGGGGGAGGGGCTCAGAAGTCGCCCCCGCCGCCGAAGCCGCCCCCGAAGTCCCCTCCGCCGAAGCCTCCGCCGAAACCGCCTCCGTCTCCGCCGCCGAGGTCCCCGCCGTTCTCGCCGCCGTAGCCCCAGCCGGGCCCGTAGCCGTAGCCCCAGCCGCCCATGCTGCTGCCCAGGACCGTTCCGAAGAGCAGGCCCGGCAGCAGCATCGACCCGTAGCCGCCGTAGTAGCCGCCCATCCACGGGCCGTAGGCCGGGCCCGCGTCCCAGTAGGGCACCCGCTCGCCGGTCGCCGTCGGCACGGTCCGCACCGCCGGGTCCAGGCCGTCGTCGAGCCGGGCGGCGTCGGCCGCGCAGACCGGCACCTCGCGGGGCGAGCCGCCCGGGGGCGCCCACTCCACATCGCGTACCGACGGCCCGTGCCGGGGGTCGAAGAAGCACGGCGGCCGCCGCTGGGGCAACTCCCGCCCCTCCCGCCGGGCGTCCAGCACCGCCAGGGCGAACCGGCCGTCCTCCAGCGCCTCGGACACCGCCCGTACGTCACCGGGGCGGCGGGCGGCGTCGGAGGCGCCCTTGGCCCTCTCGTACGCGTCCAGGGCCCGCCGGTAGTCCTCCAGCATCTCCGGGGTGACACCGGGGGCGGAGGGGGAGAAGTCGAGCCGGTCCAGGGACTCGCCGTAGGAGGTGATGTCCTCCTGGACCGCCGCCCGCACCTGCTCCAGTTCGGCGCGCTCCTCCTCCTGCCGCCGCCTGCGCGAGCGCCGCGTCAGGAACAGGCCGCCGAGCGCGAACACCGCCAGCACGGCCAGGAAGCCCACCAGGACGCCGGTGCCGCCGGTGCCGCCGCTGGTGTCCCGGTCGCCGTAACCGCCCGTGCCGCCGTCGGCGCGCGCGGCCGACTGCACGTCGGTGACGAAGCCGCCGAGGATCCGGTCCGGTTCGCCGGAGTGCTCCCGCAGGTTGCGCTGGGCCAGCTCACTGGCCGTCGAACCGGCCAGCACACCGGCGTCCGAGGCCGCGCCGAACCGCGAGCCCAGTGCGACGGCGTACACGCCGGGGCGTCCCACCTCCGAACGCAGCCGGTCGAAGACGGCGTCGTCCCCGTAGGAGGGATCGTCGGGCAGGACGGCGATGTAGACGGGGACGTCGCCGGCCCGGATCTGCTCGGTGAGGCGGTCGGCCTCGGACGCGGAGAGCTTGTCGGAGGCGGCCGGATCGACGTAGACGGGGTCGTCCCGCAGTGCGGCGGCGACCTCGTCGAGGTCGGTGGCCGCGCGGGCGCCGCCCGCGGGGGTGAGGAGGGCGGTGGCGAGGGCGAGCAGGACGGCCCAGAGCAGAGTCGCCCGCCGCCCCCGGAGTATGTGAGAGATGGGGCGGTTTGTCCTCATGGTGTCCCGCTACCCAGCGGTCGTCCGGTCACCCGGGAACGCCGGGGAAAAGTCCGCGTGGGCGCGTGAGCGGGGCCCGGTGCGCGGGAACACCCCAGAGTGGTTTACGGTTGAACCAGATGCGGGTGCCGACTGGGCGCGAACGCGCCTCTTCCCCCGGGCGCAGCCCTCCGGGCACCCGCCTCCCAACCGGCTCCGGTCGAGTTCTCCCCCGTCTCGACCGGGGCCCTCCCTCCCCGGACGGGCGTTCGGGAACCAGGAGCCGGCCGGAGCGCGGCCGTACGATGGAGGACGCCCCGGCCGCCCGGAGCGGGAGCCCCGCCCGGCCCTCCTCCATCCCCGCACGGATCCCAGCCCAGCACGGAGGCCGCGTTGTCCTCGCTCTCGATCGGAACCGCCCGCCATTTCCACCCCGCGGGGACCCCGGGGGAGGTCTGCCGCGACCACAACCGCGCAGCCCTGGCCACCGTGGTGGCCGCCGAGGCGCACCGCAGGGGATACGGGCCCGGTCTGAGCGACGAGCAGATCGACGAGTGCGCCGAGTCCGCCGGGCGCAAGCCCCCCTCGCCCGCCTCCCGGAAGGCGATCCGGGCGGCCCTCGCGCCGCCGATCACCGCCGAGGACGCACCGGAGACCGTGGCGGCGGCCGTCTTCGACGCGCTGCCCTCGAACCCGGTGCGGGTGATCGGGCGTGACGGCCGGGAGTTCTTCCTGGTGCCGCTCCCGGCCACCGCCTGACGGACAGCGCCCGGCGCTCCCTCGCCCCGTTTCCCGGGAGCGGTCCGGGCGGGCCCGGGTCACTCGGGCCGGCGCTGCGCCTCACCCGGCTCTCTCCAGTCCAGGACCTCACGGGTCTCGCGCAGTATTCGCTCGGCCGCCTCGCGCGTCTCGGTGGGTACGTCCCCCAGCTCCTCCAGCAGACCCTCGTAGATCGGCGGGTGCTCGGTCCGGGTCGCGGTGGTCGCCATGGTGCGGATCCTCTCTCTCGTGTCACGGGTGCCGTGAGCGACCCGTGGTGCGGCCGTTCGCCGCGCCCCAGATCGTTTCACGTGCCGGTCGCGCGCCCGCCGCCGCGCCCGCGATCCGGGCACATCCGCCGCGGGCGCGTCCGGCCGCGGTGCGGCCGCGAGCCAGCGGGCGGCTACCCGTGGCGGCGCCGGTCATGCCCCGGGCCGAGGAGACCTGCGCCACCCGCGGCGGCGGCGATGAGTTCCCCGCACCGCGCCGGTCTCCACACATGCGCGCCCGTACGGCGCCGCGCGAACCGGCACACCCGCGAGAGGAAGGGACGCGAGATGACCGCGATGCCCGATCTGGAACCCCCGGCCCGGCGCATGGCCCTGGTGCTGGAGAGCGTCGCCGACGAGCGGCTCTCCGCGCCGACCCCGTGCGAGGAGAGCACCGTCGGCGACCTGATCCACCATGTGCTCGGCCTGAGCATCGCCTTCCGGGACGCGGCCCGCAAGGATCTGGGGCCCGCCACCCGGACCGATCCCTCCGTCTCCCGGCCCTCGGCCGCGCTACTGCCCGCCGACTGGCGCGACGCCGTACCCCGCGCCCTGGACGGACTCGTCGCGGCATGGCGGGAACCGGCGGCGTGGGAGGGGACCACCCAGGCGGGCGGCGTCACACTGCCGGCCGCGGTGGCCGGGCGTGTCGCCCTGAACGAACTCCTCGTCCACGGCTGGGACATCGCCCGCGCCACCGGCCAGGACTACGACTGCGACGAGGCGAGCCTGCGGGTCTCGGTCGACCTGCTGTCGCAGTCGGCGGACGAGGCGGAGAGGGCGGGGGTGTTCGGCCCCGTCGTCGAGGTCCCCGACGGCTCCCCGCTGCTGGACCGCGCCGTCGGCCTCAGCGGCAGGCGACCCTCGTGGAACCCCGGGGCCGCTTCGGGGCGTCTGGGCTAGCATCGAAAGGCGGCCCACGGGCAGACGGGGCCGCGGGGGAGCGAATCGCGGGAGGGGGCGCAGATGCCGTACGGCAGGATCTCGGGCCGGATGCGCGCCCCCCGTACGGTACGGCGGCATGCCGCCCCCTGGCCGCTCGCCCTCCTGGTCCCACCGGCGCTGATGGCGCTGCTGATGCTCCTGACGGGCCTTCAGCCCGCCCACGGCGGCGGCCTGGCGGAGGCCGTCACCGCCCTCGCCGCCACCGCCGCCGCGAGCACGGCGCTCGCCGTGGCCGCCCTCCTGGCCGCGTGCCGCGCCCGGCCCGCGCCGCCCGCGCGCATCCGCACCGCCCTGCGCGACCGGGAGCGCCGTACCGCCTTCCTGCCGCAGCGCGACCCCGACGCCTCGGGCCGCCCGCGGCCCCGGGCACCCGGCCGTCCCCTCCCGACGGCCGGGTAGGCGCGGGAGGACCCCGGCGGATCCCATGCCGGGACCGCGCCCGCACGGCTCGTCACGCCGACATCCGATCAGTCCGGCACGACGAGGCCCCGGGAGGGCTCAGCCATGTCCGTCATCGTCCATCTTCTCGCGCTGCTGGCCGGCGCGCTCGAACCGGTCTTCGCCACCTTCGCGACCGCCGCCGCGATCGTGGTGGCCACCGTGTGCGTACGCACCCTGCTCCACCCCCTGGCCCGGGCCGGGGCACGGGCGGAGAAGGCCCGCGCCCGCCTCGCCCCGCAGACCGCCGAACTCGGAAAGCGGCACGCCGCCGACCCCGAGCGGCTGCGGCGCGCCCTGCTGGAACTGCACGCCCGTGAGGGGGTCTCTCCCGCGGCGGGCTGCCTGCCCACGCTGGCGCAGCTGCCCGTCTTCTTCGTGATGTACCGGCTGTTCACGGCTGAGCGGGTGGGCGGCGAGCCCAACAGACTGCTGGAGGACCGGCTGGGAGCGGCCCCGCTGGGCGGGGTCTACGCCGACGCGCTCGCGGACGGCGGGGTCCTCGGCCCGCAGGGGCTGGTGTACCTCGGCCTGTTCGCGGTGATCGCCGCCGTGGCGGCCTGGACCTGCCGACGGGCGCGCGCGGCGGCGCACCGGGCGGAGCTGCCCGGGGCGCCGGGCCTGGCGAGGCTCCTGCCGCTGCTCTCGTTCGGCACCCTGGTGACCGCCGCGTTCGTCCCGCTGGCCGCCGGGATCTACCTGGCCACGACCACGGCGTGGACGGCGGCGGAGCGGGCGTTGCTGCACCGCGAACGCGGCGCGGTCACGCCGTGCCGGACAGCCCCTCGCGCTGGAGGATGCCCCGGGCCCGGTCGGCGTGCCCGCCGCGCACGATGACGTCGTAGCGGGCGGCGGCCAGGGACCGGGTGGAGGAGAAGTCGCGCCTCCCGCCGGTCGCGGTGTGGCCGACGAACCCGAAGGCCGCCCCCCACAGCGCGCCGATGAGGATGCCGCCGAGGATCAGCCCGAGCCAGGCCCCGCCGGTGGTGAACAGCCCCACCAGCAGACCGATGAAGAGGCCGAACCAGGCGCCGCTGGCGGCCCCCACGGCGGCCGCCCGGCCCTTGGTCATCCGCCCGGTGACATGCTCGACCAGGCGCAGATCGGAACCGACGATGTCGATGTGCTCGACGGGGAACCTCTCGTCGGAGAGGCGGTCCACGGCGGCCTGGGCCTCCTCGTAGGAGGAGTAGCCGGCCACCGTGTTCCAGGCGTCGCTGACCGGGTTCACGGGGTTCGGTTCGATGCTGGCCATCTCGCACTCTCCTTGTCGGGATGTCCGTCATGGCCCGCCTTCCCCGGCGGCCGCCCCTTCATGGGCGCCGGGGAAGGTGAAAGGCCGCCCGCGGGCGTCAGACGGTGAGCAGCACGCCCGCGTAGGAGACCCCGGCGACGACCACCCACGAACAGGCACCGAGCACGGCCAGCCGCACGCCGGTGCGCGCCAGGGTGGGCAGGTGGACGGCGCTGCCCAGACCGACGAGCGCGGCGGCCAGGACGAACTCCCGGACCGCGGCGGCGGCCTCCAGCGCGCCGGCCGGGACGGCCCCGGTGGTGCGCAGGGCCACCGCAGCCAGGAACCCGGCCACGAACAGCGGAACCAGCGCAGGGCGCCTGCCGCCTGGCCCCCCGCCACCGGGGGCCCGGCCGTCCCGGCCCTCCCGGCCGCGCCGGACCGCCGAGACGGCCACCGCCGCTACCAGCGGAGCCAGCAGCAGCACCCGCATCAGCTTCACCAGCACCGCCTCGCCCAGCGCCGCCTCGCCCGCGGTCTGGGCGGCCGCCACCACCTGGCCCACGTCGTGCACACCGGCGCCGACCCAGCGCCCGAACCGGACACTGTCCAGGCCGAGGGGATGCTGCAGCAGCGGCAGGACGAGGATGGCCAGCGTGCCGCACAGGGTCACCAGCGCCACGGAGGCGGCCGTGTCCCGCTCGTCGCTGCCGCGCGCCTCGCCGACCGCGCCGATCGCGGACGCCCCGCAGATCGAGTAGCCGGTGGCCACCAGCAGCGGCTGGTCCCCGCGCAGGCCGAGCCGGCGGCCCAGCCACAGGGTGCCGGAGAAGGTCGCGGTCACCACCGCCAGCACCATGCCGACGGTCGCCCAGCCCAGCCCCAGTACGTCGCCCAGGCTCAGCTCCAGCCCCAGCAGCACCACACCGGCGCGCATCAGCCGCTTCCCGGCCAGGGAGAGTCCGGGGCGGCCGGCGCCGGAGGCGAACCGGCCCGTCCCCGGCAGGTGTGCGGCGGCGACGCCGAGCACGACCGCCGCGGTCAGCATCGGCACGCCCGGCAGCAGCCGGTGCACGGCCCAGGCCAGCGCCGTGCCGACCGCGGCGAGGGCGAGACCGGGCAGCGGGCCCGGCGCGTCCCGGTGCGGGGAGCCCGGCCCGGCCGGACGCACCGCGGGGCGCTCGCCGCCGCCGTGCTCGCCGGTGTGCCGCCGCGGACGCTGCCCGAGCAGCGCCATCAGCGGTCGGCGGGGAGATCGTAGACCCGGCGGACGCTGCTGCCCAGCCGGGAGACGTCGGCTCCGTAGACATGGATGGAAACGGCCTTGTCCGAGCCGCCGTTCCAGACCCGGTGGATGTCGCCGGGGGGCGCGAAACCGGACACCGAGCCCTGTGGGTTCACCACGTCCTCGGTGGCGATCAGCCGTGCCCGGCCATCGGGGGAGTCGGCGGGCAGCAGCCGGTAGCGGCGCTCGTGCTCCTCGCCCCGGTGGACACCGGTGACGCACCAGGAGACGTGGTCGTGCACGGAGGTGCGCTGGCCCGGCAGCCAGACGAGGGCCACGAGCGAGAAACTGCCGTCGGCCTCGGCGTGCAGCAGGTGCTGGCGGTAGCGCTCGGGGTCGCCCTCGCACTGCCCGGGGGTGAGCAGGCCGGGGGCGCCCAGGTGGGGCGCCAGCTTCTCGCCGACCAGATACGCGGTCGGGTCCGGCGGCAGGCCCCGTCCAACGGCCGCGCGGATGTCCGCGACGAGGGCGGCGAGGCGGTCGGTCGTCCGCGGGCCGGCGGTGCGGGCGGCGGCCGGGCGGGCGGCGGTGTGTGCTGTGGAGGAGAGCGAAGCGGCCATGTCCGCAGCGTCGCGCCGATCTCCCATCACGTCCAACGAGGGTTTCTTCGCGGTTACCGAAACTCTGCTTATGGATGAGCGCGTGGGGGCGGCCCGGGGCGGGGGAGGGGCCGCCAGGCGGCCGGCCTCAGCAGCCGGTGCGGTTCGCGGCCACCGTCCGCAACTCCTGGAGCACCAGCGCGGTGGCCGGTATCCGCAGGTGTTCGCGGAGCACGTACGCCGAAACCTGTCGCCGGGCGGCCGGGTCCAGGGCGCGTCCGGTGACCTTCCGGTGGACCAGGAAGGACAGCACCAGCCCCGGCATCATGGCGATGCCCAGCCCCTCGGCGACCAGGCTCTGCACCACCAGGTTGTCGTCGGTGGTGAAGACGATGTCGGGGGCGAAGCCCAGTTCGGCGCACTCGTGCAGGAAGTTGGTGCGGCACCGCAGGCACCCGGCGATCCATCGCTCGTCCGCCAGCTCCGCCAGCCGTACCGCCCGCCGCCGCGCCATCGGATGCCCGGTGGGCAGCAGTACGGTGAGCTGGTCCTCCAGCAGCGGTATCTCCACCAGCTCCCCGGGCACCTGCTCGCGCAGCCCGGGGTAGGTGAAGGCCAGGGTGATGTCGCACTCACCGCGCACCACGCGGTCCAGCGACTCCGGCGGCTCGCTCTCCTGGAGCTCGACGCGCACCCCGGGGTGGTCGGCGGCCAGCCGCGCCAGCGCCTCCGGCACCAGGGTGGCCCCGGCGCTGGGGAACGCGCACACCCGCACCCGTCCCGCGCGCAGCCTGGTCAGCGCCGTCATCTGCCGCTGGGCGGCCTCCATGCTGCCCAGGATCACGCCGGCGTGCCGGGACAGGGCCTCGCCCGCCTCGGTGAGCCGCATCCGTCGGCCGGCCCGCAGGAAGAGCGGAGTGCCCACGGTCCGCTCCAGCGCCTTCATCTGCTGGGTGATCGCGGGCTGTGTGTACCCCAGGGAGCGGGCCGCCGCCGAGTACGAACCGGTGCGGACCACCTCGTGGAAGGTCCTGATGTGCCGCGAATCGAACATGCCGGAACGATAAACGGATTTTAGAGGTGGCGAGAGACCGTTACGAGCCTTCGACGGAGCGTGTGCGGCCCGCCGTGCACCGCGAGGCCGCCCGCGAGGACGCCGGCTAAGGGCGCTCGCCGAGCACCGTCATGGTCCGGCCGATCAGGCCGGGCACGTCCGCGTCCCGCACTCCCTCCATCAGCCAGTCGCCCAGCCGCACGGAGTTCTCCACGACCATGCGCACCCGCGGCATGCGGCGCTCCCGGTAGGCGGCCAGCGTTCTCTCGTCCCAGTCGGCGCCGCCGGTGAGCAGCTCGGCGAGGACGAGGGCGTCCTCCAGGGACATCGCCGCCCCCTGGGCGAGGGTGGGCGGGCAGGCATGGGCCGCGTCCCCGGCCAGTACGACCCGGCCGCGGTGCCACGGCCCCTCGACCAGAAGCCGGTGGAACCAGGTGTAGTTGACCGCACGGTCCTCCGTGATGGAGGCGCGGATCTCCTCCCAGGCGCCGCCGTAGCCCGAGGCCAGGGCGCGCATCCCGGCGGCGTACGAGGACGTGGACAGCTCGGCCCGCTCCCGCGCGGGTTCGACCAGATAGGCGTAGAGGGTGTCCTCGCCGGTGGGGCAGTAGCCCGCGATGTAGGCGGGGCCGCCGTAGGCCAGGTCGGTGCGCTCCACGCTCCGCGGACGGGGCGCGGTGACACGCCAGATGCCCATCCCGGTGGGCTCGGGCCGGTCCTCGATCCCGATCATCGCGCGGGTGGGGGAGCCCAGCCCGTCGGCGGCCACCACCAGGTCGTAGCGCCCGGCGGTGCCGTCGGTGAGGCGGACGTCCACCCCGTCGCCGTCCTGCTCCAGGGACTCCACCGCGCAGCCGAGCCGGACGCGGACCCCGGCCGCGCGTACGGCGCCGGTCAGGACCCGCTGGAGGTCGGGGCGGCGTATGCCGACAGTGGCGGGGAGTCCGGGGCCGCCGGTGCGGATGTCCTCGGCGACGTGCAGCACGGTGCCGTCGGGCGCGATCAGCCCGAGGGTGTCGAAACCGAAGCCCTCCCGGCCGACCTCCTCCCACACGCCCACCTCGCGCAGCACCCGCAGGGCGTTGCCCTGGAGGGTGATGCCGGAGCCCTGGACGCTCCAGTCGGAGGAGACCTCGGCCAGATCGACTCCCACGCCTGCGCGGCGCAGCAGGACTGCCAGGGCGTTGCCGCAGATCCCGCCTCCGACGACGAGAACGGTACGGGCCGGGGACATGGGTTCCTTTCGGGGAAGGGCGCGCCGGGAGCGCGCGCCGGGCGTCGGGGCGCGCCGGCGAGCGGACGAGGGGGACGGGGACGGACGGGAGGGACGGCGGCCCTCGCCGCCGGTCAGCCGGCCGGCTCGCGGACCGGCGCGGACCGGGCCATCAGCAGGTCGATCAGGGCCACCAGCAGATCGCGGCCGGCCTCCGGCCGCCGTACGTCCCCCATCAGCAGCGGGACGCCCGGGTCGAGGTCGAGGGCGTCGCGCACCTCCTGCTCGGTGCGGTCGCAGCGGCCGTGGAAGCAGTTGACGCCCACCACGAAGGGGATACCCCGGCTCTCGAAGAAGTCGATGGAGGCGAAGCTGACCTCCAGCCGCCGGGTGTCGACCAGGACGACCGCGCCCAGGGCGCCGTTGACCAGGTCGTTCCACATGAACCAGAAGCGTTCCTGGCCCGGGGTGCCGAAGAGGTAGACCACCAGTTCCGGGTTGACGGTGATCCGGCCGAAGTCGAGCGCCACCGTGGTGGTGTTCTTCTTCGCCAGGCCGCCGGTGTCGTCCACCCCGACGCTGGCCTCGGTCAGGTACTCCTCGGTGCGCAGGGGGGCCACCTCGCTGACCGCCCCCACCATCGTGGTCTTGCCCACTCCGAAACCCCCGGCGACGAGGATCTTGACGGCCAGGGGGCCCGTCGTAGCGTCAGAGTCTGTGGAGCCCATCCCTCACCGCCTGAAGAGTTTCAACGTCAAGTCCACCACTTCTCCCGTCCGCCAGGGGCGGACGGATCGTCACCGCGCCGAGCTCCACGAGATCGCCGATCAGGATCTTCGTCACCGACACGGGCAGGTACAGCTCAGCGGCGATCTCCGCCACCGCGGCCGGCTCGCGGCACTGCTCGACGATGGCCCGGTGCTCCGGCTCCAGCCGCCGCCCGGCGGGCCGCCCCTCCTCGGGACCGACCGTCGTCACCACCGTGATCAGGGTGAGGTCGTCGCGCTGCGGGGCGGCGCGGCCGCGGGTGATGGTGTACGGCCGGACCAGTGAGTCCTCTTCCTCGCCGTCGGACTCCAGGCTGTCCGTCCAGTGGTTCACCCACGTCCACCCCCGCCGGCGGCCGAGGCGTCGGACCGGGTCTCGGTGCCGAGCTTCTGGCCGACCTGCTGGACGAGGGTGTGCATGGCCACGGCCATCACCTCCGCGTCCACGTCCTGGGAGGCGACGACGGCCAGATGGGTGCCCTTGCCGGCCGCGGTGATGAACAGCCACAGATTGGCCAGCTCCACGATGACCTGCTGCACCGGACCGCCGTCGAACAGTTCGTCGACACCGCGGGCCAGGCTCTGCTGGCCGGTGGCCACGGCCGCCAGCCGCTCGGCGGCGGTGCGCTCGATGGTGCCCGACTGGCTTATCACCAGCCCGTCGTCCGACAGGACGATGGCGTGCCGGGTGCCCGGCACCTGCTCGACCAGACCGTCCAGCAGCCAGTCCAGGTCTTGGTTGGTGGCGGTGGTTCGCTGTGTCATGTTCGGTCTTCCGTCTTGGGTCGGCTCTGACCCGGCGTGCTGCCGCCGGTCGTGGAGGGGGCGTCGGGGTCGGCGGCCTGCTGCCTGGCGATGCGGGACTGCCGCTGGAAGGCGCCGATGGCCGCGCCGGAACGGGCGGGCTCCGGGCGCAGGGTGAGTGTGTCCTCGTCCGGGGCGGGAGCCTTCCGGACGGCCGGATTGCGCAGCTCGGGGGCGAGGCTGGCCCGGCGGACCCGTTTGGGCAGCGGCTTGTCCGCCGCGTCGCCGGGGTGCTCCGCGGCCGTCTCCGCGTCGCTGTCCGCGTCACCGGCCGTGCCGGTGCCGTCGTGCCGGTCCTCCCCGGCACTTCCGCTCTCCCCGGCGGTGCCGGTGCCCCGGGTGGTGCCGGCGCTCGGGTCCTCCCCGGCGGACGGCGGGTCCGCCGGGGCGGGGACGACCGCGGACATCGCCCGGCCGCGGGAGCGCACGGGCAGCGGCGCGGGTGGCCCGTCGTCGGACGGCTCGCTCCGCCGGCCGACGGCGCTTCCGCTCACGGCCGAGGCCTCCCGGCGCGCGGAGGTGCCTCGGGAGGCGTCGTCGGCGGGCCTGTCCGCGACGAGTTCCTCGGGGATGTGGACGATCACCCGGGTGCCGCCGAACACCGACGGCCGGAACTCGACTCCCAGGCCCAGGCCGGAGGCGAGCCGCGCGACCACGTACAGGCCCAGCCGGACGTCGTCGGCACGGGAGAGCATGTCGGCGCGGGGCGGGTCGGCGATGAGCCGGTTGACCCGCTCGTACTCCTCCGGCTCCATGCCCAGGCCGCGGTCCTCGATCTCCACGACCAGACCCCGCCCGACCATGCCGGCCCGTACCTCCACCGGGGTGGGCGGCTTGGAGAACGCGGCGGCGTTCTCCATCAGCTCGGCCAGCACGTGCACCACTGGTCCCACGGCGCGGCCGGTCAGCCAGGGCCGGCCCTCGACCTCGACCTGGATGCGGCGGTAGTCCTGCACCTCGCCCAGCGCGGCGCGCAGCACGTCCAGCACCTTCACCGGCTTGCGCCAGCGCCGCTGCGGCTGGCCGCCGCCGAGGATGACCAGATTCTCCTCGTAGCGGCGCAGACGGGCCGTCAGATGGTCCAGGTCGAACAGGCCCTCCAGTACCTCCGGGTCCTCGTGGCGGCGCTCCATCTCGTCGAGCTTCTTCATCTGGAGACCGATGAGCAGCTGGGTGCGGCGGGCGATGCGCTGGAGCAGGCGTTCGAAGCCGCGGTGCTGCTCGACCTCCCGTACGGCGGTCTCGACGGCGCTGCGGCCCGCGAGGTTGAGCGCCTGGCCCAGCCGGCCCAGCTCGTCGTTCTCGTGGCCGACCCGGGGCACCTCGGCCTCGGTGTCGACCGTCTCGCCGCGGCGCAGCCGCTCGACGACGTCCGGCAGCTTCCCCTCCAGCTCCAGAGCCTCCTGGCGCAGGGAGGTGATACGCCGTCGCAGGGCGCTCGCGATCCGCAGGCTGAGCGCGACGATCAGGAGGACCCCCACCAGGCTGATGGCGGCGACGACCGTCATACGGCGCTCCAGGGCCGCCAGCGACTCGTCACCGACCTGGTTGATGTCGATGGTCCGGTTCATGATCAGCTTCTGGAACTGCGGGGTGAGCGCGTCCACCGACCTGCGCCACTCGGCCTCGGAGTCGGGCAGGGGGATACCGGGTTCGCCCTCGTGGGAGTGCGCTCCCAGCAGCACCCGCTCCGTCTCGGTCTTGTCCAGCCAGTGGCTGTTGGTGGTCATCTGGCGGTAGAGCAGGAGGTCCTCGTGCGGCAGGTGGGGCGCGATCCGGCTCTCCAACAGGAACTGCTGGGCGCCGATCCACTCGGTGAGGTTGGAGTGCTCACTGTCGGTGAGCCGGCCGGAGTCCCAGCCGCGGGCGAGCAGGGCGTCCTCGCGGGAGAGCATCTCCTTGGCCCAGAACAGGTCGATCAGGACCCTGGCGCGGGCCGTCACCTCGCTGTCCTCCGAGCGGCTCAGGGTCTCGAACAGGCGCAGGTCGACGGCGATCAGTTCGGTGAAGTAGCGGAAGACATCGGCCTGGCTCGCCACCCCGTTGTCCACGCTCTGGCGGATGCGGTCGATGCGGAGCATGTCCGAGCGGGTCAGCTCGACGATCTCGCGCAGGTCCTCGGGCGCGTTGGAGGCGTCGACGCCGGACAGGGAGCGGAAGGAGCTCAGGGCCTCGTCCGTCCGGGCACGCTGCTCGCGCAGGGCGGTGCGGGTCGGACCGTCGGGCCCGGCCAGCAGCTCGGCGCTCAGGCGCCGCTCCTCCTGGAGGTTGAAGTAGACGGCGTTGGCCGGAGTGCCGGCGCGGGCGGCGAGGGTCTTCTCGTCTTTCTGGACCTCCCACTCCTGCGCCCACTGGCCGGTGCTCACACCCCACAGGGTGACCATGGCGAGGCTGGGCACGACGGCCAGGACCAGCAGGGCCGCCCGGATCGACTTCGGGCGCAGTGAACTCAGACGGAACGTTCTGCTCGTCGGCCGGCCCTGCCGTCTCGGCACACGGGTGCGCAGTGCCATCTCTCCCCAGCAGTGGTTCACGGTGACGGGTCGCCGCTGGTGGGAGCGGCGAAGGACGGAGCGATGTTAGTCATACGCAGTGTCAAAAGAAAACAGGTGAGGGCGTACTCCGCATCGCCTGACAGCGTGTCCGGCCGGGCTCCCGTCCCCGCCCCGCCGCGGTCCGCGGGCGGCGGCGCCGGGCAAATAGTTGAAAATTGGATGATGGTGCGGGGCGGTGGCGGGCGGCCGACTCCGGGCGGCGGGGCCACCGCGGCCGTTCACACCCCCGGGCGCGGGTGGCCGGGGTTCTCCGTCGCGAATCCGGGTGGCCCCGCGCCGGTGGCGTACGGCCACCCGGATTCGCGCGCCGACGGGGATCAGCGGCCGCGCAGCCGCTCCGTCTCGCGCCGCTCCCGCTTGGTCGGGCGGCCGGCGCCGCGGTCGCGCCGGGCCACCGGGGCGGCGTACTCACGCGGGGGCGGGGGCGGGCTGTTGTCGACGAAGCACTCCGCCGCGACCGCGGCGCCGACCCGCTTGCGCACCAGGCGTGTGACGACGACGATCCGGTCGCGGCCCAGGTGGCGCAGTCGCACCTCGTCACCGGGGCGCACCGGATGGGAGGGTTTCACCCGGTCGCCGTTGATGCGGACATGGCCTCCGCGGCAGGCGGCGGCGGCCGTCGAACGTGTCTTGGTGAGCCGGACGGACCAGATCCAGCTGTCGATCCGCACGCTCCCCTCGTCTGCAGCCATGTCCACGACTCTAGAGGAGCGCGCCGCCCGGCGGGGGCCGGACCGGCCCCTTCGCCCTTCGCCTCAGCAACGACGGCCTCCGCGGGGTGCGCGGGGCGTGCGGGTGCCGCGGAAAACCCGGGTGGGAGGTCTTGACGGGCGGCGCTGACGGGAGGAAGGTCTGGCAGCGAGCATGGGAGCGCTCCCATCAAATGGTGGGCCGTGCCACGGGAGAGCGCTCCGTCGGATCGTCCACGTCAGGAGCCGGAAACGTGCAGAGACGCAGAAGAGGCACCGTCGCAGCCGCAGCGGCGGCCGCCGCGCTGGCGCTGGTCGCCGGGGCCGGGGCGGCCGGAGCCGCCGACCGGGCCGAAGAGGGGGCGCGGAAGGGGGAGCGGGGCGGGGAGCGCCTGTACGTACCGCCCGCCAATCCCGATGCGTACACGCAGATCAGGGAGCTGGTGGAGGCGCGCGAGTACCGGGACGCCGCCGGTGTCGCGAAGATGGTGACCACCCCTCAGGCGGTCTGGCTCAACGGCAACGGGAACGACAGCCGTATCCGGCAGGAGGTGGCCCGCATCGTGCGGGACGCCGCACGCAAGCGCGCCCTGCCGGTGCTGGCCCTCTACAACGTCCCCGGGCGCGACTGCTCGCAGTACTCGGCGGGCGGCGCGGCGAACACCGCCGAGTACAAGGCCTGGATCGACGAGGTCGCCAGGGGCATCGGCGGCAAGAGGGCGCTGGTCGTCCTGGAGCCGGACTCCCTGGCCCTGCTGCCCTCCGACTGCGGCCAGGACGACGACGAGGGGACCCTGACCGCCGCCCGCTACGCGGAGATCGGCTACGCCGTCGAGACCCTCTCGGCCCGGCCCGGCACCACCGTCTACCTCGACGCCGGCCACAGCGGCTGGCACAGCGTGAGATCCATCGTGCCCCGGCTGGTCGAGGCCGGTATCGGGCGGACCGCCGGCTTCTACCTCAACGCGTCCAACTACCGGGCCGACGACGAACTGGCCTGGTACGGCAAGCTGGTCTCCGGCTGCGTGGAGTACGTCCAGGGCGGCGGCGACCCGGCGGCCTGCCCCGACCAGTGGTCGGACCGCAACGACGCCCGGGCCTGGCTGGAGGAGAACGTCACCGCCGACCCGTCCGACCAGCCCCACTTCGTCACCGACACCAGCCGCAACGGCAAGGGGCCGTGGACCGCGCCGGCGGACCTCTACCCGGACCCGCAGGACTGGTGCAACCCGCCGGACCGCGGCCTGGGCGCGCGGCCGACCACCCGCACCGGCGACCCGCTGCACGACGCCCGCCTGTGGATCAAGATCCCCGGCGAGTCGGACGGCCTGTGCCTGCGCGGCACCGAGGGGCCCGAGGACCCCGCGCGCGGCATGGTCGATCCGGCGGCCGGCCGGTGGTTCCCGCAGCAGGCGCTGGAACTGGTGCGCAACGCGGAGCCGCCGCTGCGCCCCTGAACCGCGACCACCCGCCCGGACGCTCCCCGCGCCTGGAGCCCCGGTCGGGAACCCCGGCCCGGCGGCGCGATGAGGGCGCGCCGCCGGACCGGTTCCGCGTCCGGCCCCGGTGTCTCCTCCGCCGGGGCCGGACGTCCGGCCCGGTGGCCGCCGGCCGGGGCCGGAAAGCCCCCCACAGGCCGCACGACCGGAGCGCGGCCCCACCGGAAGGACGGCACCGCGATGAGACGACGGACGACGAGAGGAACCCCTGAGCGCAGGGGAGGACGGACACCGGCCCGCGCCGCGCTGCGCGGCCGGCTCCGGCGGCTGACCGCGGGAGCGGCGGTGAGCCTGATGGTGGCCTGCAGCCTGAACGGCACCCCCGCCGCGGCGTCGGCCGATGCGCCGCCCGCCTACGAGGACCCGGCCCTGCCGGTGGACGACCGTGTCGAGGATTTGTTGTCCCGCATGTCCCTCGACGACAAGATCGGCCAGATGACCCAGGTCGACCGCGGCGCCCTGGAGGCGCGGCCGGGCGACCTGGCGGCCTACCGCATCGGTTCCGTCCTGTCCGGCGGCGGTTCCGCACCCACACCCAACACCTCCCGGGCCTGGGCGGAGATGTACGACTCCTTCCAGCGCACCGCCCTGTCCACTCCGCTGGGCATCCCCATGATCTACGGCGTGGACGCCGTCCACGGACACAACAACGTACGGGGCGCGACGATCTTCCCCCACAACATCGGGCTCGGGGCCGCCCGTGACCCCGCCCTGGTGGAGCGGATCGGGCGGGCCACCGCCGAGGAGGTCTCCGGCACCGGCATCGACTGGACCTTCGCACCCTGCCTGTGCGTGGCCCGCGACGACCGCTGGGGGCGCACCTACGAGTCCTTCGGCGAGACGCCCGAACTGCCCGGCGCGATGACGACGCTGATCGACGGCCTCCAGGGCGCCTCGCTCGACGCTCCCGGTTCGGTCCTGGCCACCGCCAAGCACTACATCGGCGACGGCGGCACCACCGGCGGCGACGACCAGGGGAACACCGAGCTGAGCGAGGCCGAGCTGCGCGCGGTCCATCTGCCGCCGTTCCGCGAGGCGGTGGAGCGGGGCGTGGGCTCGGTGATGGTCTCCTACAGCAGCTGGAACGGCGCGAAGCTGCACGGCCACCGCTACCTGATCACCGACGTCCTCAAGGGCGAACTGGGCTTCACCGGCTTCGTGGTGTCCGACTGGGCGGGCGTCGACCAGCTCGACGGCAGGGAGGGCTTCACCGCCTCCGAGGTCCGCGACGCGGTGAACGCCGGGATCGACATGGTGATGGTGCCCCACGACTACCGCGGGTTCATCGAACTGCTGCGCGGCGAGGTGCGGGCCGGACGGGTGCCGATGGAGCGCATCGACGACGCCAACCGCCGCATCCTGGCCAAGAAGTTCGAGCTGGGTCTGTTCGAGAACCCCTACACCGACCGCTCCTACACCTCCACCATCGGCTCCGCCGCCCACCGGGAACTCGCCCGGGAGGCGGTGCGCAAGTCCCAGGTGCTGCTGAAGAACTCCGGCGGACTGCTGCCGCTGGCCGATTCGGCGAAGGTCTTCGTGGCGGGGAAGAACGCCGACGACATCGGTAACCAGAGCGGCGGCTGGACCATCACCTGGCAGGGTTCCGGCGGCGACATCACACCGGGCACCACCATCGTGGAGGGCATGCGGGCCGCGGCCTCGGACCCCTCGAAGGTCGTCTACGACCGCCACGGCAACGGCATCGACGGCTCCTACGACGTGGCCGTGGCCGTCGTCGGGGAGGAGCCGTACGCGGAGATGGAGGGCGACCGGCCCGGCCCGATGGGCCTGGACGAGGAGGATCTGGCCACCCTCTCGCGACTGAGGGCCTCCGGTGTGCCGGTCGTGGTCGTGCTCGTCTCCGGCCGCCCGCTGGACATCGCGGGACAGCTCGACGGCTGGGACGCGCTGCTCGCCTCCTGGCTGCCGGGCACCGAGGGAGCGGGGGTGGCCGACGTGCTCTACGGCGACCACGCGCCGACGGGGAGGCTCCCGGTGACCTGGATGCGGTCCGTGAGCCAGCAGCCGGTCAACGACGGCGACGGCAAGGACGCGCTGTTCCCCTACGGGTACGGGCTCACCTACACCGACACCGGCCCGGAGGAGCCGGAGGAGCCGGAGGAGCCGGAGGAGCCCGGCGACCCGGATAACCCCGGGCAGGCACCGTGCACCGCCGACTACCGGGTCGTCAACCAGTGGCCGGGCGGCTTCCAGGCCGAGGTGACGGTGCGCAACAACGGCTCCGCCCCCGTCGACGGCTGGCAGGTGCGCTGGACGGCGCAGGACGGATTCACGCTCGGCAGCGTCTGGAACGCCAGGCTCACCCGCTCCGGCGACACCGTGATCGCCACCGGCGCGGACTGGAACGCGCGGCTGGCCCCCGACGGCTCGGCGACGTTCGGCTTCACCGCCACCGGCTCCCCGGCCGTACCGGACACCGTCTGCGCCGGTTCCTGACACGGCCGTCCCCACCGGTCCGGCTCGGCTCCGGCCCGAACCCGCCGTCACGGGGCTCGGGCCGGAGCCGCCGGCCGGGTGTTTCCTCCCCTTCGGCCCGGGTACCGGGGCCGGGTCAGCGAAGAAGGGACGAGGTGACCATGCGGTACGACACCTTCCTCGGACAGGTACAGGCACGCGCCCGGCTGGACAACCCCGGCGCGGCCGAGACCGCCACCCGGGCCAGCCTGGAGACCCTCGCGGAACGCGTCCCGGCCACGGTCGCGGAGAAGCTGGCCGCTCAGCTTCCGCGCGAGATCGGCGAGCATCTGCGCAGGGTCGCCTACGCGCCCGACGAACCGGTCTCGGGCATGCGGATGAGTAGCCAGGAGTTCTTCGACCGCGTGGCGCAGCGCGCCTCGGCCGACCGCCCCAAGGCGATGCACGAGGCCCGCTGCGTGATCGAGGTGGTCGACGAGGCCACCGGCGGGGCGTGCTCGGCGAAGATCCGCCCCTCCCTGGACGACGAACTCGCCAGGGTGCTTTTCTCGGGCAGCTCGGGGCACACGTGAGCAGGGACGGTGCGGGGCACCGGCCCGGCGCACCGGCACCCGCCGCAGCGCCCGCGCGACGACCACTGAGACGGTGACCGTGTTCGTCTTCTTCTCCAACCGCACCGGGTGCCTGGGCTCCCTGCTGGTCAGTCTGGCCGGCACGGCCCTGCTGCTCCTGCTGCTCTACAGCTGCCAGGGGCGCTGAGCGCCCGAGCGAGGCGGCGGGGCGGGGTGCTCCGGGCCCGGGCCGAGGCCCTCGTGCGGCCGCCGGCGCCCTTATGCGGCCCCCGGCGACGGCAGCGGCTCGCCGCACCGCTCGCAGACGCCCGGGCCCGCCCGCTCGTTCAACCGTCCGCACGCGGGGCAGACCCGGTCCAGCATGCACGGCCCCTCGCCGCCCTCGTCCCCGCCGGGGGCGGTGCGCCCGGCGGAGGGCGGGCGCACCCCGACGGTCATACCGGGCCGCCGGCGGTGGACGGTCAGGTAGACCAGGCCCTCCGGGCCCGCCCGCAGGGCCCGCCGTGAGGTGCGCGGCAGCCACACCAGGGCCTTGGGCGAGAGCGCCAGGCTTCCGCCGGAGCCGTCCTCCATCTCCCCGCCGCCGGCGACCACCAGCAGCAGCACGTCCAGATCGTTCTCGGCGTGCTCGCCGACGGACGCCCCCGGCGGCAGACGTACCAGATTCGCGTCGAGCTGCCGCCCGGACTCGGCCAGCCGCCACAGCGCCCCGCCCTCGCCGGGGGCCGCCCGCGCGATGCGGTCGTCGAGGTCGGCCAGGACGCGGGGGGTCTCGTCGGGGGACACCGGCACCTCCGGGAAGGGGCGTGGACGGGCGCCCCGATCCTACGGCGGCCCGCCCGGCAGCCCCGGCCCCGCCCGGCGCACGGCGCTAGGCTTGCCCCGAGATGAGACGCAGACGCCCCGTGCCGCCCTCCCCCCTGCCGCAGCGCCACGGGATCGACCCCGTCCGCCTCAGGCTGTCCGGGGAAGGCCGCTGGGAGACGGTCCGCGACCACCTGGTCGACCGGCTGCCCGCGGTGGAACCGGCCCTGATCGACGCCATGCTGGAGGGGGGAGAGGTCTGGGGCACGGACGGTCCGGTGGACCCCGGCGCCCCGTACCGGCCGGGGGCCTACCTGTGGTTCCACCGGGAGCTGCCCGAGGAGGTTCCGGTGCCGTACGCGGTGGAGGTGCTGTACCGCGACGACGTCCTGGTCGTCGCGGACAAGCCGCACTTCCTGGCCACCACACCGCGCGGCCGGCACGTCACCGAGACCGCGCTGGCCCGGCTCCGCCGCGACCTGGGGCTGCCCCGGCTCAGCCCGGCGCACCGGCTGGACCGGCTCACCGCGGGCGTGGTGATGTTCACCGTCCGTCCCGAGCACCGCGCCGCCTACCAGGGCCTCTTCCAGGACCGGCGGGTGCGCAAGGAGTACGAGGCAGTGGCCCCCCACGACCCGGGCCTGGAGCTGCCGCGCACGGTGCGCAGCAGGATCGTCAAGGAACGCGGGGTCATCGCCGCGCGGGAGGTGCCGGGGGAGCCCGACAGCGTCAGCCGCGTCGAGCTGACCGGGCACCGCGGCGGACTCGGCCGCTACCGGCTGGTGCCGCTGACCGGCCGCACCCACCAGCTGCGTCTGCACATGAGTTCCCTGGGCGTGCCCATACTGGGCGACCCGGTCTATCCGACGGTCACCGACCCCGCCCCGGACGACTTCGGTCGCCCTCTCCAGCTGCTGGCCAGATCACTGGAGTTCACCGACCCGATCACCGGCCGCGTGCGCCGCTTCACCAGCCGCCGCACGCTGTCCGCCTGGGACTCCCACCGGGAGTGGGCCGCCGGCGGCGGAGCCCGGGGGACGGACGGCGCACATCCGTCCGGGTGATCGCACGCCCCGCGACGGGGGAGTTCCGGCAGCGGCCGGGAAGACGGTCCCGGAAGGCGAACCGGCGGAAAGCGGAGAGGGGCTGCGGATGAGCGGCGACGGAACGGGAAGGGCTGTGCTCTTCGACGTGGACGGCACTCTGGTGGACACCACCTACCTGCACACCGTGGCCTGGTGGGAGGCGCTGCGGCAGGCGGGCCGCCGGGTGCCGATGTCGGTGATCCACCGGACCATCGGCATGGGCAGCGACCAACTCCTTGCCCGGTTCCTCGGAGAGGACCACGATCCGGACGAAGCCGCCACCGTCAGCGCCGCCCACCACACCCTGTACGCCGAGTACTGGCCGAGGCTGGCCCCACTGGACAGAGCCGCCGAACTGCTGAGGGCCTGCGCCGACCGCGGCTGGACGGTCGTTCTGGCCAGCTCCGCGCGCGGCGACGAACTGGAGGCGATGCGGCGCGCGGTGGGCGCGGACGAGGCGGTGACCGCCGCCACCAGCTCCGACGACGTGGAGGCCAGCAAACCCGCGCCCGACCTGGTGCGCTCCGCGCTCGACCACGCGCGGGTCGCCCCGGACCGGGCCGTCTTCGTCGGTGACACCGTGTGGGACGTGGCGGCGTGCGAACGGGCGGGGGTGCCCTGCGTGGGCGTGCTCTCGGGCGGCATCACCCGGCGGGAGCTGGAGGAGGCGGGTGCGGCGGAGGTCTACGAGAACCCCGCGGACCTGCTGGCCCACCTCGACACCAGCCTGCTCGCCCGCCGCTCCCGCGAGGGCTGAGCCCCGCCGGATTCCCGCTCCCCGGCTTCCGGTCTTCCGGGGAAGGCCGCCGGAGGTTCCCCGCAGCCCGGTAAGGGCACCCGTCCGCCACTGCCCGGTGCCCTGTACCCGACGGCGAGGAGGACCGCGATGCCCGCCGGCCGTGGCTTGTCCGCGTCCCGCCCTGCGCGGTGCTCCCGCCTCCCCGCCGGGCCGGGCACGGCCCCGTGCGAGGCGCCCGATGGCTGTGACCGGTCCCGGCGCTCCCGGCGGTGACGACCCCGCCGGCGCCCACGAGCGGCCGTCGGCGGGACCGGCCCGGGGCACCCGCCCCCGCCCGGACCGCGGCGGGTCCGCGGGGCCCGGCGACGAGTTCCGGCACGGCCTGGAGGAGACCCTGCGGCGCTACACCGGCCGCAGGTGCGAGGAGGCCGGCGGCCTCGACGGCCTCTTCCGCGCCCGGCTGGCCCGCGAGGTCGCGCGGTTCACGCTGCACGGGGGCAAACGGAGGCGGGCCGCCTTCCTGTGGTGGGGCTGGCGCGCAGCCGGCGGGCGGCCGGGGGACGGCGACGAGGCCACCGCCCTCCGGCTCGCCGGAGCCCTGGAACTGCTCCAGACCTGCGCGCTGGTCCACGACGACCTGATGGACGACTCCGCGCTGCGCCGCGGCCGCCCGGCCCTCCACACCGAACTCGCCCGCCGCCACCGGCACGACGGGATGCTCGGCAGTCCCGAAGCCTACGGAGCGTCGATGGCGACCCTCGCCGGAGACCTCGCGCTGGCCTGGGCCGACGACATGTTCGCCGAGGCCCTGCCGGAGGGACCGGCCGGGCGGCGGGTGCGGGAGCCGTGGCACGCGATGCGCACGGAGATGGTGGCCGGCCAGTTCCTCGATCTGCACACCCAGGCGGAAGGAGGCTTCTCGGCGCCGGCGGCGCTGCGCGTGGCCCACCTCAAAAGCGCCCTCTACACCGCCGAGCGCCCCCTCCAACTGGGCGCGGCCCTGCGCGGGGCGGCACCCGAACTCGTCGGCGCGCTGCGCTTCGCGGGCCGGCGGGCGGGGCTGGCCTTCCAGCTCCGCGACGATCTCCTCGGCGTCTTCGGCGACCCGCGGCGAACGGGCAAACCCGCGGGCGACGACGTACGGGAGGGCAAGAACACCTATCCGGCGGCCCTCGCCCTGGCCCGTGCCGAGGCGCTCGGCGACACCGAGGCCCTCGCCGTCCTGCGCGGGAGTCTGGGCGACCGGACACTGACCCCCCAGCGGCTCGCCCGTTTCCGCGAGGTCCTGACCGGGCTGGGGGTGCGGGCGGCCGTGGAGAGGCGGATCGAGCGGCTGAGCGCGCTCGCCCTGGACAGGATCGACCGGACCTGCGACGACCCCGCCGTCCGGCGCGGGCTGGCCGACCTGGTGCGGGCGGCGGCGGGCACGCGGCCGCCGTGACCGGCGGTCAGCAGCGCACCGGCCCGGGGACGGTCATGCGGAAGGGGCGTACCGCCAGCGAGAAGCGGGCGGTGGTGCGTTCCAGGGGCGGAAGCCGCTCCGACCACGAGGTGACCGCCACCTTCTCCGGGCGAGGGGACCCCACCAGACGGCCCGGAACGAACAGCCGCCGCCCTGCCGGGCCGGAGAAGCCCGGCAGGGGCATCGGGAACGCCGGGAGCCGGATCCTTCCCGGGCGGAAGGCCAGGGAGGCGACCGGGCCCTCGTCGTCGGTGACGTGCACCGAGCGGTCCGTCCAGGCGAACGAGGCGAGTCGCTTGGGCAGGCCCCAGATCTCCCGGCCGCCCCGCACCGAAGCGGCGTCGTCGACCCAGATGCGGTCGATCAGCAGCCCGGCGCGGCGGCCGCGCCTCACCAGGGGGCCCATGGCCAGTTCGTCGTAGACGAGGGTGCCCTCCCGGTACCGGACGAGCCCGACCGCCAGGAAGGAGGCGCGGGCCAGCGGGCGGAGGTCCGGCGGGACGGGCAGCCGTCCGCGTACCGGCAGGAGCGCCACCCACAGCTGCCCCCGGAAGGTCCAGGGGGCGGGAGGGTACGGGGGGAGAGGCCCGCCCGGGGCGGGAGCGGAATCCGGCATGTCCCACGGCTCCTTCCCGGCACGGTCGGCGGTGCGGGGACCGTACCCCGTGGGCGGCGGGACATGCGGGAGGGGCGGTGCCGAAACGGCGGGTGGGTGCCCCGCGGCCCGGCCGCGGGGCACCCACCGGGATGCCGCCGAATGATTACTCCGCCGTGGTGGCGTTGCTGGTCATGCAGCCCTTGGTCTGGCTGCCCGCACTCGGGAGCAGACCGCCCAGGAGGCCGGGGTTGACGTGCTCGGAGCACATCTGGACGCCCGACTCGGGGGCGGCCGAGGCGGCGGTGGCGGCAGGGGCGGCGGCGAACAGGGCGCAGCACAGACCGGCAGCGACCGCGGACATGCGGACAAGACGACGCATGGGATCAATCTCCTTCGAGACGTTGGGGGACTTCCACCGTGACCCCGGCTCGGCCCGGCCGCGCGGCGGCCTGCTGCATTCGGCCTCCCATGTCACCCGCAGGGATTTGTCGATCTGTCACCACATCGCCCCGTCGTTCCGCGCGGTGCCGTCCGGGGCACTGTCCGGGTGCGGCCTTGGGCGCGGCGGGGAGGGCCTTCCGGGGACGGGCGGTGGTACCGGCCGGAACGGACGGCGGCCGCCTCGTGCGGGTCCCCGAAGGGCCCGCCGGGCGGCACGTCCTCCTCCCGGGCCCGGCTTCCTCGTCCAAGGCGAGCCGGAGTCGGGATGTCTCGGCTCGTTTGGGGGCCGGCCGGGGAAGGGAGGAGCCGGCGGCCGATCTGTGCGGGGGACGGACACCCGGCCGCCGGCGGCGTCAGCGCGCGGAACTCCGCTGACCGCTGTGACTCCCTTGCGGGTTGTGTCCTTCGCGTACCCGCCGTTCACGGCGGCACGCATATCGGCGGCACTCCGATACGGCCCCGGTGCCGCCCCGGCCGCCGGACGTCACTCGCCCGGCGAGTACGCCCTCCCGGCGAGCTCCCGCAGCCGCTCCACCGGCACCGCGGGCACCGTGCGGCCCAGCCGGCCGGTCGTGGTGACCGCCGCGCACAGGGCGTTGAGCACCGACTCCTCGGTCGCCCGCAGGACCGCGCCGAACAGCGGGTCGAGGCAACGGTCGGGAACCGCCGCCGGCGCGCCGCCGAGCAGGGGGGAGGTGCTGAACGCGAGCCCGTAGTCCCCGCTGCCGTGACCGTAGGAGGCGCCGACCCGGCCCAGGGCGAACACCGCGCGCCGGGCCAGCCGGCCCAGCTGCCGGGCGTCCAGCGCGGCGTCGGTCGCGACGACCACCATGCACGAGCCGTCCTCGCCGGGTCCCGGATCCGCGGGCGGGCGGGAAGGCTCCGGGAGGACGGAGGTGCCGCAGATCCGCAGCGTGCCGCCGAAGTTGGCCTGCGTCAGCACGCCCACCCGGACAGGAGCCGCCCGCTCCGGCACGACCCGCCGGGAGGCGGTGCCGATCCCCGCCTTGAACCCCAGCGCGCAGGTGCCCGTGCCCGCGCCGACGCACCCTTCGGCCACCGGCCCGCCCCCGGCCCCCTCGATCGCGGCCAGCACGTGCTCCTCGCGCACCGGCCGGGCCCTGATGTCGGAGAGGTACCCGTCGTTGCACTCGCCGACCACCGGGTTGAAGGAGAGGACCCCGGCGTGCTCGGGGCGGGCGAGCATCCAGCTCACCACGGCGTCCGCGGCGCGGAAGGCGCAGAGGGTGGAGGTGAGGACGACCGGCGACTCCAGCTGCCCCAGCTCGGCGATCTGGGTGGCACCGACCAGCTTGCCGTAGCCGTTGGCGGTGAACAGCGCGGCGGGAAGCGGGGTGCCGCCGGGGTGGGGCCCGATGCCCGCCGGGACGACCGCGGTCACCCCGGTGTGCACATCGGGCGGCCTGCGGACGGTGGTGTGTCCGACGGCGACGCCGGGCACGTCGGTGATCGCGTTGTACGGGCCCGGCTCGTCGCCGTCCGCCACGATCCCCAGCTCCCGCGCCCGTTGAGAACAGTGTGCCATGCGCCACCCCTCCGGTCGGCTCCTGTCGTCTCCCGCCGCAGGTCGCCTCGCCCGCGGCGATCAGGGTCCCATCCGCAGGAGTACCCGCGCGCCGGCGGGCCGGGCGGCGCCGGGGCACACTCGGCGTGTCGGCGTACGGCGCGGGTGCGCACGGGTGACGCGGTGCCCGAATGCCCGGCGCGGCCGGGGGACGAGCCGGGGGATGGGGCAGGGTGGGGAGACCGGATCGGTTCCGCGCGGCACGGACCGTCCTGGCGGAACCCGACCACGAGAGGTGCGGAAGGCGACGGTGCGCGACCATGGTTCCCCCGGCGGAGCACGTGCGGCCGGGGCCCGGAGAAGGGGGTACGTCCCCGCGAGGCTCGGCTCCCGGGCGCTGGCGGCCCTGCTCGTCGTCGTGACGCTGCTGGTGGTGGTCTCCGACTACCTGACCGACCGGGGTCTCGGTCTGGTTCCCCTGCTGATCTTCCTGCCCGCCTTCGTCGCGGGCCTCGGTACGGCGCGGCAGACCGCCGCCGCCGCCGCGTGGGTCGTCCTCGTCCTGGTGGGGCTGCTGGTCTACGACCCGCTCCAGACCGTCTCCGCCAACCTCTCGACGGTCTTCTTCACCGCGGCGCTGGGCGGCCTGAGCATCGCCGGGGCCTGGCAGCGCGACCGCAGGGACGCGGAGATCACCCGGCTGCGTTCGGCCGCCGCCGCGCTGCAGCGCCAGATCCTGCGCCCTCTTCCGCTGCTCACCGACCGCCTCCTGGCCGACGGTGCGTACGAGCCGGTGGAGGAGGACAGCAGGGTCGGCGGGGACATCTACGAGGTCACGTCCTCGCCGTACGGCACCCGGGTGCTCATCGCCGACGTCCAGGGCAAGGGGCTGCCCGCCATCGGGACGGCCTTCGCGGTGCTGGGTGCCTTCCGGGAGGCGGCCGGCCGGGAGCCGGAACTCACCGCGGTCGTGGAGGTCCTGGAGGACGCGGTCGTCCGGCACAACGCCTTCGCGGCGCAGACCGGGGAGCCCGAACGATTCGTCACCGCGCTCGTCCTGAACGCCGACGGCGACGGGGACGTCCAGGTGGTGGACTGCGGGCACATCCCGCCGTACCTGCTGCGCCGGGAGCCGGCCGGGCCGGCGGCCCGGCCGGTCCCGCTGCGGAATTCCGGGGTGCCGCTCGGGCTGGGATCCCTCGCGCCGGACTCCCGCGCCGTCGAGCGGTTCGCTCTTCCGCCCGACGCCATGCTGCTGCTCTGCACGGACGGCGTCACCGAGGCGCGCGACTCCTCCGGGGCCTTCTTCCCCCTGGGGGAGCGCCTGGCAGGGTGGGCGGACGCCTCTCCCCGCGAGGTGGCCGCGGGCCTGCTGGACCAGTTGGCGGTCCATACCGGGGGCGCCGCGGCCGATGACATCGCCCTCCTGGTCCTGCGCCGGAGCCGGCCGCCGGCGCAGGACCGCGGGCCCGCCTCCGGCAGCGGCGGGCCCGGGCCCCCGGCCGCCGGTTCCCGTTAGGCGGTGTGCAGACCGGCCCGGGCCGCCGCCGGGCCGACGGCGTCGGGGCGGGGGCCGAACCACTCGCACAGCAGCACGGTCGCGTCGTCCTGGAGCCGTCCGCCGTGGTGGCCGAGCACCGCGTGGACCAGGCGGCGCAGGGTCTCGGGTACGGGGAGGCCGTCGGCGTGGTGGCGGATGAGGAAGTCGACGAAGCGGGACAGGCCGAACTCGCGGTCGCCCGGGCCGCGGGCCTCGGTGATGCCGTCGGTGTAGAACACCACGCGGTCGCCCGGCTCGAGCTGCTCGCGGCACAGAGTGCTCGCCAGGCCCAGTCCGGTGCCCATCGGGTGGGTGGGAGGGCAGCGCAGCAGTGCGGACCAGCGTCCGCCGCGGATGACGACCGGCGGGTGGTGTCCGCGGTTGACCCAGGAGAACACACCGGTGCGGGTGTCCAGGGCGGCCAGGATCCCGGTGACGTAACGGGTGTTGCCGAACTGCCGCACCAGGGTGTCCTCGATCGCCTCGCCGGTCTCGGCGAGCGAGGCCCCCCGGCGGCGCAGGTTGCGTCCGGCGGCCACGGCGAGGCCGGCGGTGAGCCCGGCCGCGGTGTCGTGGCCCATGGCGTCGAAGACCGACAGATGGACGACGGGCCCCGCGGTGGCGTAGTCGTAGGCGTCGCCGCTGACGAGGTAGGCGGGCTCCAGGGCTGCGCTGATCACCACCCGGCCGTCGGCATAGGTGCGCGGGGGCATCAGGTGCCACTGCATCTCGGCCGCGATACTCATCTCCCCGGTGCGCGTCAGCCGGGCGCCGGTGTCGCTGGTCCTGCCCTTGCTCTCCAGCATGAGCGCCGTCAGGGAGGACAGCAGCCCCAGGTGCTCATGGGTGCGGTCGTCGTCGAGGGCGGTGCCGACGTTCAGCACCCCCATGCGTTCGGTGCCGTCCAGCAGGGGCACCCACCAGCGGTAGCCGTGCGGTCCGGCGCCCGCGGCGGGCAGGGTCCGACCGTACTGGAAGGCCCGGCCGGGCACGGTTCCCTCGACCGGCAGCTCCCTCTCCTCGGTGTCCGGGAACGGTTCGGGGCCCGGCAGCAGCCGCAGCGTGTACTGCTGCAGGTCGGCCAGGTAGATCCGCACGTCCCTCAGCCCGGCGGTCGCCGCGTGCTCGGCCACGGTGGCCGGCAGCATCTCCAGGGGCGTCAGGTGACTGGCCCTCAGCAGGCCGGCGAGCATGCGGCGGACGGCGAGTTCCCGTTCCGGCACAGCGGCTCCTTACGGTCGTCCGTCCGGCCGGAGCCGCTCCGGCGGCGGTGGTGGCGGGCGGTGGGCTGCGGCGCGCCGGAGGCGGCCGGCGGGAGGGGGGAGATCCGCCGGCCGCCGGCGCCGCGGCGTCCGGACGCCTGTTCGCGACTCCACCTGCTCGGCGCCCGGACGCAACCGTCGTCTACCCGGGGAAACGCGCGGCACGCCTCCGGCCGCCGCGGCGCCGGCGTGTCGGGGGAGCGCCTGTCACCCGGACGGAATCCGGATGTGCGGTGGGCCGCACGACTGCCAGGATGTGCCGCCATGGACAGAGACGATCCCGTCATCCGCCGCGCGAAGGCCCAGGACGCCGCTGCGGCGGCCGAGGTGTGGCTGCGTTCCTTCGCCGCGGCGCTTCCCGGCGTTCGCCGGGCGCACGGTGACGAGCAGGTGCGGGCCTGGTTCCGGGAGGTGGTCCTGCCGCTCCGTGAGACGTGGGTGGCCGTTTGCGGGGAGGCGGTGGTGGGGGTGATGGTGCTGGGCGGGGGAGAGCTGGAGCAGCTCTACCTCGACCCCGCCCGGCGGGACCGGGGGCTGGGCGACCGGTTCGTGGACCTCGCCAGGCGGCGGCGGCCGGACGGGCTGGAGCTGTGGACGTTCCAGGCCAACGGCCCGGCCCGGCGGTTCTACGAGCGGCACGGCTTCGTCGCGGTGGAGTACACCGACGGCAGCCGCAACGAGGAGCGCGAGCCCGACGTCCGGTACGTGTGGCGGCCTTCCCCCGTGGCCGGGGTGCGGGAGTTGACGGCCGACGACTGGGCCGACTGGCGCGAACTGCGGCTCGCCGCGCTCGCGCAGGCCCCGTACGCCTTCTCCTCCCGCCTGGCGGACTGGCAGGGCGACGGCGACCGGGAGGAGAGGTGGCGGGCCCGGCTGAGCGTCCCCGGCGCGCACTTCGCCGCCGTGCTGGAGGGCCGGCCGGCCGGGCAGGTCAGCGGCATCGTGGAGCCGGGCGGGAGCGTGGCCGAGTTGGTATCGATGTGGGTCGCCCCAAAGGTGCGGGGCAGGGGAGTGGGGGACGCGCTGGTGCGGGCGGTGGAGGAGTGGGCCCGCAAAGCGGGGGCCGGGGAGCTGCGGCTGTCGGTGATGCCGGGCAACGCGCACGCCGCGGCCCTCTACCGCCGCCACGGTTTCGAGGACGCGGGCCCGGTCGGCGACGAGCTGCCCGACGGCCGCCGGGAGCACGTCATGGCCAGAACGCTCGCCTGAGGCCGGGCCGGGGGCGCGGGGCCCTCAGCTTCCGTCCCGCGCGGCGGACCGCCAGTGCGCGGGACGGGCCAGCCGCCGGGGCAGTCCGGTCCGGGCGTCCCCCCGGGCCGCGTTGACCTGCGGCTGGGTGAGGAAGACGCTGCCGGTCAGATCGGCTCCCCGCAGGTCGGTGTCCCGCAGATCGGCGCCGATCAGGTCCGCCCCGCGCAGGTCGGCGCCGCGCAGGTCGGCGGCGATGAGGTACGCCCCGCGCAGGTCGGCCCCGCGCAGATCGGCGCCCTTGAGCCGGGCTCCCATCAGATCGGCCCGGCGGTGGCTCCGGCGGCGGCCGGGGACGGTGGCCCGCACCAGCTCGCCTGCGCGCAGCAGCAGTTCGTCGACCCCGCGGCGGACCTCCGCCACGTCCAGGTCCGCGAGCTCGTCGGCGCCGGCGCGGGTGAGGCGGCCGACCTCGTCCGTCGTCCGGCGCAGCTCGCGGCGCAGCGGGCGGGCCGGCGGCAGTTCCAGCGCCTCGGACAGGTACCACAGGAACTCGTGGAGCTGCCGCATGACGGGGAAGACCTCGAACATCCGCCGGGCGGTGCGGGCATCCTCGCGCCAGTGCCGGCCGCCGAAGGTGACCTGGGAGACCTTCTGGCCCGCGCCGAAGCACTCGAAGACGGTGCAGCCGGAGAAGCCCTCCCTCCGCAGCCGGGAGTGGATGCCGCAGCGGAAGTCCGCCCGCAGGTTTCCGCACGGCCGCCCGGCGTCCTTGCCGACGGCGAAGTCCGCCGAGGGGGCGAAGGGCAGCGCGACGCAGCACAGCGCGAAACAGGAGGCGCAGTCGGCCCGCAGCTCCGGGTCGGAGGCGGGCACCCGGGCGGGAGCCGGGGCGCGGCGCGGCGCGGGCCGCCGCTCCGCGCGCTCCCGGCCGGCAGCGGGCGGCCGCTGTCGCTTGCCGGGGGAGGTTCTGGGGGACACCGGGCGCCTTCTCCTGCCGTAGGGGCGGGCACCGACTGCCGGGCCCTGGGACGGCCACCATTGTCCCCCGGCGGCAGGGGCGCCGCGGCAGGAACGGAAGGCCGCCGGTCCGTCACATCCGCCGCGCCCCTCACATCGCCCTGATCCGCATGTACCGCACCAGGGAGGGCGCTCCCGCGACCGCCGTCGCCGCGGCGGCGGCCAGCAGGACGCCCACGGCGGCGCGCACCACGGCGGCGGGCACGAAGACACCGTTCCTCATCGGGTCACCTCCTTCCCCGCGAGCAGTTCCCCCACCAGGGACTCCACCAGGCCGACGGCCTCGTCGACCGCCCGCCGCACGGGCTCGCTGAGCCCGACGGCGACATCCGGTTCGTCGCCGCGCATGCGCACCAGTGGTTCACAGCCGACGACCAGGACACGCGGCAGCGGGGCGCCGCCGTCGGCCGCGAGCCGCCGGGCCAGGGCCAGTGTCCTGACCGGGTCCATGGCATGGACCTCGGGCGCGGCGTGGGCGTCGTCGGGGGCGGCGGCGTCCGGCTCGATGACCGACACCGTGCCGGGCGGCTGCCCGTGGGGCGCGGCGTCGACCAGTACGGCCGTGCCGTACCCCTCCAGCAGCCGGTAGGCCAGGTCCATCCCGCGGATGCCGAAGTCCGCGACGTGGACGCCGTCGGGCAGGGGCCGGCCGCGCAGCGCTTCGGCCACCGCGGGGCCGAACCCGTCGTCGGCGAGGAAGACGTTGCCGATCCCGGCCACCAGGATCCGGGAGGGGGGCGCGGCCGGCTCCCCGGGCTCCCCGGCCGGCTCCAGCTCCTCGGGGGAGAAGAAGAAGCGGTGCCCCATCTGCCCGGCGGTGCCGAGGTCGATCCCCGCCGGGTCGTCGTCGAGGACCACCGCCACGTGGGTGCGGCCCTCCATGTCCTCCTCGACCGCGTCGATCTCGGCGGTGCGCCCGGTGAGGGCGAGGTCGAGGACGTCGGCGCCGGGGGACGGGCGCAGCCGTACCCGGCCGCCCCGTCCCAGCCGTACTCCGCCGACCAGTACCGTCTTCTCCCTCACGCCTTCTCCCCCACGGGCCGGAACTCGCGGATGGTGCCGTGCAGGGCGAGCAGTTCGTCGGGGTCCAGTCCCGCGCAGCGGTCCAGGATCTCCCGGGCCCTGGGGTCGCAGGCCCGCGCCTCCCGCTTCTCCTCCTCGGTCAGGCTCATCACGCCGAGGATCAGCAGCCGGTCGATCTCCGTGCCGTCGAACAGGTCGCCGGGGCTCTCGGGGGCCACCTCGGGGAAGTCGTACAGGGTGACGGGTGAGGACAGGACGGTGCGGGCGAACGACCCGTCACCCGCGCCGTACACGCCGCCGCCGGCGTCACCGGCGCCGGTGTCGTCGTCCACGAGGACCGGCCAGGTGCCCTGGTTCTCGCACGCCGAGACCGCCTCCCGCAGCCGCCCGGGCGGGTCCAGGAGCGAGACGAAGCGCCCGGTGCGGCTGTGCAGCACGGTGTGGGTGGAGACGAAGGCGTAGGCGCAGGCCGCCTCCCGCGCGCCCCGGTCCTCGGGGTCGGGCGCCGGGCACGGTGTGGTGTTCTCCACGCGCACGGTCAGCCGGAACACGCCGTCCGCGACGGGCTCGGCGCCGATCTCGACCGTGCCGCTCAGCGCGTTCCACCGGCGGACGAGGGCGCCGGCGGTACGGCCCGAGGAGTCCAGGAGCGGTTCGCGGTCGGTGCCGGCGGGAACGGCGACGGGGGCGCGCACCGTTTGGCCGAGGACCGCGTCCAGCCGCACGGGCACGGACACCTCGCGTTCGGTCGCCTCCTGCCAGGCGAGGTGGCGCTCACCGTCCACCGTCAGCTCGTCCACGGCCTCGGGCCCGTCCGGGCCCTGCCTGACCACACCGCGGTCGACGACGTGCAGGAACCGTACGCGCACCGCCACCTCGGTGCGGTCGGCCGCCCGCCCGCCGGTTTCGAGCAGCACCTGGGTGCGCATCCGGTGCGCCTCGCCCAGGGCGTCGGCGCACGAGCGGGGGAAGACCCCGCCGAAGGTCCAGCGTTTGGTGTTCTTCAGCGCGGATCTGCGGTACGGCCAGAGCAGGTAGCCCTCGTACAGGCAGGTGCGCACGATCTTCTCGGCCTTCCCCGCGGGCTCGGCCGTGCGCTCCGCCGGTGTCACGTCGTCCATGGTGCTCCGGTGGTCTCGGGTGTTCTGGGGATGTCGGGGGTGGCGGACGCGGCGGGGGAGCGGGTGCGAAGGCCCTCCGCCCGGTCCAGCAGGGCGCCGACGGCGTCGTCCAGGGTGCCCAGCGTCCACCGGGCGCGGTAGGCGTCGAGCCGGTCGTGGGTCTCGCGGGACAGCCGCAGCCAGGGGCTGCCGCCGCTGTAGCGGTCGACCAGCGTGTGCCACAGGGCGGCGGGCAGCCGGTAGCCGGCGTCCTCGGCCCAGGAGATCTGGGCCGTTCTCAGCCGGCCCTGGCCGCCGTCGAAGAAGACCGTGCCGCTGAAGAGGAAGTCCAGCGGCACCTCTCCGTCGGGGACGGCCCGCAGGTACTTGGTGACGGCCAGTTCGGCGTCGCAGGGGCACGGCACCGTCAGGCCGACCGTGGTGGTCTCGTCGAACGGGGGGACCACCGCCGTGGTCCGGGTCCAGGCCAGCGGGCGCAGGGTGGTGGCCCACCGCTCGGGTTCGCCGAACAGTTCGGCCAGGGCCGCCCGCGCCCGCTGGTCGTAGTGGCGGCGGGTGACGTCGATCCTGATCGCGGTCGTCAGGCTGACCGAGCGGACCGGGCCGCCGCCGGTGCGGGTGATCTCCACGTCGAACCGGAGGGTGGGCACGGCGGCGTGGCGCTCGGGCTCCGCCCCCGCGACTTCGAAGGAGAGGGCCGGGATGAGGTGCCGGGACGGAGCGCCGGCCGGCTTCGCGTGCGGCGCCGTCATGACGGGGAGAGGTTCGGCATCCCGGGCATCACCGGGTCGCGGCGCCCGGCGTCGACTCCCGTCGACCGGCGGGCCGTGGAGCGGCCGCCGGGCAGGAGCCCGGGGGTCTTGCGGTAGGAGCCCTTCTGGTTGCCCTGCCTGGTGCCCTTGACGTGGGCCGCCCTGTCGGGCCTCACATCGGCCTTGCCTACGGCGATACGGGCCATGACGCCTCCTTCAGGTGGTGGACGGGAGTTCGGTGGGGATCGGGCCGGCGTGCGGGGCGCCGGGTGGCGGGCCGGGAGACAGACAGCGGAAGAAGTCCCCGACGTGCCGCCACACCTCGGGCCCGCCGCCCAGCCCCTTCCAGTGGGTGCGTACGACGGCCGCCAGGCGGTAGCAGTCGTCCAGGGGGACGATCCACCGCTCCCGCGCGCCGTTCGCCAGGTTGACCAGCAGCGCCTCGACGTCGTCGGCCATCGCCGCGACGGCCGGATCGCAGGCCTGGACCGCGTGCCAGCGTTCCGCCTCGACGGTGGAGCGCAGCAGACCCAGCGGGCTGGGGTAGCCGGCCGTGACCTGGCCGCTTTCGCCGTCGCGGGTGAAGAACGCCAGGCCGACCGGGACGCCGAGCGAGGCCCACAGCGTGTCGTCGAACCCGTCCTCGTCCAGCCGGGTCCTGCGCAGCGGCAGCAGCCGGTAGTGGGCGCCTCCCGCCTCCTTGCGGTCGAACAGCAGGGAGCAGGCGCGGCAGGCGCAGCAGACCGCGGTGGCGCGGACGTCCAGCAGATGGCGGTGCGCCTCGGGCAGCGGCTCGGAGCACAGGTCGCACCGCTGATGCCCGGACGGGGCACTCTCCGCTCCCGGTCCGCCAGGGCGGGCCGGACGGTGGGCCAGCCGCCGCAGCCGGGGCGTGGAGATGGGGGCGGACACGGCGGATCACCCCTCCCGCTCGGCGGCGAGGGCGGGACGGCGGAAGAGGTCGTCCACCGGGATGAGGGCGGTGGGCGCCCGGTCCGGGGCGGTCTCCACCTCCACCCGCTCGATCTCGGGCGCGGCGGCGGCCACCGCCTCGCGCACCGCCTCCTCCAGAGCCTGCGGGGAGGCGGAGCAGCCGCGCCCGGTGGCGCCGAGCCTGATACGGACCTCCTCCCGGGAGATCCCGGCCAGCTCCGCCTCGCCCTCCCCGAGCCGCCGCCGCGACCGCAGACCGGCCAGTGCGCGGCGCACCCGGGTCTCGGGCGGGTCGGGGTGGAGACCGTGCACCAGCAGCAGATGGCCGATCAGTTCGTCGCCGGCCAGCCCGCGCACCGCGTCACCGCCGCCCTCCTCCCGGCCCAGGCGGTCCACGATCCGGGCCAGGCAGTCCCCGTAGAGGCCGACCAGGGTGTGGACGGCGTCGGTGGCGCGGGCGGCCGCGGCGCTGTCCGGCAGCGACTCCAGCGCGGACAGCAGTTCCTCGGCGCGGGCCGCCTGCCCGCGCGCGTACTCGTCGTCCCAGGGCATCTCCGGCCGCCCGCTACGAGACCTGGCCGAAGGTGGGCGAGTGGGTCCGGCGCAGGGTGCGCCCGCCGCCGAGGTACATGTGGACGCCGCACGGCAGGCAGGGGTCGAAGCTGCGCACGGTGCGCATGATGTCGATGCCCTTGAAGTTCTCCGGCCCGTTCTCCTCGAAGAGGGGACACCCCTGGACGGCGTCCTCGTAGGGGCCGGGTGTGCCGTAGAAGTCGCGGGGGCTGGCGTTCCAGGGGGTCGGGGGGTAGGGGTGGTAGTTGGCGATCTTCTTGTCGCGGATCACCAGATGGTGGGAGAGAACGCCGCGCACGGCCTCGTGGAAGCCCACGCCGACACCCTCCTCGGGAACGTCGAAGTCCTGGAAGACCCTGGTGCGTCCGGCCCGTACCTCCTCCATCGCCTTGTCGACGAAGTGCAGGGCCATCGCGGCGGCGTAGGCGACGAAGTACATCCGCGCCCGGTTGCGCTCGATGGTGTTGGGGAAGGGCGGTGGGGTCCACTCCAGCCGCATCTGCGGCATGGCCGGGGTCTTCGGCAGGTCGATCTCGACGCTGCGCCCGGTGGAGCGGACGTACGGAGTGCGCACCTTCCCGGCCAGGGCGGTGGCCCACAGCCGGGCGATCGGGCCGCCGCCGGTGTCCAGGGCGAGGAAGTCGTTGGTCCTCCGGTCGTACCAGCGGGGACTCATCACCCAGCTGTACCTGCCGCCGTCCAGGTCGCGCTTCTGGGGAGCGGGCACAGTGGTCTGGTTCCACGGGTGGCGGGGGTCGACCGGGTTGCCGAGCGGGTCCTTGTCGACGTAGGTCTCCTCGCCGATCCAGTCCTCGTAGTAGGAGCTGCCCAGCAGAATCCGCATGCCCAGGTTGATGTCGACCAGATCGGTGGTGACCAGTTCGCCGTCCACGACGATGCCGGGGGTGACGAACATGGCGTTGCCCCACTGGTTCATCGTCCGGTAGTCGTAGTCGACCACGTCCGGGTCCTGGAAGGCGCCCCAGCAGCCCAGCAGCGTGCGGCGGCGGCCGACCTCCTCGTAGCCGGGCAGGGCCTCGTAGAAGAAGTCGAAGACGTCGTCGTTCATGGCGACGGCCCGCTTGACGAAGTCCATGCAGCGCATCAGCCGCACCAGGTAGTCGGTGAAGACCTGGGGGGTGGCCACGGTGCCGACGCCGCCGGGGTAGAGCGTGGAGGGGTGGACGTGCCGGCCCTCCATCAGACAGCACATCTCGCGGGTGAGGCGGCTCATGGTGAGGGCTTCCTTGTAGGTGGCGCCCTCGAAGGGGTTGTAGGAGCGCATGATGTCGGCGATCGTGCGGTGGCCGTGCACGTCGCCGCGCGGGGCCGCGGTCCGCTCGGCGCGCTCCAGGACGGACGGGTTGGTCTCCTTGACCATGCGTTCGCAGTAGTCGACGAAGACCATGTTGTCCTGGAAGATCGTGTGGTCGAACATGTACTCGGCGGCCTCGCCGAGGTTGACGATCCACTCGCCCAGTGGCGGGGTCTTCACCCCGTACGCCATGTTCTGCGCGTAGATCGAGCACACCGCGTGGTTGTCGCCGCAGATGCCGCAGATGCGGCTGGTGATGAAGTGCGCGTCGCGGGGATCCTTGCCCTTCATGAAGACGCTGTAGCCGCGGAAGATCGAGGACGTGCTCCGGCACTCGACGACCTCCCGGTTGGGGAAGTCGATCTTGGTGTAGATGCCCAGGTTGCCGATGATCCTGGTGATGGGGTCGAACGCCACCTCGGTGAGGGTGCGCTGCTCGACCGGGACGGTCTGGCTGGTCGTCACGGAGCGTTCCTTTCGAGCCTCTTGGGCGTCCTTTGCGTCCTCGGCGCCGGTGTGCGGTTCGTCGTCACCGGCCAGACCACCGGGGGTCGTAGCCGGAGGTCAGCTCGGCGCGGTTGTGGCGCCACCTGGGCTCCTTGTTCACCGTGCGGTTGGTGATGGCGCGCAGGGAGCGCACCAGCGGCCCGTAGGTCCGGCTCAGCAGCCCGGAGGAGACGCTGCCGCCGGGGGGCTCGTCCATGAAGGGCATGAACTTGTCGGGGAAGCCCGGCATGGTGCAGGCGATGCAGATGCCGCCGACGTTGGGGCAGCCGCCGATGCCGTCCATCCAGCCGCGCTTGGGGACGTTGCAGTTCACCACCGGGCCCCAGCAGCCGATCTTCACCTGGCACTTGGGGGAGTTGTAGTCCAGCGCGAAGTCGCCCTGCTCGTAGTAGGCCGCCCGGTCGCAGCCCTCGTGGACGGTCTTGCCGAACAGCCAGGTCGGCCGCAGCTGGTCGTCCAGCGGGATCGGCGGCGCGAGCCCGGCCGCCTGGTGCAGGACCCACAGCAGGGTCTCCATGAAGTTGTCCGGCTGCACCGGGCAGCCGGGCACGTTGACGATCGGCAGTCCGCCCGCGGACCGGAAGTCCCAGCCCAGGTAGTCGGCCAGCCCCATGCAGCCGGTCGGGTTGCCCGCCATGGCGTGGATGCCGCCGTAGGTGGCGCAGGTGCCGATGGCCACCACCGCGTACGCCTTGTGCGCCAGGCGGTCGATCCACTGGTTGAGGGTGATCGGCTCACCGGTGTCGGGGTCGTTGCCCATCGACGTCCAGTAGCCGTCCCCGTTGATGTTCTCGTTGGGGATGGAACCCTCGACCACCAGGACGAACGGTCCAAGCTCGTCGGCGGCCGCCTGGTGGAAGGCGCGGGTGAAGTCCTCGCCGGTCTCGTAGGCCAGCACCTTGTTGTGCAGGTGGACCTTGGGGATGCCGGGGATCGCCCCGAGGACGACGTCCTCCAGGCTCGGCAGTGTCGCGGCGGTGACCGAGACCGTGTCGCCGTCGCAGCTCATGCCCTCGGAGGTCCACAGGATGTGAACCTCGTCGACGCCGCCGGGGGCCAGCGTGTCGGTGCTCATGGAGCCTTCCTTCCCTGCGGGTGGCGGGGACCGGAGCCCGGGCCCGGGGCGGACGGCGAGCCGTGTGCGCCGGGCCGTCGACCGCCTCACGGATCGTGACATTTCCAGCAAACCCCCACAACTCAAACGTGCTGTGCCGGGAAGCGCCTCCTTCCGGACGCGCCCGCGCGTCCGGAAGGGGAACGCCGCGTACGGATGCCGCCGCGGCGTCTGGGCCGTACGGGGGAACTCGCCCGGAACCCGGAACGGCGGCCCCCGGGGAAGCCGGGGCCGATGGCTAGCGTGACCCCCCATGCACGAGCTGTCGATCGCCGCCGCCGTGGTGGAGAGCGCGCAGGACACCGCCCGCCGCCACGGAGCCTCCTCGGTGGAGGCGGTGCGCCTGCGGGTGGGCGAACTGTCCGGCGTGGTCGCCGACGCGCTGCGGTTCTCCTTCGAGGTCGTGACCGAGGGCACGGAACTCGCCGGCGCCGAACTCGTCGTCGAGGACGTCCCCGCCCGCGCCCGCTGCGCGGCCTGCGCGCTGGAGTTCGCCCCCGGCGTCCCGCTGCGGCTGTGGTGCCCGGAGTGCGGGGAGGGCGCGACGGAACTGGTTGCCGGACGGGAACTGGAGATCGTCGACGTCACGCTCCCGCCGGCCGGCGCGTCCCGCGGCGGCGGCTCGGTGCCACAGGGGGAACGACAGGGAGGAGTCGCGTGATGTGCCGGGTCGTGGACGTACGGCAGGCCGTACTGGCGAAGAACGACGGACTGGCGGCCGGGCTGCGCCGCGAACTGGACGGCCGGGGGATCGCGGCCGTCAACCTGCTGTCCAGCCCGGGCAGCGGCAAGACCGCCCTGCTGGAGCTCCTTCTGGCCCGCGCCGCCGGACGCGGCGTGCCGACGGCGGCCCTCACGGCCGACCTGGCCACCGAGAACGACGCACGGCGGCTGGCCAGGTCCGGCGCGCCGGTCAAGCAGGTCCTCACCGGCGGGCTGTGCCATCTGGAGGCCGCCCAGATGCGCGGTCATCTGGAGGGCTGGCCGCCCGAGGGCACCCGGGTGCTGTTCGTGGAGAACGTGGGGAATCTGGTCTGCCCCGCCGCCTACGACCTGGGCGAGACGCTGCGGGTGGTGCTGATGTCGGTCACCGAGGGCGAGGACAAGCCGGTGAAGTACCCCACCGCCTTCGGCCTGGCGAACCTGGTCGTGCTGAGCAAGACCGATATCGGCGAGGCGGCCGGGTTCGACGGCGACGTCTTCGCCGAGAGCGTGGAGCGGGTCAACCCCGGGGTCGAGGTGCTGCACACCTCCGCCCGCACCGGGCAGGGCGTCGACGCGCTTTTGGACAGGGTGCTGGCCGTGTGCGAGGGCGCCCGCCCCCACCGGCCCCCGCTCGCCGGACGGCACCTGCGCGAACACCGCCACGAGCACGGCCGGGAACACCGCCACGAGCAGGGCGGCGAACAGGGCCACGGGCACCCCCGCGACCACGAGCACCCGCACACGCACCCCGGCGGGCCGGGCGCGCTGCCCGGTGCCGGCCTGCCCGCACGGTAGCGGCGGACGGGGACGGGCGGAGAGGAGCACCATGACGGCCACCGTCGAGGGCCGGCCGGGCCCGGACACCGGGGCGGACCGCGTACGGCGGCGCCTGACCGTGCGCGGCACCGTGCAGGGAGTGGGCTTCCGCCCCTTCGTCCACGCACTGGCCTCGCGGCTGGGACTGTCGGGCCATGCGCTGAACAACGCCGGCGGGGTGGTCGCCGAGGTCGAGGGCGCGCCCGCTGCGGTGGAGGCGTTCTGCCGGGGGCTGGCGGAGCAGGCGCCGCCCCTGGCGGTCGTCTCCTCGGTGGCGGCCGAGGACATCCCGCCGCTGGGAACCGGACCGGAGGCGGGCCCGGACGGTGAAGGGTTCACCATCCGCCCCTCCGAGCGGGGCGGGGGCCGCACCCTGATCCCGCCGGACACCGCCACCTGCGACGACTGCCTGCGGGAGCTGGCCGACCCGGCCGACCGCCGCCACCGGCACCCGTTCGTCACCTGCACCCACTGCGGCCCGCGGTTCACCATCGCCACCGCGCTGCCCTACGACCGCGCGACCACGACCATGGCCGCCTTCCCCCTGTGCGCGGACTGCGCACGGGAGTACGCCGACCCCGCCGACCGCCGCTTCCACGCCCAGCCGGTCGCCTGCCACGACTGCGGCCCCCGGCTGAGGCTCACCCGTGCCCGCGGCGTGATCGCGGCCACGGGCGCGGCCACGGGCGAGGAGGCGCTGGCCGGGGCCCGCCGACTGCTGGCCGAGGGAGCGGTCGTGGCGGTCAAGGGCATCGGCGGCTACCACCTGGCCTGCGACGCGACGAACCCCGCCGCCGTCACCGCCCTGCGTGAGCGCAAGGCCCGTGGCGCCAAGCCCTTCGCGGTGATGTGCCCCGACGCACGGGCCGCCGCCCGGCTCGGCCGCGTCGGCCCCGCCGAACACCGGGCGCTGACCGGGCGGCTGCGCCCCATCGTGCTGCTGCGCCGCCACCGGCCCGGCGAGCGGGGGGAGGACCCGCTGGCGGACGGGGTCTGCCCGGGCAGCCCGGACGTGGGGGTGCTGCTGCCCTACACCCCGCTGCACCGGCTGCTGTTCGGCCTGCCCGGCGACCCGCCCGGCCCCGGGGTGCTGGTGATGACCAGCGGCAACCGGTCGGGCGAGCCCATCGTGACCGACGACCGCGAGGCCCTGGCCCGGCTCGCGGGACTGGCCGACGCCTGGCTGTGGCACGACAGACCCATCGCGGCGCCCTGCGACGACTCGGTGGTGCGGGTGCGCGCGGACGGGAGCGAGGTCGTTCTGCGCCGCTCGCGCGGCCACGTCCCCGACCCCGTCACACTTCCCGTGCCGGTGGAGCCCTCCCTGGCCGCCGGCGCGGACCTGAAGAACGCTATCTGCCTCGCCGAGGGGCACTCCGCCTGGTTCTCGCCCCACATCGGGGACCTGGACGACCTGGCCGCCCTGCGCGCGCTGGACGGCGCGCACGAGCGCCTGCGCACGCTGACCGGCGTCGAGCCCCGGCTGCTGGCCGCCGACCGCCACCCCGGCTACCGCTCCACGCGGTGGGCCCGCGACCGCGCCGGAGGCAGGCCCCTGCACCGGGTGCAGCACCACCACGCGCACATCGCCTCGGCCATGGCCGAGAACGGGCTGGACGGCAGCGCCCCGGTCATCGGCGTCGCCTTCGACGGCACCGGCTACGGCGACGACGGGGCCGTATGGGGCGGCGAGGTGCTGCTCGCCGGCTACGGCGGCTACCGGCGGCTGGCGCACCTGGCGTACGTGCCCCTGCCCGGCGGTGACGCCGGGGTGGGCAACCCCTGCCGCATGGCGCTGTCCCATCTGCGCTCCGCCAGGATCCCCTGGGATCCGGACCTGCCGTGCGCAGCCGCCTGCACACCGGAGGAACGGCGCCTCCTGGAGGCGCAGTTGGAGCGGTCGCTGGCCTGTGTGCCCACCTCCAGCATGGGGCGGCTGTTCGACGCGGTCTCCTCGCTGGCCGGGGTGTGCCACCGGGCCGGGTACGAGGGGCAGGCCGCCGTCGAGCTGGAGGCCGCCGCCGCGGCGGCCTGGCACGAGGACGGGCCCGGGTACGCCTTCACCCTGCGCAGGCCGGCCCCGGAGGGCACGGGCGCGACCGTACTCGACCCCGCGCCCGTACTGCGCGAGGCCGTCCGCGACCTGCGCTCCGGCGCCCCCGCCCCGGTCGTGGCCGCGCGGTTCCACCGGGCCGTGGCCGGGGCGGTGGAGGAGATCTGCCGGCGGGCGCGCCGGGACACCGAGGCGGCCACCGTCGCCCTGTCCGGCGGGGTGTTCGCCAACGCACTGCTGGACGAGGAGTGCGAACGGCGGCTGCGCACCGCCGGCTTCACGGTGCTGCGCCACCACCGCGTGCCGCCCGGCGACGGAGGCCTGGCCCTCGGCCAGCTGCTCGTGGCGGCGCGCGCCGGGGCTCCCTGACGGGCCCCGGCGAAACCTCACGACCCATCAGTGAACTCACCGGCGACGGACGGAGAACGCACATGTGCCTGGCGGTGCCCGGCAGGGTGACCGGGATCGAGGAACGGGACGGCACGCGCATGGCGCATGTCGACTTCGGCGGGGTGGTCAAGGACGTGTGCCTGGCCTACCTGCCCGAAGCGGAGGTCGGCGAGTACGTGATCGTCCACGTCGGCTTCGCGCTGCAGCGGCTGGACGAGGAGTCGGCCAGGGCGTCGCTGGAGCTGTTCGAGCAACTGGGTCTGCTGGACGAGGAGTTCGGCGACGCATGGGACAGGGCGGCGGCCGAGGCCGGGCAGGACCGGCCCGAGGCCGCCCCGGCGGAGACGGCCGGCGGGCGCACGGAGCGGCCGGCCGCGGCGAAGGAGGTCACCAGGTGAAGTACATCGAGGAGTTCAACGACCCGGAGCTGGCGAAGCGGCTGCTGGAGGACATCCACGCCACCGCCACCCGCCCCTGGACCATGATGGAGGTCTGCGGAGGCCAGACCCACTCGATCATCCGGCACGGCATCGACCAGCTGCTGCCCGGGCACATCGAACTCATCCACGGCCCCGGCTGCCCGGTGTGCGTCACCCCCCTGGAGATGATCGACAAGGCGCTGGAGATCGCCTCCCGCCCCGAGGTGGTCTTCTGCTCCTTCGGCGACATGCTCCGCGTCCCCGGCACCGACCGCGACCTGTTCCGGATCAAGAGCGCCGGCGGGGACGTACGGGTGGTGTACTCGCCGCTGGACGCACTGGAGATCGCGCAGCGCCACCCCGACCGCGAGGTGGTCTTCTTCGGCGTCGGCTTCGAGACCACCGCGCCGGCCAACGCGATGACCGTCCACGAGGCGCGGCGGCGCGGTATCCGCAACTACAGCATGCTGATCTCGCACGTGCGTGTGCCGCCCGCCATCGAGGCGATCATGCGGGCGCCGCACTGCCGGGTCCAGGCGTTCCTGGCCGCCGGCCACGTGTGCAGCGTGATGGGGACGGCCGAGTACCCGGCGCTGGCCGACCGCTTCGGCGTGCCCATCGTGGTCACCGGCTTCGAACCGCTGGACATCCTCGAAGGCGTGCGCCGCACCGTCCGCCAGCTCGAGAGCGGCGAGCACCGGGTGGAGAACGCCTACCCCCGGGCGGTGCGGGAGGAGGGCAACCCCGCCGCGCGGCGGATGCTGGAGGAGGTCTTCGAGGTCACCGACCGCGCCTGGCGGGGCATCGGGGTGATCCCGGCCAGCGGCTGGCGGCTGTCGGAGGCGTTCCGCGAGTACGACGCCGAGCACCGCTTCGATGTCGGCGGCATCGCGACGCGCGAGTCCGGGGTGTGCCGCAGCGGCGAGGTGCTCCAGGGGCTGATCAAACCGAACGAGTGCGAGGCCTTCGGCACCACCTGTACCCCCCGCAACCCGCTGGGCGCCACCATGGTCTCCAGCGAGGGCGCCTGCGCCGCCTACCACCTCTACCGGCGCCTGGGCGGCCCGGAGCGCGGCACCGAGCCGGTGAGGGAGGCGACCTCCGTTGGCTGACACCACCGGCACCACCGGCACCACCGGCACCACCGGCAGCACCGGCACGACCGCCGAACCCGTGGACCCCGCCGAGTGGACCTGCCCGGCCCCGCTGCGCGACCACCCGGTGGTCGTCATGGGGCACGGCGGCGGCGGGGCCCTCTCGGCCGAACTGGTGGAGCACCTCTTCGTCCCCGCCTACGGCAACGAGACGCTGGCCGGGCTCGCCGACTCGGCCGCTCTGTCGCTGGGCGGCGCGCGCCTGGCGTTCTCCACCGACTCCTACGTGGTGCGCCCGCTGTTCTTCCCCGGTGGCTGCATCGGCGACCTGGCCGTCAACGGCACCGTCAACGACCTGGCCATGAGCGGCGCGCGGGCCGCGTACCTGTCGTGCGCCTTCATCATCGAGGAGGGCACCGAGCTGTCGGTGGTCCGGCGGGTCGCCCAGGCGGTCGGCACGGCCGCCGCGGCGGCCGGCGTCACCGTCGCCACCGGCGACACCAAGGTGGTCGACGCCGGGCACGGCGACGGGATCTTCGTCAACACCGCCGGCATCGGACTGATCCCCGAAGGCGTCGACATCCGCCCGCAGCGCGCCGAACCCGGCGACGTGGTGATCGTCAGCGGGCCGGTCGGGATGCACGGAGTGGCCATCATGAGCGTCCGCGAGGGGCTGGAGTTCGGAGTGGAGGTCTCCAGCGACACAGCCCCCCTGGGCGGCCTGGTGCAGGCGATGCTCGCGGCCGCCCCGGACCTCCACGCGCTGCGCGACCCCACCCGCGGCGGGCTGGGCACGGCGCTGAACGAGATCGCGGCGGCGTCCGGCACCGGCGTCGTGCTGAACGAGCGGGCCCTGCCCGTGCCGGAGGCCGTGTCGGCCGCCTGCGGCTTCCTCGGCCTGGACCCGCTGTACGTGGCCAACGAGGGCCGCCTGGTGGCCTTCGTCCCGCGCGGGCGGGCCGACGCCGTACTCGCCGCGATGCGGGCGCACCCCCAGGGAGCGGGGGCCGCGGTCGTCGGGGAGTGCGTGGAGGACCACCCGGGCATGGTCGTGGCCCGCACCGGATTCGGCGGCACCCGTGTGGTGGACCTGCCGCTGGGCGAGCAGCTGCCCCGGATCTGCTGACCGCCTGCTGACCGTGGGGGGGACGGCCTTTCGCTTCCCCCGCGCCGTGCCCCGGCCGGCACGCAGGCCGTCCGGGGGCGGTCCGGCCCCTGCCTCCCCTCCTCGCGGGGTACGGACGGCACCGGCCCCGGGGACCTTCGGCCCTGCCGGGGAAACCGGCGCGGGAGGAGCCTGAAGGTGCCACGACGGCAGGAGGAAACCATGAACCGTTCGCAGATCCGTCCCCTCCCGGAGGTCAGGGTCGAGGTCCGGGGCGAGGTGCCCGGGGACGCGGCCGAGTACGCGCGGACCAAGGTGCTGGCGGCGCTGGGCAAGGTCGGGGAGCCGGTCCTGGGCACCAGGGTGAAGCTGAGCCAGGCGGCGGGCGCCTCCGTGCGGCACCCGGCGCACGCCCAGGTGAACGTGGACGTCAACGGCCGCCCGGTGCGGGCCCACGTCGCCGCCGACACCATGCCCGAGGCGATCGACCTGCTGCGCGACCGGCTGGCGGGCCGGCTCTCCCGCGTCCACCGCCGCGGACACCACGGCGGCGGGCCGCGCCCCGGCTCGCGCATCGGGCAGGGACGTCGTGTCGTGCGCCGCCGCGCCCACGGCCCCGCCCGGATGACCCCCGCCCAGGCGGTGTACCGGATGGAGGCCCTGGGGTACGGCTTCCACCTGTTCACCGACGCCGCCTCGGGCGTGGACAGCGTGGTCTACCGGGACGCGGGGGGCGGCCACCGGCTGGCCCGCGCCCGCGGGGACGCCTCCGCGCCGGCGCCGTCGGACCTCCCGCCGGCCGCTCCGCCGGCCGTTCCGCTGGGGGTCAGCGGGATCCCGGCGCCCCGCATGGGGGTCGAGCAGGCGGTGTGGCGGCTGGAGGCGACCGGCCTGCCGTTCGTGTTCTTCGTCGACACCGCCACCGAGCGCGGAGCCCTGCTCCACCGCCGCCGCGACGGCCTCTACGGGCTGGTCACCCCGGCCGAGTGACCCGGCGTCCGCCGGCCGGTACGGGTGCCCCGGCCGGCGGACGCCACCCGGGGCGGCGCTCGGCGGGTCGGCCGGATGTGCGGGCGCGCGGTGTCTACGGTCGCGGTATGCCCCTCATCCGGATCGAGCGCCGCACCCGACTTCCGGCCGGAGAGGCGTGGCGCCGGCTGACCACCTGGGAGAACCACGCTCGCCACGTCCCGTTCACCGCGATCACGGTCACCACCGCGCCGCCCACCGGCGTCGGCACGCGCTTCACGGCGCGTACGGGCACCGGGCGCGCCGGGTTCGACGACCCCATGGAGGTCGTGCGCTGGGAGCCGCCCACCGCGGACCGCCCCGGCCGCTGCCGTGTGGAGAAGCGGGGGAGGGTCGTGCTCGGCTGGGCCGAGGCGGAGGTGGTCCCCGCCGACGGGGGATCGCTGGCCGTCTGGAGCGAGGAGGTGCGGGTGCGGGGGCTGCCGCGCCTGCTGGACACCCCGACGGCCTGGGCGGCCCGTCTGCTGTTCGGCCGGGTGGTCACGGGGCTGCTGAAGGAGCGGTGACCGCCGCGTCCCGGCCGGTCCGCAGACGGTCCGGCGGGACGCGGCGGCTCACACCTTCCGCACGGCCACGCCGGCCGCGGCCAGCGCGCCGGTCTCCTCCTCGGGGGCGCCCTCCTCCGTCACCACCGCGTCGAGCGCCGAGGCCGGCGCGACGGAGGCGAGGGCGGTGCGGGAGAACTTGGCCGCGTCGGCGACCGCGACCACCCGGCGGGCCGAGGCGATCGCGGCGCGCTTGACGGCGGCGTCGGCCAGGTCGTACGCGGTCAGCCCGTCCGCCGCGTTCAGTCCGCAGCAGCCGATGACGGCGGTGTCGAAGCGCAGCGCGGCCAGGGACGCCTCGGTCAGCGGTCCGGTCAGCGCCAGCTCGCCCGGGCGCGGCTCCCCGCCGGGCAGCAGCAGCTTCAGCCGGGGGGCGCCGGTGAGGACGTTGGCTGCGTGCAGGGACAGCGGCATGACGGTCAGCCGGCGGCCGGCCAGGACGCGGGCCACCTCCAGGCAGGTCGTGCCGCTGTCGAGGACGACCGACTCGCCGTCGGCGAGCAGGGAGGCCGCCTCGGCGGCGATCCGCCGTTTGGCGTCCGGCCGCTCCAGCTCCCGCAGCCCGAACGGCGGCTCCTCGCCGCGCAGCAGCAGGCTGCTGGCCCCGCCGCGATAGCGCTCCAGGACCCCCCGGTCCGCCAGGACCTCCAGGTCGCGCCGGATGGTCATCTCCGAGGCACCGGTGAGCCCGGCCAGCTCCGCCACGCTCAACCGCCCGGCCTCGCGTACGGCCTCGGTGATCCGTCTCAGTCGTTCCGCGCTCGCCACGCCGGAAATTGAACACAAACAGTGTGTGAAATTCAATCTTTCGAACAGCAATCCTGTTTGTTAAATTCTGGAACATGGAGAGAAAGCTGCGGCTCGCACGGCTGGCCACCTTCGCCTACTTCGGCCTCAACGGCTTCCTGATGGGCATGTGGGTCGTCCACATCCCGGTGGTGGAGGACCGCGCGGGGATCAGCCACGCCGTCCTGGGCTGGCTGCTGCTCCTGCTCGGCGGCGGAGCCTTCGCGGGCATGCGGCTGACCGGCCCGCTGGCCGACCGCTTCGGAGCCCGCGCGGTGGTGCCGCTGAGCGCGGTGCTGTGCAGCGCGTCCCTGGTGCTGCCGGGCCTGGCCGAAGGGGCCTGGCCCCTGGGCGCGGCCCTGCTGGTGTTCGGCTTCGGCAACGGCTGCCTGGACGTCGCCATGAACACCCACGCCGTCCAGGTGGAGCGCGGCTACCGGCGGCCCGTCATGTCCGCCTTCCACGCGGTGTTCTCCGTCGGAGGGGTGCTGGCGGCCCTGGTCGGCGCCCGCACCCTCAGCTGGGACTGGAACGCCGCCGCGACCCTTGCCGGGATGGGCGCGGCCGGGCTCCTGGTCGCCGTCCTGGCGGCCCCCGCACTGCTGCGCCCCGAACCCGCCGGACCCGCGGGCCCCGGGAGGGAGGCCCCGAAGACGTCCACCGAAGCCGGGACCGGGACCGGGCGCGGGACGCCGGGGCGGATCTGGGCGCTGGCCGCCCTCGCGCTGATGCTGATGCTCGCCGAGGGCGTGGCAGGGGACTGGAGCGTGCTCGCCCTGCGGGACGTCCTGGGCGCACCGGCCGCCACGGCGGCCCTCGCCTACGGGGCCTTCGCCACCGCCATGACCGTAGGACGCCTGCTCACCGACCGGGTGGCCGCGCGCTTCGGTCCGGTCGCGATCGTCCGCTACGGCTCCCTCCTGGCGGCGGTCGGCCTGTCGGCGGTGGTGGTCTCGCCCTGGATCCCCCTGGCCCTGGCCGGCTGGACCGTCTTCGGCATGGGGCTGTCCGGCTGCGTGCCCCAGCTCTTCAGCGCCGCGGGCCACGCCGACCCGGAAGCGGCCGGGGCCAACGTCTCACGGGTGGCGGGGCTCGGTTACCTCGGCATGCTCGCCGGGCCGGCCGTCATCGGGCCGCTCACCCATCTCGTACCGCTGAACGTCGCCTTTCTGCTGCCCGTGGCCCTGTGTGCCGTGGCGGCCGGGGCCGCCGGGATCCTGCGGGCCGAGCCCCGGGCTGCCACCGGGGGAGGAGGGCGAGCGGAGGTACCCGAGGCCGCGAAGGCGGCCGACTGAGGAGCCGGCGCGTGCGCCGCCGGCCCGCGGCGCACGGAAGCCACCGGGCGATCCGGTCGGCTCCCGGGAGAGGATCGCCGTGCACCGGCAACCCGCGTCCTCCCGCACGCCTGCGAGGTGAGAGGCGGTACGGCGGCCGGGCGGCTTCAGCCCTCCTTGAGGGGGTCGTGCCCCCAGTTCATCAGGGAGTGCCGCCAGGTGGTGTCGGTGACGTCGCCCGACGGCCGCTGGGCCAGGTGCCGCTTGATGTAGCCGTTGACCTTGCGCATGTGGGCCACGTCCTCGTCGCTGAGGTCGGACTTCGACGTCCGCAGCAGCTCGACGATGCGGCGGCCGGAGGCGTGGCCGGTGCTCTCCCCGCCGCCCCGGTGCTGCCCGGCGGCCCTGGACTCCTCCCGTTCCAGCCAGTCCTGGAGCTGCTTGGGCGTGAGGTTGACCAGCTTCCCGAACTCGGAGACGGTCCCGTCGCGGTCCTCGCGGTGCTCAGCCATCCCCGGACTCCTTCTCGCGGAGGGCGTCGGGGCGGTGGACCGCCCGGCCGCCGGACTTCTCGCTGCGGACCTGGTACTGGGGATCGTCGGGGGAGGCGTCCACGGTGCGCCCGCCGGCCTCGGTACGGGAGGTGATCTCCTTCTCGACCCTGCCGACGGCCTCGCTCCCGTGGCTCTTCCAGGAGACCCTGTCCCCCTTGCGGAACTTCCTGTCCTTCTTCTTCGTCATCTTCCCCTCCCGCGGGGAGTGGACGGATGAAAAGCCCCGTTCGTCCTCATGGTATCGGTATGGCCGTATCCCACCACCGCGGAGCCGCGGGCGGAGGTGAGGACCGGCCGCTTCGCCGCGCGGCCGCGCGTCCGGGCGGATTCGCGCCCCCGCCCGCCCGGTGCCGTTCCGCCCGGGCTCCCCGGGGAGCGGGCCGGGCAGCTGAGTGGCCGCCAGCTCGCGGTAGAGGGCGTCGCGGGCCAGCAGTTCGTCATGGGTGCCCACCGCCCTGACCCTTCCCTCCTCCATGACCACGATCCGGTCGGCCGCGGTCACGGTGGACAGCCGGTGGGCCACCACCAGCACGGTCGTGCTCCGGGCGGCGTCGGCGACGGTGTCCCGCAGAGCGGCCTCGTTGGCCGCGTCGAGCTGGGAGGTGGCCTCGTCCAGGAGGAGGAGCCTGGGGGAGCGCAGCAGGGCGCGCGCGACGGCGATGCGCTGCCGTTCGCCTCCCGAGAGCCGGTCGCCCCGATGGCCGACGGGGGTGTCCAGCCCCTGCGGCAGCCGGGCCACCAGGGACTCCAGCCGGGTGCGGCGCAGCACGTCGCCCAGGTCCCGTCCACCGGTCGGCGGGACGCCGAACAGCAGGTTGTCGCGGAGGGTTCCGGACAGGACGGGGCAGTCCTGCTCGACGTATCCGATGGTGGCCCGCAGGTCGGCCAGCGGCCAGTCCCGCACGTCCCGGCCGTCGAGCAGAACGCGCCCGGAATCCGGCTCGTGGAAGCGCTCGACCAAGGAGAAGACGGTGGTCTTGCCCGCGCCCGAGGGCCCGACGAGAGCCGTCACCCCCCGCGCCGGGACGGTGAAGCTCACCCCGCGGTGCACGGGCGGCAGCCCGGCCCGATAGGAGAAGCGGACCGCGTCGAGGACCAGCGAGGCCGGCCCCGGGTGACCCGCTCCGGCGGGCGCGGGGGACGGGGCGGAGCCGCCACCGGCGTGCTCGGCGGGCAACGACTCCGCCTCCAGCACGCGCAGGGCCGCGGCCGAACCCGTCTGGAACCGGCCCACGACGTCGACGAGCTGGTGCACGCGCGGCCCCAGTGAGAAGAGGTAGAGCAGGAAGGCCACGAGCGTGGAGACGTCCGTGGCCCCCGAGGCCACCCGTGCGCCGCCCACCCCCAGCACCGCCAGGAACGCCACCTGCACGGCCACGCCTCCGGCGGTCGCGGAGACGGCCTCCCAGCCCGCGGCGCGGACGCCGGCCCGGCGGGCGCCGTCGGCCGCCTCGTGCAGACGGGCGGTCTCCAGCGGCTCCGCGCCGGCCGCCTTGACGGTGCGGAAGGCGCCCAGCGCGCGTTCGAGGGCGGAACCCATGACGCCGACCGCCTCCTGTGCCTGCCGGACCGCCCGGCCGATCCGCGGCGCGACCGCCGCCACCGCGCCGGCGTGCTCACGGCCGCGCGGCAGCCGGCACGAGCCGGGCCGGTTCCCGCCGGCCCGCGCCGAGGCCCCGGAGCCGGAGCCGGAGCCGGAAGAACCTACCGCGAGCGGGAGTGGGTCCCCGGATTGATGATCTCGTCCAGCACCTCGCGGACCACCGAGAAGGCGACACGGTCGACGCCGGCCGCCGTGGGGTCGGCGCCCTCGCCGGCACCGGGCAGGCTCCCGGCTTCGGCCTCCCTCTCGGCCGCCCAGTCGCGTGCGACCCGGATGCGACGGAGGAGTTCGTCTGCGTCCACGACATCAGTCATGAACGGAACCTACCCACGGACCCCGTGCGACAGCCTCGCCGGGTGTGTCCGTTCTGCGCCGATCCGCTCCACAGCGCTCCGAAGCCCCCGCACACCTGCCGTGCACATGCGGTACGCAAGATCCCGTAATCGTGAACAGTCCTGGAAATCAAAGGAGTTGGGGGATTCGGCCGCTGTTCCGTCGATTCGGGGGTACACGGGTCCCGACGGACGGCGGACGGCCGACGACGACCCGTGGGGGTGACCCGTGCCCGTGCAGAAGACGAGCGTGCTGGTGCTGGACTGCGCCGAACCCGAGGCGCTGGCGGAGTTCTACGCGAACCTCCTGGGCGCCGAGGCGCGCCGGGGCGTGGACCCGGACTTCATCGAGGTGACCGGTGGGGAGGGGATCCGTCTGGCGATCCGGCGCGACCACGGCTTCACACCGCCGAGCTGGCCCCGCCCGGACGACTCGCTCCAGGCACACCTGCACATCCTGGTCCCGCAGGACGGCATGGACGAGGCCGAGCGCGAGGCGGTCGGGCACGGGGCGCGCCCGGTCGACACCAAGGACAACGGTGGCCCGCGCGACGCGCGCCTGTACTCCGACCCGGCCGGGCACACCTTCGCGCTGGTGGCCCGGGAGGGCCGCACCGCCGGCTGACGGGCGGCGCGGTCCGGACGCGCCCCTACGGCGCGAGGACCTCGGTGGTGCGGCCGGCCGAGTCGTAGCTGCGGGCACCGGTCAGGCGGCCCCGCACCGGCTCCCGCAGACCGGAGGGCAGCAGTTCCGCGTCCGGCCGGTCCCAGGCCGGGCGGCGGCTGCGTCCGAGGGTGATGTGCGGAACCCACCGGCCGGGGGCGTGCAGCGGGTTCGTCCCGCCGGTCCCCGGTGAGGCGGCCAGCGCCCGCCAGACGGCCTCGTGCAGCCGCAACAGCTCCGGATCCGGCCGCACCGCCCAGGCCAGGACGTGCGTGCGGCCCGCGAAACGCAGCAGCCCGTCCAGGCAGAGCCCCAGCGGCAGGGCGGCCAGGGCCTCGGTCACCTTCTCGCGCGCCGAGTCCGGGAGCGCTTCGGCGGCGGCCAGGGTGAGGTGGGGGCGGTTGGTCGGATGGGTGTGCGCCTCCTGGCTGGGCATCCCCGCCGCGGCCAGATGGCGCCAGGCCCGGCGCACGGCCAGATCGCCCGAGCCGTCCGGAAGCAACTCCACGGTGCGCACACGGGCCAGCCTACGGCGAGGCCCGGCCCGTCGCGGTTACTGTGCGGTGGGCCGCACGGCGTGCGCGGCCCGCACGGACGGCCGGGAGTGAGGGGAAGCGCCCATGAGCCGGTGGGAAGGCGAACCCGCCGAACCCGTCACGGTGGTCGGCCCGCGCCCGGTCGGGCGGGCGCTGCTGACGCAGTCCTGGCGTGACGTGACCTTCCTGCACTGGCCGGTGGCCCCGGAGGCGGTCGCCCCGCTGCTGCCCGACGGGGTCCGCCCCGACGTGCACGAGGGCACCGCCCACGTGGGGCTGGTGCCCTTCCGGATGCACGGTCTGGGTTTCGGCCGCGGCCCCGGACTGCCGTATCTGGGGAGCTTCCCGGAGACCAACGTGCGCGTGTACGGCGTGGACCGGCGGGGGCGGCGCGGGGTGGTGTTCCTGACCCTGGAGTGCGCGCGGCTGCTGCCGGTACTCGGGGCGCGGGCCGTACTGCGACTGCCGTACCGCTGGGCCTCCATGCGCCGCCGCGCCGGGCGCGACCGCGACCTGCTGTGGACCAGTGCCAGGATCGGGCCGCGCGGCCGGGGCCGTCCGGCCACCCGGATCCGGGTGCGGGTGGGGGAGCGGATCGCCGGGCCCACCGCCCTGGAGCACTTCCTGACGGCCCGCTGGGGACTGCACACGGCCTGGTACGGCGGCAGGACGGTGTACCTGCCCAACGTCCACGGGACCTGGCCCCTGCACCGCGCAGAACTCCTGGAGTGCCAGGAGGACCTCGTCGTCGCCTGCGGGCTGCCCGCCCCGGAGGGAGACCCGGTCAGCGTGCTGTACGCGCCGCGCGTGGACGTCCGCTTCGGCCCGCCCCCGGCAGGCGCCCGCTGACGCGCCCGCGCTCCCCCGCGGGACCGGATCCCCGGTCTCGCGGGGGCGGCGGTCAGATCTGCTTGGCCACCACGGCCTCGACGAACCGGCCGACCTCGGCCTCGGGGAGGTTGCGCGCCAGGTCGGCCTCGCTGACCATGCCGACCAGCCGCTTCTCCTCGTCGATGATCGGCACCCGGCGGATCTGGTGCTTCTCCATCGTGTCCAGCACCTTCTCGACGTCCGTGTCGGTGGTCACCGTGAACGTCCGCCCCTGGGCCAGCTCACCGGCGGTCATCCTGGCCGGATCGCCCCCCGTGGCCAGGCACTTCACCACGATGTCGCGGTCGGTGATGATTCCGTGCAGCTTGTCGTCGTCGCCGCATATCGGCAGCGCGCCCACGTCGAGGTCGCGCATGCGCCGCGCCGCGGCGTCCAGCGTCTCGTGCTCCCCGACGCACTCCGCGCCGGTGTGCATGATGTCCCGGGCAGTGGTCATGGCAGTCTCCTCGCATCGGAAACGCGGTGAATGCTGTGGATTCGGCGGGCCCGGCGGATTCGGCCGATCCGGCGAACGCGGTGGACCCGGCTTCGGTGGGAGAGGCCCGGGCGCCCGGGCGTCCTCGGACATCCGGCCCGGTACTCCATTCTGGTCCGCTCCACCGCGTCCCGCATCCGGACGGCGAAGCGCCGCTTCAGGCGGCGCGCCCGCCCGCGGCGGGGACGGTGAAGACCGGGCAGCGCGCGTGGTGGAGCACGCCCTGGCTCACCGAGCCCAGCAGCATCCCGGTGAAGCCCCCGCGTCCCCGGCTGCCCACGACCAGGCCGAGAGCCTCCTCGGACGCCTCGGCCAGGACCTGCACCGGATGGCCCCGTACGAACTCGTGCCGCAGGTCCACCTCCGGATGCGCGGCGGTGCGGCCCGCGACCGACTCCGACAGCAGCCGGCGGGCCTCCTGCTCCGCCGCGTCCTCGTCCAGTGAGCCCAGCAGCGGCGGATGCCACACATACAGCGCCCGCAGCGCCGCGCCGCGCAGCGACGCCTCCTCGAAGGCGAAGTCGACGGCCGCGGCGGAGTCCGGACTGCCGTCGACGCCCACCACGAGGTACGGCGGCCGCCGGGTGACGTGCTCCGGCTCCCGCAGCACCACCACCGGGCACGTGGCGTGGGCGGTGAGCGGCAGCCCCACCGCGGTGGAGCCGAACAGCTCCTGCGCGGAGGACAGGTGCCAGGAACCCACCACGGCCATCGCCGCGTTCCGCGACTCCTCGCGCAGCACCCAGGCGGGATGCCCCTCCGCCAGCAGCCAGGAGATCTCCACCCGCGGCTGCCGCTCCTCGGCGAAGGCGACCGCGTCGCCGAGCACCCGCTCGCCGGCCTCGTGCAGCGCCTCGTTCCACTGCTCCCAGGACGGCCGAAGCTCCGACGACCAGTAACCGCCGGTCGGCACGCCCTGGGCGTGCACCACGCGCAGCGGCAGGCCCCGCCGGGCGGCCTCGTCCGCGGCCCAGGCGAGAGCCGCCCGCCGGGAGGGATCGGGATCCACGCCCACCACGATCGGCCGACGCCCCTGTGAACTCGTCATAGCCGCCTCCGGGTAGTCTCTCGCCCCCTCGCCTCCCCAGTCTGTCAGCGCTCCGCAGGCCGCGCCCGTCGGGCGGGCGGGCCGTAGACGGCCGAAGAGGGCCGTCTACAGGCGCTGGGCCAGCAGGATCTCGTGCGCCAGCCTGGCCCCGCGGGCCGCCTCCTCGGGCAGCGCCGTGTCCTGGGAAGGGGGCTGCTCCAGGCCCCGGGCCAGCGCCCGGACTGCCTCGGCCAGCGCCTGCACCTGCGTCTCCAGCGTCTCCACCCGGGCCTCCTGCGAGCTCTGCGGGCCGTGTCCCGGGGGCTGCTCGTACGGGCTGTTCGCGGTCATGTCGGCACCTTTCGTCCGTCGGGCCGGAGGATCGCCCGGCGGCCTGCCGCCGGGTGTCCGGGCCGACGCGTGGTCCTCCCGGGGCGCCGGGAGGACCACGCGCCGCCTCCTTCGGGCCATCCTCTTCCAGTCTGCTCCGGCCCGCGCGGCGGCGGAGGGCTCCGGCCGGGCCGCGGAGCCGGCCCGGTGAAGCGGTCCCGAGGGGGTAGGCGGTGCCGGAGGGAGCGGACGACCCGCGAGGAGGACCGCATGCCGGCACACCGCGCATCCCGGAGGAGGACCGCGACGCGGGGGCGGGCTTCCTGGCCGTCCCTGGTGCTGTTCACCGCTCTCGCCTACGCCGCCGCGGCGGTGGGGGCCCTCGCCGCCGCGGACTCCGGCAGGGTCTACCAGTCCCTGGACCGCCCCGCCTGGGCGCCGCCGCCCTGGCTCTTCGGCCCGGTGTGGACGGTGCTCTACGCGCTCATCGCTCTCAGCGCCTGGCTGGTCTGGCGCGCCAGGGGGCCGCGGGCCCGTGCCGCGCTGGGACTGTGGGGCGTCCAGCTGCTGCTCAACGCGGCGTGGACCCCGCTGTTCTTCGGTGCCCGCCGGTACGGGCTCGCCTTCGCCGACATCTGCCTGCTGCTCGCCGCCGCCGGTGCGACGGCGGTGGCGTTCCACCGCGTCCGCCCGGTGGCTGCGTACCTGCTGGCGCCCTATCTGCTGTGGACGGCCTTCGCCGCCGCGCTCAACCTGAGCATCTGGCTGGCACAGACCTGACGGGCCGGTGCGGGCGCCCGACGCGACGGCGCCCGCACCGGCACGGGTCAGCCCGGCACCACGTGGAAGAAGTGGGTCGGCAGCTGGACGGCGACGGACTCGTGGACCACCGCGCACACCGCCGTGCCCCCGGGCTCGTCGAAGGTTCCCGGCGGCGGCTCGGCGACCTTGATCACCGAGCGCTCGGCGTCCAGGAGCACGGCGGCCATGGCGAAGTCCCCGACCAGCGCGCAGCCGGGCGCGACCTGCCGGTGGCGGCAGACCATGACGCCCTCGCGGGCGAGGTCGGCCAGCAGACTGCCGGAGCCGACCAGCTGCCCGTAGTAGTCGCGGGGGTTGACCATCACCGCGTGCCCGGTCCCGCCGGTCTGCTCGATCTCGTCGAAGGCGGCGAGCAGACCGGCGGCGTACGAGCCCCGGTAGGGCAGGGGCGCCACGTCCGGATGGCGCAGCACGTCATGGGTGAGCGCCCGGTTCTCCGCGGTGCCCAGCCGGACCATCAGCCGCCGGTCCACGAAGGCGGCCAGGGCCGCCGGGTCCCCGGCGAGCCCGTCGGGGACCCGCACCCAGGCGGTGATCGGCGCGACGTGGTGGTCGGCCGGGGCGAACAGGAACGAGTCCTCGCGCAGCCGGCCATCGCGGTCCGGCGCCTGCCCGGGCGGCCTGGTCTCGAACCAGGTGCGCACCGGGCCGGATCCGGCCCGCTGTTTGCGGAACAGGTGGCGGGCCGTCAGCCGGTGCCTCTCCTTCCCCGGCTGGAAGGCGTCGGTGACGGTGAAGCCGAAGTGGACCTCGGCGCTGTCCGGCGCCTCGGCGAAGGCCCGGGCGAACTCCTCGCCCGGCGAGGGCGCGGCGGCCGGTGCGGTCGCGGCCGGCGGTGGGCCGCCCCGCTCGGTGGCGGTCGCGGTGGCGTTCATGGTCCGGTCCCTCCTGGTGCTGGGCCCGCGGGGCTCACGGGGCGTGTCACGGGGCATGTCACGGGGTGTGTCGCAGGCCGTCTCACAGGCTGTCTCACAGGGCGTGCTCGATCAGGCGCTCGTAGTACGGCAGGTGGTGCTCGTGAAAGGAGCGCAGCCGCTCGTCGTTGTCGACGGTGACGGCGTACTCCCGCTCCGGCGCCCGGAAGGCCGAGCTGGCCATGACGTCCAGGTGCCAGCGCCGGTTCGGCCGCCACTCGGCGCGCTCGCCCGGCTGCCAGTTCAGGGCCTCGGGGACGTAGGGCAGCCCGACCCGCTCGCAGTACGCCGAGACCACACCCGCCGGATCGGCCAGCAGCCGTTCGGCACGGACCACCACCGGGCGCTCGCCGGTGGTCTTCCAGGCGAGCTCGAACAGGTCCCACTGGTGCTCGTAGCCGATCTCGGAGCAGGTCACCTCGGGTTTGACCGCGTGGTGCGAGGCGATGGCGCGCGCCGGGTCGCGGACGATGAAGGTGTGCCGGAAGCCCGCGATCCGCTCCGGATGGTCGAACAGGTGCTGGTAGTGGTACTCCAGGGTGTCCTTGAAGAACACCGGCCGCTCCTCGCCCAGCGCCGTGAGGTGGGCCAGCAGATCGCCGGGGGAGCGGAACACGACCGTGCCCCCGTCCGGGCCGGGCACGGACACCTCGCCGTGGTCGGTGAGCAGCACCAGCGGCTCGTGCACCACGGTCACGTCGCCGCGTTCGGCCATCATGCGCAGGAAGGCGGTGGAGACCGCCCGGGGGTGCGCCCACATGGCTATGACGGTCACATCGACCACTCCGTCGGGCGGCGGTCCCAGCGGTGGCCGCGCAGCTCGTCCAGCATGGGGCGGCCCAGCCGCCGGCCGTCGGAGACGGCCAGGTTGGCGCGGACGTGCTCCGGTCTGCGCATGCCGGGTATGACGGTGCTGACGGCCGGGTGGTGGAGGATGAAGCGCAGCGACAGCTCGGGCAGTGTCATGCCCTCGGGCAGCACCTTCTTCAGCCGCTCGGCCCGTTCGACCGTCGGGCCCAGGTTGTCGGGGCCGAAGTAGACCGCCCGCCAGTCGTCCTCGGGGAAGACGGTGTCGTGGGTGAGTCTTCCGGTGAGACCGCCCTCGTCGAAGGGGACGCGGGCGATGATGCCGATGTCGTCGAGCAGCGCGCGCTCGAACAGCTCGTCCTCGGGGGCCTGGTCGAAGATGTTGTAGATGACCTGGACGACGTCGACCAGGCCGGTGTCGATCGCCCGCAGGCAGTTCTCCGGCTCCCAGCGGTTGACGCTGATGCCGAAGCCCTCGATCACGCCCTCGGCCTTCAGGTCGGAGATCACCCGCTGCCAGCGCTCGTCATCGCTCCACCGGTCCTCCCAGACGTGGAACTGCAGCAGGTCGATGCGGTCGGTGCCGAGGTTCTCCAGGCTGCGGTGGACGTACTCGCGCACATGGCCGGGCGGGAAGACGTCGTCGAGGGTGTCGTCCGGGCGCGGCGGCCACTGCCGGTTCAGCGGCGGGACCTTGGTGGCGACGTACAGCCAGCGGCCGGGGTGCCTGCGCAGCAGGTCGCCCAGCATCCGCTCGCTGACACCGCGGCCGTAGACCCAGGCGGTGTCGAAGAACGTGCAGCCGAGCTCGACCGCCAGGTCCAGGCAGTCCGGCGCCGTGTCGTAGTCCCAGCCGGTGAAGCCCCCGGGGCCGCCTCCGATGCCCCACATGCCGTAGCCGATCTCGCTGACGTCCCAGCCCAGCCGGCCCATGCTTCGGTAGTGCACTGTCGTCCTTTCGGTTCGTTTCTCTCGGAACTCTCGGTGTTCTGGCGTACCCCCGGTGCGCCCGGCCGCCGGGCGCACCGTTCAGGAGGTGAGCGTGGCGCGGTAGGCGGCGACCGCCGCCTCCAGCGGCCCCTGGCGCAGGCCGTGCCGGGCGTCCAGGGCGTCGCACGCCCGCCTGGTGAACAGGCCCGGATTGTCCGACAGCAGGCGCCGGAAGTCCGGCGGACCGCCGGGCGCGGCCGACGGCAGGGCCGTCAGCAGGGCGTGCAGCACGGCCGCGGCCGACTCCCTGTCGCCGTCCGCCGCCTCCCGCAGCATCGCCGCGAACTCCGCCGCCGGCACCGTGCGCAGGGTGCGCGCACCGCCCGGAGCGGTCAGGTCGAGCGCGGTGAAGTCCACGCCGCCGGGGCGGAAGACGTGGTACACGCCGTGGCCGGGCGGCCCGGGCGGCGGCTCGGTCAGCGCGGCGACCAGCCGGGCGGCCGTCTCGTCCACGGGGGTGTAGTCGGAGACCATCGGCACGCCGGGCCGCACGCCCAGCTGGAGGAAGGCCGACAGCAGCAGATGGGTGAGCGCCGCGGGATTGGGCACGCCGTTGTCGGCCGCCGGCATCACCTCGCCCAGTCGGTGCACCACCACCGGGGCGCCCATCCGCCGCGCCGCGAGCACCATGCGCTCGGCCACCCACTTGGACCGGCTGTAGCCGCTGGCGGGCAGGGCCGCGTCGCGGGGGTCGAAGTCCTCGCCCAACGGCTGCGCCGCACCGGCCGCGTGCCGGTCCAGGACGCCGAGGGTGGAGACGTGGTGCAGCGGCTTGGGCCGCCCCGACAGGGCGAAACGCAGCACCTCGGCCGTGCCGGTGACATTGGCCGGGCGGTGGGAGCGGTAGTCCAGCAGGAAGTTGACCAGTCCTCCGATGTGCAGCACGGCGTCGCATCCGGCGGCGAGGGACTCCCACCGCGGGCGCGGCCAGCCGAAGCGGGGCCGCTCCAGATCGCCCCGGCGGGCCTCGACGCGAGCGGCGACGTCCGCGTCCCACAGTCCCTGCGAACGCAGGGTGCGCGCCAGCCGCTCCCGGGCGTGCGCGTCGTCGCGGGCGCGCACCAGACACACCGCGCGCGCCCCGGTGGAGGTCACCAGCCGGTGCACGGTCCGGGCCCCGACGAAGCCGGTGGCCCCGGTGACCAGGACGGTGCGCGGCGGTACGGCCGGGGCCGCTCCCGCCGCCCGGCGGGCCAGGCGGGTCAGGTCCGCCGGGAGCCGGGCGTCGAGCTCCATCGAGCGCTCCTCGTCCCCGGCGGGCGCTCCGGGCCCTCCGACGCCACGCGCGCCGGGCTTGTCCAGGGCCGCCGCCAGCCGCTCGGGCGTGCGGTGCTCGTAGAGATCGGACAGGCTCACACAGGCGCCCACGGCCTCCCGGATGCGCAGCGTCGCGCTCATGGCGGACAGCGAGTCGCCGCCGCGCGCCAGGAAGTCGTCGCCGGTGCGGAAGTCGGGCAGTCCGAGCACCGAGCCCATCACATGCGCGATGTGCTGGGCGGGCGCCTGCGCGCCCGACGGCCCGCGCACGGCCGGTCTCGCCTCGGACTCCAGCTTGTCCTCCACGATCGCGCGCAGCGCGCGCAGATCCACCTTGCCGTTGTCCGTCAGCGGCAGGGCCTGGAGCACGAAGCAGTGGCGCGGCACCTGGATGCGGGGCAGCACGGACGCCAGATGGGAGCGCAGCGCCGCCGGGGTGACGCCCGGCTCGGCCGCCGCCGCGACCACCAGCCGGGTGCGCCCGGCCCGGCGCACCGTCATGGCCTTGGCCTGGACGACACCGCGGCAGCCCTCGGCGGCGGTCTCGATCTCGGCCGGCTCGACGCGTACGCCGTCCACCTTGGCCTGCCGGTCGTGCCGTCCGGCGAAGCGCAGCAGCCCCCGCTCGTCGTACCAGCCCAGATCACCGGTGCGGTACAGCCGCTCGCCGGGGACCGAGGGGAAGGGATTGGGCACGAACGCCCGCTCGGTGCGCTCCGGATCACCCAGGTAGCCCGCCCCCACGCAGGCGCCGCCGACCAGGATCTCGCCGGTGGCGCCCGCGGGCAGGGGCCGCAGCGCGTCGTCGACGACGAGGGCGTGGCAGTTGTCGATGGGCCGCCCGAGGGGTATGTGGTCGCCCTCGTCGCCCCGGACGCGGTGGAAGACCATGCCGATGGCGGTCTCCGAGGGCCCGTACCCGTTGTAGACCTCCAGGCCGGGGACCATCTCCCGCAGCCGGTGGACGGCGCGCGGCACGATCTCCTCGCCGCCGACCACCAGATGCCGCAGGGAGGAGACCCGGCGCACGGCCGCGGGGTCGGCCTCCAGCAGGGCCACCAGCATGCCCAGGATCGCCGGGACGAAGTCGGTGACCGTGACCCGGTGGCGGTCGATGGTCTCCACCGTCCGCTCCAGGTCGAGGAACTCGCCCTGCTCGGGGACGACCGTCCGCCCGCCGGTGATCAGCGGCCACAGCAGCTGCCAGATGGCGGAGTCGAAGGTGTGGCGGCTGTTCTGGAGCACCACCTCCCCTCCGGTGGCGGGGAAGCGGCGGGTCATGAAGCCGAACCGGTTGGCCAGGCCGCCGTGCAGGTTGAGGGCGCATTTGGGGGTGCCGGTCGTGCCGGAGGTGAACACCCCGTAGGCGATGTCGCCGGGGCCGGGCAGGATGCCGGGACGCTCGGCGGTCGGCGTGATCCCGGCCGCGCGCACGACCGTCGCCGGCCGGCCGGCGCACACCGGCGGCCCGGAGGTCAGCACCAGCGGCGCGTCCAGCGTCCGCAGCACCGAGCGCAGCCGCTCCTCCGGCCACACCGGGTCGCACAGCGCGAACGCCGCACCGGTCTTCATCAGCGCCACCATGCACAGGGGGAGTTCGACGCTGTTGCCCACCACCACGGGCACCACCGAGCCGGGGCCCGCACCGGCCGCCGACAACCGCGCGGCGAGCCCGTTGGCGAGCGCGTCGAACTCCGCGTACGTCAGGGTCCTCTCCTCCCGCGTCCCCCGCCAGACCAGGGCGGGGCGGTCGGGGGTCCGGTCGGTCTGTTCCTCGATGAGCGCGGTCACGGGACGGTAGGGGCCGTGGTCGACGCTGCCGCCGGCGGAAAGCCGGAGGTCGTCCGACGTGTCTGTCGACATATCTGTGCACTCCCTGCTGGTGACGGGACGGCGCGCTGAAGGGGAGCCGCGCGGGTCACGGACGGGGGGTCAGGTCCGGGACCAGGGGGGCGAGCGCGGGTGGCGGCCCGTCCCCCACGGCGAGGGCGGCGAGCAGGGCGCCCGCCGCGGGAGCTGTCTGGATTCCGTATCCGCCCAGTCCGGCGAGCCAGTGGAAACCGGGTGTGCCGGGGTCCGGGCCGATGACGGGCACGTCGTCGGCGGGCGAGGTCCGCAGCCCGGCCCAGGCGTGTCTTATGCGCCGCAGGTGGAGGGCGGCCACCGCCTCGAAGCGGTGGACGGCGACGGCCACGTCCAGGTCGTCGGGGCGTACGTCACCGGGCGGGGCCGGGGCCGCGTCCACCGGGGACAGCAGCAGCCCGCCCGACTCCGGCCTGGCGTAGAAGGTGTCCGCCACGTCGCAGACCATCGGCCAGCCGGACGCGTCGAGCCCGGGCGGCAGTTCGGCGACGGCGGCGGTGCGGCGGCGCGGCACCAGCCCGGCCGGCGCCGCGCCCGCCAGCCGGGCCACCTCGTCGGCCCAGGCCCCGGCCGCGTCGACCACGGCCGCGGCGGAGAACTCACCGGCGGGCGTGGCCGCGTACCAGCGGCCGCGTCGCCGCCGCAGGGAGCGGACCCGGGCCCCGGTCACGACGGTCCCGCCCGCCGCGCGCAGACCGCGCAGGAAGCCCTGGTGGACGGCGTCCACGTCGATGTCGCACACCCCCGGCCGGTACAGGGCGCGGCCGAAGGAGTCCGGGCGCAGCACCGGGCACAGCTCCACGGCGCGGGGCCGGCCGATCTCGACGGCCGGTTCGGGAGCCTGCGCCCCCTCGGCCAGCGCCTGTTCGAACAGGCCGGGGCTCCCCGGGGTCTCCAGGGCCAGGACGCCGCGCGGACGCAGCAGGGCGGTGGGGGAGAAGCCCTCGGGAGGATCGGTGTAGAAGGCGCGGCCGGCCGCGGTCAGGGCTCGCACCACCGGGCCGCCGTAGTACTCGGAGAACACCGCGGCGGACCGCCCGGTCGAGTGCGCGCCCGGGACGCGCTCGGCCTCCAGCAGCGTCACCCGGCCGTGCCGGGCCAGGAACCAGCCGGCCGCGGCGCCCGCGATGCCGCCGCCGACCACCAGGAAGTCGTCCACGCCGCTCACCCCTCGTCCGGTCCGGTCGTTTTCCCGGCGTTCCCGGCGCCCTCGGCGTTCCCGGTGTCCGGGAGGTCCGCACCGTCCGAGACGTCCGCGGCGGGCTTTCCCGGCACGGCGAGGGCCGCCGGCAGCAGCGACAGCGCGGTGACCGCGGCCGCCGCGAGGAAGCCCTGGGAGATCCCCGAGGACAGCGCCGCGTCCGTGACCTCCGTCCCCCTGTGCCCGGCGGAGCCGGCCGCCGCCCAGACGACGGCGCCCAGCACGGCCAGCCCCGTCGCGCCACCGATCTGCCGGGCCATGGTGAGCAGGCCCGACGCGGCGCCGGAGTCCTCGTCGGCGACGTCCGCCAGGGCGGCCAGCGTCAGGGGGACGCCGGTGACACCGAGCCCCGCGTAGACCAGCACGGTCGGCACGAGCATCCCGGTGGTGTAACCGCCGGACTCACCGATGCGCGACAGCCACGCCATTCCGGCGGCCGCGGTCAGCAGACCGCAGCAGACCAGCGTACGGGCCCCCAACAGGGCCACCAGACGCGGACCGACCCTGGCCCCGGCGACCAGCAGGCAGGTCAGCGGGAGGTAGACGACCGCGATCCGCAGGGAGCTGTACCCCCACACCCGGCTGAGGAAGAGGGTGAGGAAGAAGAAGACGCCGAACATGGCGGTGCTGGTCAGCGCCAGCACCGCGTAGACGCCGGCCCGCCGCCCGCCGGTGAACAGCCGCGGCGGGACCAGCGGCTGCGCCCCGCGCCGCTCGACCGCCACGAAGACCACCAGCAGCACGGTCGCGGCGCCCAGCGCGGCGAGCACCTCCGGCCGCGTCCGGCCGCCGTGCCCGGAGGAGGCGGAGACCAGCCCGTACACCAGCAGCAGCGCCGCCAGGGTGCCGGTGGCGGCGCCGGAGGCGTCGAACACCCCGTGCCGCCGGGGCGTTTCGGGCAGCACCCGCCGGGTGACGGCCAGGAGCACCACCCCGATCGGCACGTTGACGAGCATCACCCAGCGCCAGGACAGCCAGGCGGTGATCACACCGCCCGCCAGCAGGCCCAGGCCGCCGCCGGCCGTGGCGACGGCCGTGTACCAGCCGATCGCCCGGTCGCGCTCCGGCCCCTGGGGAAACGTCACGGCGATCAGCGACAGCGCGGCGGGCGAGGCCGCGGCGGCGCCCGCGCCCTGCGCCGCGCGGCACACCACCAGCAGCCACGGCTCGGAGGCGAGGCCGCCCAGCAGCGAGGCGCAGGTGAACAGCGCCAGCCCGGCCGCGAACATCCGCCGCCGGCCCAGGATGTCCCCGGCCCGCCCGCCCAGCATCAGCAGACCGCCGAAGGCGATGGAGTACGAGGCGACGACCCACTCCAGGCCCGCCCCGTCCAGCCCCAGGGAGCGCTGGATGCTCGGCAGCGCGACGTTGACGATGGTGGCGTCCAGCAGGAACATCAGCTGCGCCGCGGAGATCACCGCCAGCGCGGCCGACCGCCGTCGAGGGACACGCCCCCGCTCCTGGGCGTCCGCCGCGACCCGGGCCGCCGCCGTCATCGGCGCGCGGCGCGTTCGTACTCGATCTCCAGGCGGCGGCGCAGCGGGTGGCGCAGGATCTTGCCCAGCGAGTTCCTGGGCAGCTCCCACACGAACTGCACCCGGTCCGGCCACAGGGCCCGGGCCACCTTCTCCCCGGCCAGCAGCGCGTGCAGCGACTGGAGGGTGGGCGGCTCATCGCCCGGCACCACCACGGCGCACACCAGTTCCGCGCCGGGCACCTTCGGGTCCGGGTAGCCCACCAGGGCGACCTCCTTCACCAGGGGGTGCCGCACCAGCACGGACTCCACGTAGAGCGTGGAGACCTTCATGCCGTTGGCCCGGGTGATCTGGTCGACGCTGCGGCCGGTGATGCGGATGCCGCCGCGCCCGTCGTCACGGGCCAGGTCGGTGGTGTCGAACCAGCCCTCCTCGTCCAGGCACGCCTGGTAGACCTCACGCTGACCCAGGTACCCCAGGCACTGGGAGGCGCCGCGCACCAGCAGCCGGCCGGTGTCTTCGCCGGGCGCGGTGTCGATGCGTATCTCCATCGACGGCTCGGGGCGCCCGTCGCTGTGCGCCGCCCAGCCCTCCGGGTCGTCCGCGCGGGTCACGGTGACCGCGCCGTTCTCCGTCATGCCCCACAGGGCGCGCACCGGGACGTCGAAGACCTCCCGCATCTCGGCGATTAGCTGGGGCGCGATCGGCGCCGAGCCGGAGACGACCTGCACCACACTGGAGGTGTCGCGCGGCTTCCCGCGCTGCGCCTCCAGCATCGACACCAGGAACGCCGGCGGCACGTACGCCCAGGTGACGCGGTGCCCGGCCAGCAGGTCCAGCAGCAGCTCCATGTCGCGGCCCGCCTCCTGCATCACGCAGGTGGCGCGCAGCAGCAGCGGCATGTAGCAGGCGTAGGTCAGCCCGGCCATGTGGGTGGCGTAGTTGGGGATGGAGATGACGTCGTCCGCGGTGAGCCGGTGCGGTACGGAGACCGCGAGCACGGCGGCGTGAAGGGTGTTCTGGCTGTGCACCACGCCCTTCATCCGGCCGGTGGTGCCGGAGGTGTACAGCAGCAGCGACGGGTCGTCGGGCCCCAGCCGGTCGGCCTCCGCGACGGTGCGGCGCTCCTCCCAGGGCGTGCGGACGAAGAAGTCCTCGAAGTCGACCGCGCCGGTCGCGTCGGCGTCGCCGACGACCACCCGGTGCTTCAGGGAGGCGGGCGCGGCCTCGGCCAGACGGGCGCCGTAGTCTGTCCCGTCGATGCGGTCGGCGGTCACGCAGACCTTCGCCTCGCTGCGGGTGAGCACGTCCGACAGCTCCCGCACGTCGAGCGCGGGGATGACCGGGCAGCCGACGGCGCCGACGCGGTGGCACGCCAGGTACAGGGGAGTGAGCATCCAGCGGTTCGGCAGATAGAGGGCGACCACGTCCCCGCGCCCCACGCCGAGTTCGGCCAGGGCGGCGGCGAAGCGCTCGACCAGGCGCCGGAGCCCGGAGTAGTCGATGGTGCGCGAGTGGTCCCGGCCCTCGTAGGCGATGATCGCGGGGTGCCCGCCCCTGAGGCGCGCCGCCTCGTCGAGGTCGTCGAGGAACGTCTCCTCGCGCCACCAGCCCGCGGCCCGGTACTCGGCGGCCTGTTCGGGTCTCGGCCTGACCAGCGTCTCCCAGTCGCCCACAAGCGGTCCCTCTCGTACTCGAGCACGAATCCGACCGCCGAGCCTAGAGTACGGAACACGGATCGCGGTACCCCCTTCGAATAACATCCTGTTCGGCGGACGTGTAATTCATGTAAACGTGTCGCAAAAGCGACAGGAGTGGGCATGGCGACCCATCGGGGAGCAACGGGCTTTCGCATGGGCAGAGGATTTGGCGCCTTGACAGATGGGAAGTTGCAAGGTCAGGCTGCGCCGTGCGTCCGACACTGTCTGCAGCGCACGAGAGCGCTTCTGGAGGCACCGTGAAGATTGGCCTGCTCGGATGGGACTATTCCGGGATCGACCCCGACGGAACGAGCCTGGTGGAATACGGGCGGGAGCGCGGTCACGACACCTCCTTCTTCACGCTCGAGGAAATCGCGTACCATCCCGGTCCGGAAGGGGTGGAGCTGACTTTGAAGGGGGAGCCGGCCGCTTCCTTCGACGCTGTGATCAATCGCTCGAAGCTCTACGGGGACGACTGGCGCGACCGGGTCGAGCGGCTGGCCATGCTGAGCAACGCCGCAGGTCCGATGCTGTTCGACCCTGTGGACGCATGGCTGACGGGCTACAGTAAGTTCCTCATGGCGCAGAAACTCGCCGCCGCCGGACTGCCCGTCCCACCGGTGCGCTCGGCGGTTTCGCTCGCGGATGTGGAGACCGCCATCGAGGAATGGGGCGACATCATCCTCAAACCCTCCTACGGATACCGGGGGCAGGATGTCGAGCGCATCCATGATTTCGGTTCACAGAAAGAGGTGGCGGAGGATCTGCTGACACGGTTCTCCACCGTCCTCTGCCAGCCCTACTACCCGACAGAGGGCGGTGAATACCGCATCAGTGTGGCAGGGGATACCACGCCGATAAACATGCTCAAGCTCCCTCCGGTCGGCTCCTGGCGCTGTAAGACACTGGAGGGTGCGAGTTTCGAGCGGATCGACGCGCCGGACGAACTGGTCGATCTGTCGGTCCGCGCCACCCGGGCCCTGGGAATGACCCTCTCGGGGCTCGACGTACTTCCGCACGAGGGCGGTTACATGATTCTCGAGGTCAATCCCGTTCCCGGTTTTCTGAGCGTCCTGGGCACGGAACAGCACCGGCAGGTGCTGGCCGGCGTCTACGACTGGGTGGAGCGGAAGGTCCAGGAGGGCCCCTCCGCCTGACGGCGGACCGCCGAACCCCGCTTTGGCCGCCGGCCGGAGCACCGGCCGTACGACACCGAGCACCGGGAGAACCATGCGCTACACGACCTTCGGACGGAACACCGGGCTGCGGGTCTCCGAATTCGCCCTGGGAACCGCCAACTTCGGCGCCGCCTACGGCGAGAACGCCGGCGGCGCCGACCTGATGTGGAGCAGACGGGGCGACGGCGCCGACCGGGAGGAGGCCCGCAGGATCTTCGAGCGCTTCGCCGAGGCCGGCGGCACCCTGATCGACACCGCCGACTGCTACCACTTCGGCCAGGCCGAACGCCTGCTGGGCGAGTTCCTCGCCGCCGACCGCGACCACTTCGTCCTGGCCTCGAAGTACAGCGGCGGAGACTCCCGGAACCCGGGGATCTCCGACACCGGCAACAGCCGCAAGAACATGATCCGCTCGGTCGAGGGCAGCCTGCGCCGCCTGAACACCGACCACATCGACCTGTACTGGGCGCACTTCCCCGACACCCTCACCCCCACCGAGGAGATCCTGGCCGCCGTCGACCACCTGGTACGCAGCGGCAAGATCCTCTACGCCGGGCTGTCGAACTTCCCCGCCTGGCGCACCTCCCGCGCCGTCACCATCGCCGAACTGCGCGGCTGGTCGCCGGTCATCGGAATCCAGGCCGAGTACAACCTGCTCAACCGCACCGCCGAGCGCGAACTGCTGCCCATGGCCGAGGGGCTCGGCCTCGGGGCCGCCCTGTGGTCGCCGCTGGGCGGCGGGCTGCTGAGCGGCAAGTACCGCCGCACCGAGGCCGGCTGGGTCAGTGACGAGAACCGCCGCCACCCCCGGAACAACACCGACCGGATCGCGGCCGTCGTCGACGTCGTACGGGAGGTGGCCGACGAGGCGGGCACCCCGCCCGCCCGGATAGCGCTCGCCTGGCTGCGCGCCCGCGCCGCGCGCTCCACCACCGCGCTCGTCCCCGTCATCGGCCCGCGCAGCACCGCCCAGCTCGAGGACTACCTCGCGGCGCTCGACATCGCGCTCACCGACGAGCAGACGCGCCGCCTGGAGGAGGCGGGAGAGATACCGCTCGGCACACCGCACGAGATCAACGCACTGGTGCGCGGGTCCGTGCTCGGCGGAGACCCGGACCGGGTGGCCGCCCGCGCCGTGCCCGTGGCCTAGGGCGGGTGCTGAAAGCAGCGCCGTCCGCCCCGCGGACGAGGCCTCTGCGACACGCCCCAGTGGCATCGGCTCAGGCACCGGTCCGCCTTCCGGGAAGGGGGGCGGACCGGGTCACCTCTGCCAGGAACGGCGCCCGGTACGGCGCGGTGGAAACCGGGGAGTCGCTGATCAGACGTGCCGCCAGCGGACGCTCCGGGTCCGCGCCGGGACCTGCGTAGGCCAGCACGAGGGCGGGATCGCCCAGGGTGCGCAGGGAGAGCACCAGGTCCGCCTCGTCATGGCCGTCCGGGTCGCCGAACTCCTGGGAGGGGACGGCGGTGAAGCCCATGCCGGTCTTGAAGTGGAACAGGCCCGGCCGGGTGAGATGGCCCAGCAGGTTCGGCTCGTTCCCCAGCGTCACCCGGGCGTAGCCCTTGGACCGCGCGACGCGCATCGCGGAGAAGTACAGGGCGCGGGCCAGGCTGTGCCTGCGCCATTCGGCGCTGACCGCGGAGAAGCGCACCACCGCGGCGTCCCTCTCGGGCAGCTCCAGCACCAGGCAGCCCCCGGCCAGCTCGTCCCCGGCGTACGCGAAGACCCCGCAGAACTTCTCCGGTCCGTGCAGCACCGCGTCCCGGTACCCGAGGGCGAAGGGGACGCCGAAGCGCATCCGTGCCACACGCTCCCGGTAGAGGGCGAGGAACGCCTCCAGGGTCCGCTCCGAGACCGGCTCCTCGACCACCTCGCGCAGCCCGGCCGCCTGGGCCCGGCGGCGGGCGCGCCGTACGTCCTGCCGCGCCTTGGTGTCCAGCCGGGCCAGGAACTCCTCCTCGTCTCGGGCCAGTTCGGCCACCCAGGTGACGGTGGCGGGCTTGCGCAGGAAGCCCCGCCGGGCCAGCTCGTCCCACAACCCGGCGGGCGGGCGCTCCATCCTGACCACGTCCACGTCCATATCCACGCCCACGCCCGCGGTCCGCCCGGCCGCCGCGGTCCAGGGCTCGGCGGCCAGCTCGTGCGGCTCGATCAGGGCGAGCGACAGGCCGTATCTGTCCACGATCTCCATGCACCACTCCCGGGCCGGACGGTTGGCTGCTGCCGGGCGCCGTGCCGGTCCTCCCCGCCGGGGAGGACCGGCACGGCGTGATCTCCCTCTCCGGAGGGCTCAGGCCCGCCGGGTCAGGCGGTCCCCGAAGCACTCCAGCGCGCGGGACCAGCTGTCCGCGTACTCGGTGACCAGCTCCACGAACTCGGCCGCCCGCGCACTGTCGCCGACCAGGCTCGTCATACCGGTCTCGTCGTCGCTGACCTGCTGGGCGTGGACGGTCTCCGCCTTGATGTGGGCGTCGATCCAGGCGAACTGCTCCTTGTCGGTGAAGACCTGCTCGCCGCCGGACAGGACCTTGGCGTACATGCGGCGGAAGCCCACCGCGATGTCCAGGGCGATGGTCTCCACGACCCGCAGCTGCACCGCCGCGCCCAGCGGAGAGGCCGCCAGGCGGTCCATGTTCTCCAGCAGGTCCCTCACGGGCGCGGGGAGCTCGGCGGCGGCCCGCCGCTCCTCCTCGGACACGTGCGGCAGCAGCGGGGCGATGACGGTGTCCTCCCACCACACGTAGTGGATGCCGGCCGGTCCGCGCGGCGCCACCGCCCGGAACTCCGGGGCGGCGTTGTCCAGGTCGTCGCCGATGACCTGGTACACCGTCTGGAAGGCGCCCAGGACCTCGCGCGAGGGGTTCTCGCCGGCGAAGGAGCGGGCCATCACCCCCAGTCCGGCCAGGGTGGTGAACATGAAGCCCTTGGTCATCGCGCGCCACCACTGGGCGATGGCGAGTCCGGCCTGCGGGCTGACGGCCTCGACGCTCCGGGCGGCACCGAAGAAGCCGTTGTCCGCGCGCCGAAGGCGCGCCTTGTCGATCTCCTCCTCGATCCGTTCGTCGAGCGTGTCGCGGTCGGCGGGCGAGAACTCCGGGGCAATGGTCACGATCACTCCAGGGGATCCGACGGGTGGTGTGCGCAGGGGTACGGATGGTGCGCGAAAGGGGGCGTTCGGACACGGACGGAGCAGGGCCCCGCCGCAGGGGCCCGCCGGGAAACGCCGGGCCGGGGGCGGGGACCTGCGGCGGGAGTGGGCCTAGACGCCCAGCCGCTCCTTGACCTCGGCGAAGAACGGCACGTACCGGTAGTCCCGGGCCACCGGGTCGTAGTCGGTGTACCGGTTGGTGAACTCCAGCAGCCGCCCCCGGACGGCCTCCACCGGCTCCCGGTGGATCGCGGCCTCGATGTGCTGGATCTCGCCGAGGAACTCGGCCAGGGCCGTGGGGACCGCCGCGCCGAGCTCGATCACCCCGTCCCTGACGCGGATGCCGCCGTGCTCGCTCAGATAGCCGAAGAGCAACTGGGACGCCACGGCGTCGTAGTTGGGGCGCGGGATGCCCTCCACGGCGTAGCGCAGCAGCCGCTCGGCCAGGATGTACTCGTAGGCGGTGTACGCCTCCTCGCGCGGCAGCGCGCGGTCGCCGAGCAGGGCCAGCATGGCGGAGACGTCCACGCGCAGCTCCTCCAGACCCGCCAGCGGCTTGTACTTCTTGGCCGGGAGGAACTCGGGGATGGGCATGTCGCCCTGCCGGTGGTGGTATTCGTGCAGCCGCACCCACCAGGACGAGGCCTGCCGGATCCGCTCGTCCGGCGCTCCCTGGATGCGCGGGAAGCTGTCCTCGGCCATCACGGCGTCGATCATCTTCCGCGTGATGCGGTTGTGCCGTTCGACGAACTTGTCGATGAAGTAGAAGATCAGGTCGTCCGGCCGCTGAAGGCCGTCTATGTGGTTCTCCGGGAAGAGCGCCACCACCACGCGCGAGGTGAAGCCCTGGGACCGCCCGGTGATGACGACCGGGGCCGTCGGACTGGCGTAGCGCTCGGCCAGGTGGGGATCGGCGGGCAGTTCCTCGTAGGTGAGGTAGTCCAGCGACAGCTTCGGGAAGTAGGAGGCGTCGAAGAGGGAGAAGACGTGGTTGTCGTGGCGGCCGTTGACATGACCCTTGACGGTGTCCAGCCGGTCGCCGGGGGTGAAGGAGCCGATGTCCTCCAGGAAGGCCCGCACCACGGGTCTGCGGGACAGTTCCGGGGATCCCTCGATCCGTTCGGCCAGGATCTTGAGCGTGTCCCTCTCGCGGAACGACGAGCGGTCCGGAAGCTCCCGGCGGATCGCGTCCACTTCCGTGAACACCGCCTCCATCCCGTCGTCCGGGATCTTCCCGCCGCTCTTTGCGCTCCTGCCGCTGTCGTGCCTCACACAGCCTCCCGGGCGCCGGCGATCGGAGCCGGCACGAGTCGCTGATCGAACTCCCGCGGCGGACCGGTGGGGCCCGGCCGGGGGACGGTCCGGCCGACCGGACCGTCGGGTGACGACGCCGGTCGACGCGCGTTGAACCGGGGACGACAGGGCGCCCGCCGATTCCTCTTCCTCGCAGGTGTTCAGGTGTTCGGGTACGTGCTCGGAGGCGGCGCCCGAGCAGGACACGGGGCCGCCGCGGCCGCCGGGGAGCCGGTGGCCACGCAGGAGCGTAGCCACGATCATGTGACCTGACCAGACGTTCGATCACGCGAGTGCGGCCGTTCTTCCGGACGCGGGGTGCCCAGGGCGGGCAACCGTGACATCGGCTCAGGATCCCTGCCGGACAAGGCGGAACGGGACACCCCGGCACCGGGTGAACCGGTCGCCGGGCGGGAAGCAACAGCTGGTGAGCCGTCGAGGAGAGAAGGGGAGGGGAGAGGACGTGGAGGATCCGTCGCACACCGCACGCGCGCTGTGGGCCCTGCTCGAACCGATCCACGCGGTGACCTACTTCGCGCCGGAGGCCCGGGGGGCGTTCGAGGCCGCGGGGCTGCGCGGCTTCTGGCGCGGTTACTTCGCCGGGCGCGCCGCGCCGCTGGGGGAGAGCGGGCCCGGACCGGTCACGGCCGCGTTCTTCGGCTTCGCCCCGGCCATGGTCGCCCGGGCCCTGCCCGGCCTCTGGGCGGCGGTGACGCCCGGGCGGGCCCTCGACGCGCGGCGGACCGGAGCGGGCGCGGCGCTGCGGCGCCTGCTGTCCGGGTACGGCCGCGAGGTGGAGGAGGCGGCCGGTCTCCTGCTGCCCGTGATCCGGGAACTGGACTGCGCCGGGCGGGTGCTGGCCGCGGCCAACCGGGCGCTGCCCGTTCCGCAGGATCCGGTGGAGAGCCTGTGGCACGCGGCGACCGTACTGCGCGAACACCGGGGCGACGGACACGTCGCGGCCCTGGTCGCCGCGGGATTCGACGGCTGCGAGGTCCTCGTCCTGCGGGCGGGCATCGACCTCCCCCGCGGCGAACTCCAGCCCTATCGGGGCTGGAGCGACGACGAGTGGCGGGCCGCGGAACGCCGGCTGGCCGCCCGCGGCCTGCTGGGGCCCGGTGGCAGGGCGACAACCGAGGGGCGGCTGGTCCACCGCGCCGTCGAGGAGGCGACCGACCGTGCCGCCGCACGTCCCTGGCGGGAGCTGGACGAGGCGACGGGGGACCGGCTGCGCCGGCTGCTCGCCCCCGTGGCCCGCGCGAGCGCCGCGGCGCTGCGGTTCCCCAACCCGATGGGGCTGCCGGCGCCGGCTGGGGGGAGGGCGGACGCGTCCGGCCCCGAAGTGCCCGGAAGCGGCCGGAGCGCTTGGGACTCCTAACCGAATGCTCTTCGGAGGCCAGTGCTGTCGCTCGCTGGTGAGTATCCGACGTTGACCAGAAAGCCGCCGAGTACGCCGGTCTCTTCGAGCACGCCGCGTCGGCGGTGCAGCCCGGCGCTGGGCACTTTCCCGGCTCGGTGATCCCGTGTGGGGGTTCACGCGGGCACCGACGGCCTTTCCCGGCTGACGGTGTCGAGCAGTAGTTTCGCGGCCACTGCCGCTCCGTCGGTGCGGATGCCGTCGGCCACGGCCCGTGCCCGTGCGAGGGTCTCGGGGCCGAGGGCCGTCCCGAGTGCGGCTGACAGGGACTGGGTGGTCGGAGCCGAGCCGTCGTGTGCCGCACCGATGCCCAGGGCGGCCACCCGGCCGGCCCAGTAGGGCTGGTCTGCCGCCTGGGGCACTACCACCTGCGGCGCTCCGGCCTGGGCGGCCGTCGTCGTCGTGCCCGCGCCGCCGTGGTGCACGACGGCGGCCACCCTGCCGAACAGTGCCTGCTGATTGACCTCGCCGACGACGAAACAGTCGTCCCGGTCGTCAATCAGAGCCAGTTCGGCCCAGCCGCGGCCGACGAGTGCGCGGCGGCCGTGCGCGCGGATCGCCTCGATGGACACCCGGGCGATGTCCGCGGAGACGCCGCGCATGCTGCCGTAGCCGACGAACACCGGAGGTGTGCCCGTGTCCAGGAACGCCAGCAGGTCGTCCGCCAGCGGACGTTCGTCCGGCAGGATCCACGCCCCGGTGTGCACGACGTCGAGCTCCGGGGTCTCCCGCCACGGACCCAGGACCGGGTCCGACGCCAGCCACGGCCGGTCGGTGAAGATGAAACCGTAGACGTCGTCCACCGGCGGCAGACCAACCGAGGCCCGGTGGGCGTTGAGCGCCCCGCCGTGCAGCGCGTTGAAGGTCCGGGCGTTCAGGTCCCACAGCGCCCGGTTGTCGGTCACCTCCGGCGGGAACGACTGGCCCGCCAGCAGCGCGGGGGGCGCTTGGTGCGGCGACCGCAGCAGGAACGGGCAGAAGGTCGCGTACACGTAGGGGATACCGAGTTTCTCGGCCGCCGACCGCGAGGAGAAGTGCGCGAGACCGGTCGCCAGCAGGACGTCGCATCCCTCGGCGGCCGCGGCGACCGTGCCGAACTGCGCGGCCAGCTCGGTCACACGCCGGGAGGCCGCCGATTCCGTCGACGGCGCCGTCATCGTGCCCATCGGCCTGCCGACCGCCACCAGTTCCACGCCGGCCCTGGCCAGCAGCCGGGCGAAGACCTCGTCCGGCGGCGCACAGACCCTCACCTGCGCGCCGAGTTCCCGTAACCGCACCGCCAGCGCCACCAGCGGTTCGACATCCCCGCGCGACCCATACGTCGACAACAACACACGCACTACGCGACTCCCGTTTCTGCAGGTACTGGCCTCGGTCGGCGATTCTGCGGCCTGACGGGGGCCTTGCCGCAAGCCCCCCGGTGCGCTATACGTTGAGCATGGCAAGGAGTGGGAACCTCCTTGCCTTTGGCTTTTGCCGTCCGCGGTAACGGACGACCTCCCGATGAAGCGACGGCGTGCAGCGTAGGACGGCACGTCGGCCCAGGAGGTTCTCACCTACGCCCCGCGCCGTCCTGAAGCTCATCGCGATGTGTGGTTCGGACGTCGCCGGCAGATCAGCGCGCGGCCCAGGGTGGGGAAGGCTTCGTGGATGCCGTCGCGGATCTCCCAGCGGATGCGCAGGCGGCGGAACCAGCGCAAGCGGGCGAACGCGCGCTCCACGAAACACCGTTGGGTTCCCAGCCCGGAGTCGTGCTCGGTGTCACGGCGGGCGATCAACGGCTTCACACCAAGGTCCCAGACCATGCGGCGGTATTTGTCGTGGTCGTAGCCGCGGTCAGCCGGCACCGCGTCCGGGCGCTGCCGGGGTGGCCACGCTTGCCCCGCACCGGCGGCACGGCCTGGAGCAGCGGGACCGGCTGAGTGACGTCGTTGCGGTTGCCGCCGGTCAGGTTGGCGGCGAGCGGGATGCCGGTGGCGTCGGTGATCAGGTGGTGCTTGCTGCCCGCTCTGCCCCGGTCGACGGGACTTCATCCGGTCTTGGACCCCCTTTCAGAGCCAAGATCGATAAACGTCTGGCGATCAAGAGCATCCGATGGTGTGGGAAGGACCGGACCGCCATGGCCCCGGCCCCCGGCGCCCGCCTAGCGTGCTGCTCGACCGCCGAGGACCCCGCGCCCCACGCCCGGGAGCCGGGTCCTCGCCGTATGTCCCACACCGCGCACGTCCACCTGAAGGAGACACGGCCGATGTCGGTAGAAGCAGCCGGTGAAGCGCAGCAGGACCAGAGCCTCAGCCTCGGCACCGCCGCCGCGCGGAACCTCGCCACCACCACCAAGTCCGTACCCCAGATGCAGGGCATCACCTCGCGCTGGCTGCTCAAGGTGCTCCCCTGGGTGCAGACCGAGGGCGGTGTCTACCGTGTCAACCGCCGTCTGACCTACACGGTCGGTGACGGCCGCATCGAGTTCGTGAAGACCGGCTCACGGGTCCAGGTCATCCCGCGGGAGCTGGGCGAACTCGCGGTACTGCGCGGCTTCGGGGACGTGGGCGTGCTGACGGCCCTGGCCAACCGCTTCGTCCAGCGCGACTTCGAGGCGGGCGAGGTACTCGCGGAGGAGGGCGGCGCGGCCGACCACATCTATCTGATCGCGCACGGCAAGGTGCAGAAGACCGGTAGCGGCCCGTACGGCGAGCCCACCCGTCTGGGTGTGCTCGGCGACGGGGACCGCTTCGGCGAGCAGAGCCTGCTCGACGGTGAAGCGGTCTGGGAGTACACCGCCAAGGCCGTCACCGGCGGCACTCTCCTCGCCCTCCAGCGGCGGGAGTTCACCTCCGTCATGGAGAGCTCGCCCGCCCTGCGGGACCACGTCGCGCAGTTCGCCGCCCTCCCCCGGCAGCGGCAGAACGAACGGGGCGAGGCCGAGATCGCCGTGGCGTCCGGCCACAGCGGAGAGCCCGAACTGCCCGGCACGTTCGTGGACTACGAACTCCGCCCGCGCGAGTACGAACTCAGCGTCGCCCAGACCGTGCTGCGGGTTCACACCCGCGTGGCGGACCTCTACAACAAGCCGATGAACCAGACCGAACAGCAGTTGCGGCTCACCGTCGAGGCGCTGCGCGAGCGCCAGGAGCACGAGCTGGTCAACAACCCCGAGTTCGGCCTGCTGCACAACGCCGAGTACAGCCAGCGGATCCAGACCCACTCCGGACCGCCGACCCCGGACGACCTGGACGAACTGCTCAGCCGTCGCCGTGGCTCGAAATTTCTTCTGGCCCACCCGCGCACCATCGCCGCCATCGGCCGCGAGATGAACGCCCGCGGCCTCTACCCCGACCACGTCGACCTGATGGGCAACCACGTACCGGCCTGGCGGGGCGTGCCGATCCTGCCGTGCAACAAGATCCCCATCACCAGGGAGCGCACCAGCTCCGTCATCGTCATGCGTACGGGGGAGGACGACCAGGGCGTCATCGGTCTGCACCAGACCGGGATCCCCGACGAGTACGAACCCGGCCTGTCGGTGAGGTTCATGGGCATCGACGAGAAGGCGATCATCTCCTACCTCGTCACGGCCTACTACTCCGCCGCGGTGCTCGTGCCCGATGCGCTCGGCGTCCTGGAGAACGTCGAGATCGCCCGCGAAGGGGAGTGATGGGCGGTCCGGGACGACACGAGGAGAGTGAGGCGCGCGTGTCGCGGCCCTTCGAACTGCCGGACTTCTACGAGCCGTATCCGGCGCGGCTGAACCCCCACCTGGAGTCGGCCAGGACGCACTCCAAGCAGTGGGCCCGGCGGATGGGGATGATCGAGGGTTCCGGGGTCTGGGACGAGGACGACTACGACTCCCACGACTACGCCCTGCTGTGCGCCTACACCCATCCGGACGCGTCCGCCGATCGGCTGGCCACGGTGACCGACTGGTACGTGTGGGTGTTCTTCTTCGACGACCACTTCCTGGAGAGCTTCAAACGCGACCGGGACATCGCGGGTGCCGGGGAGTACCTGGAGAGGCTGCGGGCCTTCATGCCGGCCGGTCCCGGCGGAACGGCCCGGGGCGCCGACACCCCCGGTGCGCCGGAGAACGCGGTGGAGCGGGGTCTGGCCGACCTGTGGGCCCGCACGGTACCGGCCATGTCGGACGGCTGGCGCAACCGGTTCGCGCAGGCCACCCGCCATCTGCTCGAGGAGAGCATGTGGGAACTGGCCAACATCAGCGAGGGGCGGATCGCCAACCCCCTGGAGTACATCGAGATGCGCCGCAAGGTCGGCGGCGCTCCCTGGTCGGCGGGCCTGGTGGAGTTCGCGGCGGAAGCCGAGGTGCCCGGGGCGGTCGCGGCGAGCCGCCCGGTCCGGGTGCTCAGGGACGCCTTCTCGGACGCGGTGCACTTGCGCAACGACCTCTTCTCCTACCAGCGTGAAGTGGAGGAGGAGGGCGAACTCTCCAACGGTGTCCTGGTCTTCGAGACGTTCCTCGGCTGCGGCACCCAGCAGGCCGCCGACGCCGTCAACGACCTGATCACCTCCCGGCTCCACCAGTTCGAGCACACGGTTCTCACCGAACTGCCACCGCTGTTCGCCGAACACGGCCTGGACCACTCGTCCTGCGCCGACGTGCTCGCGTACGCCAAGGGCCTCCAGGACTGGCAGGCGGGCGGCCACGAGTGGCACATGCGCTCCAGCCGCTACATGAACGACGGCCCGGCCGGTGGGCGCGGCGCCCCCCTGCCGGGCGGGGCGGGGCTACCTCACGGGCCGACCGGCCCGGGCACCTCGGCCGCCCGCATCGCAGCCTCGGTGGCGTCAACCCTGCCGGCCAGACTCAGAAGCCATGCGCACCCCCCGTACGAGAGGGTCGGGCCGGTGCGCGTCCCGAAACTGCGCATGCCGTACACCACCCGGCTCAGCCCCCACCTGGACGCCTCCCGCGAGAACGTCGTGGGCTGGGCACACCGGATGGGGATGCTGGACACCGTGCCCGGTGTCCCCTTCTCCGGTATCTGGGACGAGCACAAGCTGAGGGCCTTCGATTTCGCCCTCTGCGCGGCCGGGATCCACCCCGACGCCTCGCCCGCGCGACTGGACCTGACCACGGGCTGGCTCACCTGGGGCACCTACGGCGACGACTACTACCCGGTCGTCTTCGGACGCACCGGCGACATGGCGGGCGCCAAGGTGTGCACCGCGCGCCTGTCGTCCTTCATGCCGGTGGATTCCGGTGACGTCCCGGCGCCGTCGAACGCGCTGGAACGGGGTCTTGCAGACCTGTGGGCCCGCACGACGGGCCCGATGGCGGTGGACGCCCGCCGCACCTTCCGCGGCACCATCGAGGAGATGGTCGGCAGCTGGCTGTGGGAGCTCGCCAACCAGGCGGCGCACCGCGTCCCGGACCCGGTCGACTACGTCGAGATGCGCAGGAAGACGTTCGGCGCGGATTTCACGATGAGCCTGTCCAGGCTCTCCCACGGCAGAACGGTGCCGGCCGAGATCTACCGGGCCCGTCCGGTCATGGCGATGGAGCACGCGGCGGGGGACTACGCGGGCCTGCTCAACGACCTGTTCTCCTACCGGAAGGAGATCGAGTTCGAGGGGGAGATCCACAACTGCGTGTTCGTCGTGCGGAACTTCCTCGACTGCGGCACGGCCGAGGCCCTGAAGATCGTCGGGGATCTGGCCGACTCCCGGATGCGCGAGTTCGAGCGTGTCGTCTCCACTGAGCTGCCCCGGATGTTCGCGGACCTCGCCCTCGACGCCGAGGTCCGCGCCACGCTCACCGGTTACGCGCGCGAGCTCCAGCACTGGATGGCCGGCATCCTCATCTGGCACCAGGGATGCCGCCGCTACACGGAGTCCGAGCTGCGCCGTCCGGTGGGAGGGCCGCCGCGCCTCCCCCACGGGCCGACCGGCCCGGGCACCTCGGCCGCCCGTGTCGCGGCGGCGTTCGGCAGCGCCCTCGAGGCGGCGCGGGTACCGGAGCCATGGGGCGGTCACGCATGGAACGGGGCGGGTGAAGCATCCGTGTGACATGGAGTGCGTGATTTACCGGGAAGAGGACGGCACGGCCCGGCAGGCCGGCTGCGAGCGGCCCGACGAGGCGGGGCGGACGGTGCTCAAGCACCTGCGAGATCTTGGCGAGGGGGAGTTCGGCTGGGTGCGCCTGGACTCTCCCGCCGAGCGGGAGGTGGCCGAGCTGACCGCCGAGCTGGGGCTGCACCCGCTGGCGGTCGAGGACGCGGTCCACGCGCGCCAGCGCCCCAAGCACGAGCGGTACGGCGATGTGCACGCGGTGGCGCTCAGGACGCTGTGGTACGTCGGGAAGGGGCCGGGAGCGGAGGCGGGAGAGGTGGAGACGGGGGAGATGATGGTCTTCCTCGGCCCCCGCTTCGTGATGACCGTCCGTCACGGGCCGGCCGACCCGGCCGCCGAGGCCGCCCGCCGGCTGGCCGCCGACCCGGCGACGCTGCGCTTCGGCCCCGTCTCGGTCCTGCACGCCGTCCTGGACGTGGTGGTGGACGCCTACGGCGACGCCGCCGAGAAGGTGCGCGCCGACCTCACCCGGCTGGAGCGCTGCGTCTTCTCCGCGTCCCGCGACGACCTCACCGAGGAGATCTACTCGCTCAAGCGCGAGGTCCTGGAGTTCCGCGACGCCGTCCGCCCCCTGGTCCCGGTGGTGCAGGAGTTCGCCGCCCAGTCCCGGTCGCGGTGGCCGCAGGAGCTGCTGCCCTACTTCCGGGACGTGGCCGACCACCTGAACCGTACCGACACCGAGGTCCGGTCCCTGGACGAGCTGCTCAACTCCGCGCTCGACGCCCACCTGGCCAGGGTGGGCACCTGGCAGAACGACGACATGCGCCGCATCTCGGCATGGGCGGCGATCCTCGCGATCCCCACCATGGTCGCCGGCCTGTACGGCATGAACTTCGAGCGTATGCCCGAACTGGGCTGGGACTTCGGCTATCCGCTGGCCTTGGCCGCGATGGCCGCCGCCTCCGGCTTCCTGTACCGGTCCTTCCGCCGCAACGGATGGCTGTGACGGCCGGCACGGGCCGCCCGAATGCCCCGAAAGGGGCCTTAAGGGGTTTCCGTCCGGTGAGGGAGGCAACGCGGAACAGAGTCGATCCCGTTCCTTCCCGAAGGAGTCCCCCGTGGCTGTCACTGCCTTTGTGATACCTCCCCTGCTGCTGTGCGTGATGCTCGCCCTCGGGCGGTACGAGGAGCGCATGCTGGGCGAGGCCGGCCCGGAGTCCGCGGCCGAGGCCCCGGGCGAGCGCCACCTGAGGGCCGTGCCGGACCTTCCGGCGGACGGGCCGTCGCGGTCCGCCGCCCCGCTCGAGGACGAGCGCGCCGCGTGAGACGCGGCCACCACGGGACGGGAACCCCGCCGTTGCCCGCCCCGGTGCCGGCGCGAGCCGGCCGGCCGAACCGCCGGGTGATCCGTGACGGGGCAAGGCCGCCGCTTCACGGGAAGCGGCGGCCTTGCCCCGTTCCGCGGCCCGCCCCCTCCGTTCCCGGCCCAACGCCCCCGGCCCCCGTTCCCGCCGTGCGGCCACCGCGGGAACGGGGGCGCCGTTCACCGGATGTGCGGGTGGCATCCGCGCGCGGATGCGAAACCGGAAGTATCCGGCCATCCGGGTGCGCATGTGGCGATCCGCCCCGGGCACGCGATCTGTCATGGGAACTCTGAAGCGATGGGAACGCAAGGTCGAGAGCTGGGAGCACTCGCTGCTGGCCAGGATGCTCCGCAGGGAACCGGTCGAACTCCTCGACGCCCTGCGGCGCGAGTGCGACGACCACGCCGTGGTGTGCAGCCACAGCCGTGTGGTGGTCCCCAACGCCTACGAGGTCGAACTCTCCGCCGCGGCGCACGGGAAACTGGCGCGGCGCGGCGGCCAGATAGGCCAGCTCCTGGCGGACAGCCTGGCGCGCCACGGGGAGCGGAAGGGCTACGAGTGGGCCGGCCCGCTCACCGTCCGCGTCACCGTCTGTGACGACCTGCCCAACGGCCGCTACCGTGTGACCGGCAGCCCCACGCCCAACGTCCGCGCCGACGCGTTCGCCGGGCACGGGGATCCGGTCTCCGCCCCGGTGCGCTGACCGTGTCCCCGGAGCGGCCCCGGCGCGGCACCTCCACAGGTCCAGAAGGGCGGCGCGCCACCCGGAGTTTCACGGCCCGCCGGGTGTGACCAGCAGGAAAGGGGTACGGCGAGCCCCCCAGTAGAGCAACGCCTCCCAGCCGCACCCGGTCAGACGCTCCGCACAGGCCCTCAGCTCCCGTTCGGCCCGCTCGCGTCCGGTGGAGGCGGTGGGGCCCCGCCATTCCACACGTACCGTGCCCGGTTCGCCGGAGTCGAGGACGCGGTACCCCGCGCTGATCCGGTGTCCGTCCGCGTCCACCGCCGACGGTGGCATGCCCGCGGCCTCCAGCGCCAGGGACACCGCCCAGACCATCCGTGTCCGCTCCCAGGGCGCCGGGACACCCGGACCGGTGCCGGTGGAGCCGTCCGTGACACGGCGTATCTCCAGCACCCCGGCCCAGGCGCGGGCCACGGCGGCGGCGCGCCGCCCGGCCTCCTCCTGCGGCGGCCCGTCGCCGGTCGCCGCGGCGAACGCGCCGGAACCCGCGACCCCGGCGGGAGTGGCCGGAGCGGGAGTGGCCGGGGGACCGGACGTGGCCGGAACCGACCCCTGACTCGACTCCGCGTACAACCCCTCGCGCACCGCCCGCCCCGCCTCGGTCAGGTAGTACCTGCCCGCCGGGCCGTACGCCACGGCCAGGCCCCTGTCCCGCAGCGCGGCACCCGTCGCAGGGCTCCCCGCCAGCTCCCCCGTCGCGGGATCGGACGCCAGGACCGCCCGCCGCTGCGCGGGGGTGAGGGACTTCGCCGTAGGCCGCCGCGGCACCGCACACCTCCCCACGGGCTTCCCGCCCGGTGCGGGTGAGCCCATGGGGACCAGTATCCGGGCGGGAGACCGGGGAAGCCGGGACGGCCCTCAGCCGGCGCCGGCCGAGGGCCGTCCCGAGGGTGTCAGCAGCAGCGGCTCTGCGGGTGCTCCTCCCGGTGCCGGGCACGCTGCCGTTCGTAGTCGCGCCAGGAGGGGACCGGCTCGCCCGGGTGTTCGCGCAGGTGCCTGAGGCGGAAACGCTCGTAGTCCGCCTCACCGGAGAACTCGCGCAGATACCAGCGCACCCCCCGCAGCAGCCGGGCCGCCCCGTCGAGCAGTGCGGCCGTCATCGTTCGCCCGCCCCCACCGGCTCCCGGTCCTTCTCCCTTCCTTCGCCCGACGACCACGAGGCCGGGACCTCGATCCGGGACTCCACGTAGGGCACCTCGGTGGTCGGCAGCGGCTCGGCGGACCGTACGGCGCGTACGCACACCACGGCCGCGTTGGCGATCACAGTGGCGACCACCAGCAGGAACAGGGCCATGATCACGCCGTCGACGGTCTGGTTGAGCACCACCGTGTGCATCTCGTCCATGTTCTTGGCCGGGGCCAGCACCTGACCGGCTTCGATGGCGTCCACGAAGCGCTCGCGGTTGGCGAAGAAGCCCACCTTGGGATCGCCGGAGAAGATCTTCTGCCAGCCGGCGGTGAAGGTGACCGCCACGTCCCACGCCAGCGGAAGGCCCGGCACCCACGCCCAGCGCAGTTTCCCGGCCTTGATCAGCAAGGTGGTGGCCAGGGTGAGGGCGATCGCGGCGAGCAGCTGGTTGGCGATGCCGAACAGCGGGAAGAGCTGGTTGATCCCGCCGAGCGGGTCGGTGACGCCGACGTAGAGGAAGTAGCCCCAGGCGCCGACGACGAGGGCGCTGGTGATCCAGATGCCCGGCTTCCAGGTGACCCGGCCGATGGGCTTCCAGACGTTGCCCAGCATGTCCTGGAGCATGAAGCGGCCGACCCGGGTGCCCGCGTCCACCGTGGTGAGGATGAACAGCGCCTCGAACATGATCGCGAAGTGGTACCAGAAGGCCTTCATCCCGGCGCCGCCGAACACCTGGGAGAAGATCTCCGCCATGCCGACCGCCAGGGTGGGCGCGCCGCCGGTGCGCGCGATCAGGGTCTCCTCCTCGACGGCTTTGGCCGCCGCGGCCAACTGCTCGGGAGTGATGCTGAAGCCCAGGTTGGCCACCGCCTGCGAGGCGCTCTCCACGGTGGTGCCCAGCATGCCCGCCGGGGCGTTCATCGCGTAGTACAGGCCCGGGTCGATGACACAGGCCGCGACCAGCGCCATGACGGCCACGAAGGACTCCATCAGCATGGAGCCGTAGCCGATCATCCGGACCTGCGACTCCTTCTGGATCAGCTTCGGCGTGGTGCCGGAGGAGACCAGCGCGTGGAAGCCGGACAGCGCGCCGCAGGCGATGGTGATGAACAGGAAGGGGAACAGCGCGCCGGCGAAGACCGGGCCCTCGCCCGAGGAGGCGAAGGGGGTCACCGCGTCGGTCCTCAGCGTCGGTGCGGCGATCACCACACCGACCGCCAGCAGCACGATCGTCCCCACCTTCATGAAGGTGGACAGGTAGTCACGGGGGGCCAGCAGCATCCACACCGGCAGCACGGAGGCGACGAAACCGTAGCCGATCAGGCAGAACACCAGGGTCGTGGGGCTCCAGACGAAGGCGTCGGCCAGCGAGGAGGCCTGGATCCAGCCGCCGGCGAGGATGGCCAGCAGCAGCAGGGCCACACCGATGACGCTGGTCTCCACGACCCGGCCCGGCCGCAGGTAGCGCAGGTAGAAGCCCATGAACAGGGCGATGGGGATGGTCATGGCGACCGAGAAGGTGCCCCAGGGGGAGTGAGCCAGGGCGTTGACCACGACCAGCGCGAGCACCGCCAGCAGGATGACCATGATGGCGAAGACGCCGATGAGCGCCGCGGCGCCGCCCACCCTGCCGATCTCGTCGCGCGCCATCTGGCCCAGGCTCTTGCCGTCCCGGCGCATGGAGAAGAACAGGATCATCATGTCCTGGACCGCCCCGGCGAAGATCACACCGACGACGATCCAGATGGTGCTCGGCAGATAACCCATCTGGGCCGCCAGTACCGGGCCCACCAGCGGTCCGGCCCCCGCGATGGCGGCGAAGTGGTGGCCGAACAGCACACGGCGGTCGGTGGGGTGGTAGTCGACACCGTCCTCCAGCCGCTCGGCCGGGGTGGCGCGGCTGTCGTCGGGCCGCAGGACGCGCCGTGTGATGAAGCGGGCGTAGAAGCGGTAGGCGATGGCGTACGAGCCCAGGGCGGCCACCACCAGCCAGATCGCGGAGATCTCCTCCCCCCGGGCCAGGGCCAGCATGCCCCAGCCGGCCGCGCCGAGGAGGGCGACGACGATCCACAGCAGAACCGATCTCGGCCTGTTCTTCGGTGGTTCGGTCGGTGCGGAGGGTGCGGAGGGTGCGGAGGGTGTGGACATGGCGGCTCCTTGCCGGGTCGTCGCTGACTCGTCACTGGTTCACAGCCCCGGTGGACAGCGGTATCAGGGCCACAGGCCGCGGGGCCGGCCGGCTCCTGTGGTCTGTGCAAGAGTTGCCGGTCGCCGCGATCGGGTTGACAACGGATTCACGGCGGATTTCCCTGGTCTCCCTGCCGGCGGAAGGCAGCGGGCCGGTAACCGGCGGGCGAGGGGCCCGCGCACCCCGAGGACGGTGATCGATGGCCGACGGCGCCATGGCCACGGCGTTCCTCGCCGTCATCGGCGGAGCGTCGCTCCTGGCGGCCACCGCCCGCCGCCTCCACACCCGCGACCGCCTGCCGTCGCTGGAGGGCTGGGCGCTGGCGGACCGGAGCCTGGGCACCGTGTGGACCTGGCTGCTGCTCGGCGGCACGGTCTTCACCGCCTACACCTTCACCGCCGTGCCCGGGCTGGCCTACGGCAACGGGGCCACCGCCTTCTTCGCCCTCCCCTACACCGTGATCGTCTGCCCGCTGGCGTTCGCCCTGCTGCCCCGGCTGTGGTCCGTGGCCCGCCGCCACGGCTACGTCACCGTCGCCGACTTCGTCCGCGGGCGCTACGGCTCGCCGCCGCTGGCGCTGGTGGTCGCCCTCACCGGCATCCTCGCGACCATGCCCTACCTGGCCCTCCAACTGCTGGGGATCCGCGCGGTGCTCACAGCGGGCGGCCTGTACCCGGACGCGGTCACCGGGGACCTGGCGACGGCAGCGCTGTTCGCCGGACTGGCGGTGGCCACCTACCGGCACGGGCTGAGGGCTCCCACCGTCATATCCGCCCTCAAGGGCGTGGCCGTCTTCGGCTCGGTCCTGGCCACCGTCTGGCTGGCCCTGGACCACCTGGGCGGCCCCGGCGCCATGTTCGCCGCGGCCGGGAGCACGCTTGCCGAGCGGGGCGCGGAGGGCGCCCCGCTCGTCCTCGCCCCCGGCCAGCGCTCGGCCTTCGCCACCCTCGCGCTGGGCTCGGCACTCGCCCTGTTGATGTACCCCCACGTGCTCACCGCGGGGTTCGCAGCCTCCGGCACAGGGGTGCTGCGCAGGGTCTCCTCCGCCCTGCCGCTGTGGACGGCGGTGCTCGGACTGTTCGGGCTGCTGGGCATCGCCGCCCTGGCCCATGGGGTGCACACCCCGCACGGCGGCGCGGAGGCGGCGGTGCCCATGCTGGTCGACCGGCTGATGCCGGGGCCGGCGGCCGGACTGGTCTTCGGGGCACTGGCGGTGGGCGCGATGGTGCCCGCCGCCGTGATGTCGATCGCTGCGGCGACCTCGTTCGTGCGGAACGTGTACGTCGAGTACTGCCACCCCACGGCCACCCCCAAGCACCAGGTCAGGGTCGCCAGGGCGGTCTCGCTCGCCGCCAAGGCCGGGGCGATCGCCTTCGTCCTCGGCCTGCGCGACCAGGACGCCGTGAACCTGCAACTGCTCGGCGGCGTATGGATCCTGCAGACCCTCCCCGCGGTGGCGGCAGGGCTTTTCACCCGCCGCCTGCACCACCGAGCGCTGCTCGCCGGCTGGGCCGCCGGAATGGTGGTCGGCACCTTCATGGTCGTACGCGAGGGGTTCTCCCCGGTGGTGCCCTTCGGGTCGTCCGGCCTGGAGGTCTACGCCGGCCTCGCGGCCCTGCTGCCGAACCTGGCCGTCGCGGTGGCCGCCACGTTCGCCCTCGACCGTGCCGGGGTCCCCCGTGGTCCGGACACCACCACCCTCCCGCCCCGGATCGTCCTCAGACACCGTCCCGAGACGGGAGCGAGCACACCATGAGACCCATCCGCGGCCGGTTCGGCAGGGACGCCCGCGCCGCCGTCCTGCCACCCGCCCCGGCCGGGCGCGGTCCGGTGCAGCCGGGTCCGTCCGCACTGCCGGCGCCGCCGCGAGCGGCCGCCGAGGGGCTGGAGCCCGAGCGCGAGGCGGAGGTGGCCCGCCTGTTCAGCCTGCACTACACACCGATGCTGAGGCTGGCCACACTGCTCGGCGCCGACGACCCCGAGAACATCGTGGCCGAGGCCTACTACCAGATCTACCGGAAGTGGAGGAAGCTGCGCGAGCCCGGTTCCGCGGAGGCCTACCTGCGGTCCGTGGTCTGCAATCTGACCCGGATGCGCATACGCCATCTCCAGGTGGCCCGCAAGCACATGGAGCCGCCGCCGTCCGAGCCGGTCGCCTCCGCCGAGAACTCGGCGCTCCTCCGCGACGACCAGCGGGTGCTGATCGACGCGCTCCAGCGGCTTCCCACCCGGCAGCGCGAGGCCCTCGTCCTGCGTCACTGGCTGGGACTGAAGGAGAGTGAGATCGCCGCGGCCATGGGGATATCGGCCGGTTCGGTCAAGACCCACACCTCGCGCGGCATCGCGGCCCTGACCCAGGCGATGGAGGCCCGGAGATGAGCACCCCCCGCACACCCGGCGCCCCGGGCGACCCCGGCACGGAGGAAAGACTCCAAGAGGCACTGGAGGCCATGGCGGGGGGCGTTCACGCGGCCCCCGACGCCTACCGCGCCGCCCGCGGCGGCTGGCTGCGCAGGGAGCGCAGACGCCGGCTGGTCCTGGCGGTCCTGGTGACCGTCGTGTTCGTGCTGGCCACCCTGATCGGCCTGTGGGTCCTCAACCAGGCGCCCACCGGACGCGGAACGGTCTTCGGCGACGGCCACGGCGGAGGACGGCCGGCCGCGGCCGGCCGGTGAGAGGGCGCGGGCCCGCCCGTCCGCCCGCGCCCTTCGGCGCCGTCCGGTCAGCCGCCGCTGGAGGCCACGATCTCGCGGACGTTCTCCACGCTTCCGCAGCCGGCTTCCAGGTGTCCGGCACGCGCCTTCACGAAGGCCTCCCCGAGCTGGGCGCGCCGGCTGCCGGCGACGTTCTCGCGGGCGTCGTTGAGCAGGGTGCGCTCCTCCTCGTCCGCGTGGTGGTTGACGGCGGTGACGAGCGCCTCCAGCTTCTCGTCCCACTCCTTCGAGGAGGTGTCCTCCACCTCCAGCAGGGCGAGCAGCGCCTCGTTGGCCTCACCGTGCTCGTGCACGCTGTGCTCGACATCGTCGTCGTCGACGTTCTTGTAGCGCCGCAGGGCCGGGTAGACCTTCTCCTCCTCGGCCAGCGAGTGGGCGACCAGCAGGCCGGCGAACTCGCCCAGCGCGCCGGCCCGGTCGGCCTCGGCGTTGCGCATCGTGCGGAAGAGGTCCTCCATCCTGCGGTGGTCGCGCAGGATCAGTTCGACGACGTCGGACTCGGCGGACGGCATGTGGACTCCTCGGGGGACACGGAACGGACAGGACGGTGAAGCGGTCGACCGGTACGCCGGATACCCCGCCGCCCCGGCCGGACACCCCCGTCGTGCGTTCCGTGATCCACCGGTTCCCCCGCCGCTGCGGAGGAACCGGTGCCGCCGCCCCTCCCCGCCCGGACGTGACGGGACCGGTACGCGGCGGAGGCTGCCGGGCGAGTCGGCCTCCGCCGCGTCCGTCACCGCCCCCGGCCGGCCCGCAACGGGCGGCGGCACCGGGCCGTCACGCCCCGGCGGCGCGGGCCGGCCCGTCTTCCGGGGACGGTGCATCCGAAGGAGTGCGGAAGATCAGGACGACCGGGCGGACGGAGAGCGGTTCCACCGGTCCCGTCAGCCCGGTCGTCCCGGCCCCTGAGACAGGGCGGGCCCGTCAGCGCGGCGGCACGGTCGCGCCGTCGCGCTCCCAGCGGTAGAAACACCGCGCCATGGCGTCCTTCGGGCCGCGCCAGGTCTCGGGGTCGTAGGGCCGTACGTACGCCGTCAGCCGCTCGCTGACGGAGCGGAACTCCGGGTGGTCCACGGCCCGGGCGATGGCCGGTCCGGGGTCCCGCTCACTCTCGATGAGGTGCATGTACACGTCGCCGAACTGGAAGAGGCTGCGCCGGGCGACGCCCACCAGATGCGGCAGCTCGCCGCGGTCGGACTCGGCGAACACCTTCGCGATGTCAGGGGCCGCCCCCGGTTCCATCCGGGCGACGATCAGGGTGTGGTGCACGGAAGGGATCCCTTCTCAGTCGGCCATCGCCGCGGGCTCGCCGGCCCGCCGGGCGCGCTGCTCGATCCGGTCCCGGATCAGGGCCATCTGGACGCGGGAGTTGCGGTTGATGTTCCGCGTCATCCACGTGTCGTCGACCGGTGCGTCCGGCTTCATCGCGAAGTCCTGCGTCCAGCGCATCCTCACGCCCTCGGAGGTCTGCGCGTACTCCCAGCGGATGTCCATGTACTGGAAGGGGCCCGTCTCCACGCGGTGGGCCCGTACGGTGAGGGCGTCGCGGTCGGCGGTCCGCTGTGACACCCAGCTCCACACCGTGCCGTTCTCGTCGGGGTGCATGGTCAGGCGGAAGGTGGTGGTGTCGCCGTCGCGCGAGAGGATCTCCACGGAGGCGTACTCGCTGAACAGCCGCGGCCAGTTCTCGATGTCGTTGGTCATCTCCCAGACGAGGTCCAGGGGCGCGTCGATGACGATCTCGTTCTCGGTGTGCCCGGCCATCTCATGCTTCCGCTGTCAGAACGCCGTTGACGAAGTCGAGGAACTCGCGGGGAGTCCTGCACTGCTCGGCCCGCTCCGGCATGTCCCGGCCGTAGCGCTTCTCCAGTTCGCCCACGACGCCCAGCAACCCGAGCGAGTCGAGGCCGAAGGCGTCGAAACCGGAGCCGGCCCGCTGCCGCAGGTCACCGGGGTCCACGGCGACGCCCGCCGTCTGCTTCATCAGCGCGGCCAGTTCCTCGACGGTCACCTGGCCCGTCATCTGGTCGGTCATGCGGATGCACTCCTTCGGTCGGTGGAGGGTTCGGCGCCGCGCCGCAGCACGAGCGCCGCGTTCGAGCCCATCAGTCCCCGGCTGAGGACCAGGGCGGTGCGCAGCTTTGCGGAGCGCGCCCGGCCGGTCACCAGATCCAGGTCGTGGCAGACCTCGAAGACGTTGGGTGTGGGGGGTACCAGACCGTGCTCCATGGCGAGCACGGCCGCCGCGGCGTCCAGCACGGGCGCCCCGCAGTAGGCGCGGCCGGTCCCCGTCTTCGGAGCGGTGACGGGCACGCGCCGGCCGTGCGGGCCCAGGGCGTCGGTGATCGCCAGCGCCTCGGCCCGGTCGGCCTCGGCCGTGCCGAGGGCGTCGGCGAACACGACGTCGACCTCCTCGGGTGCGCAGCCCGCCTTTGCCAGCGCGGTGCCGATCGCCCGGGCCAGCCCCGCCCGGGAGCGATCCCAGCGGGATGCCCCGGTGAAGGTGGCGGCGTGGCCGGCCACCACGGCGCGGGGCTCGGCCCCGCGGTCGAGGGCCGCGCCCTCCTCCTCCAGCACGAGCATCGCCCCGCCCTCGGCGGGGACGAAGCCGCGGGCATCGGCGGTGAAGGGCCGGTAGGCGCGCTCGGGGTCGCCCTCGGTGCTGAGTTCGGGATAGCCCAGCTGGCAGACCATCGAGTACGGGGCCAGCGGAGCCTCGGCCGCACCGGCGACGACGGTGTCGGTGCCACGCACCACGGCGCGGGCGGCGTGCGCCAGGGCGTCCAGACCGCCCGACTCGTCGGCGGCCACCACACCGCAGGGTCCCTTGAAACCGCCGCGGATGGAGATCTGGCCGGTGCTGGCGGCGTAGAACCAGGCGATGGACTGGTACGGGCCGACGTGGCGCGAGCCCTGTCCCCACAGCTTCTGCAGTTCGCGCTGCCCGAACTCACCGCCTCCGGACCCGGCGGCGGTGACCACGCCCACCGAGTACGGGGAACCGATGTCGGCGTGGCCGAGCCGGGCGTCCTCCAGGGCGAGGGAGGTGGCGGCCATGGCGAAGTGGGTGAACCGGTCGGTCTGGACGAGGTGGCTGCCCTCGATCACGGCGGCCGGGTCAAAGCCGCGGACCTCGCCCGCGACCTTCAGCGGCAGATGGCCGCAGCCCTCCCGGGAGATCCGGTCCAGGAGGCTGTGGCCCTCCGCGGCCGACTTCCAGAAGGCATCCGCGCCGACTCCGCCCGGTGAGACGACTCCGATGCCGGTGACGACCGCGCGCCGCGCGCCTGGCGGGTTCATGGTGTCCTCCAGCCCGGCCCGCTCAGCACCACCGCGGACTGGAAGCCGCCGAAGCCGCTGCCCACCGACAGCACGTTCCGCAGCCTCCGCTCACGCGCCGCGCGCGGCACGTAGTCCAGGTCGCACTCGGGGTCCGGGGTCTCGTAGTTCGCGGTGGGCGGCACCACCTGGCGGTCCAGTGCCAGGACGCAGGCGGCGACCTCGATGGAGCCGATGGCGCCGAGGGAGTGGCCCACCATGGATTTGATCGAGCTCATGGGCGTGTCGTAGGCGTGGGCGCCCAGGGACCGCTTGACCGCCGCGGTCTCGTGGCGGTCGTTCTGCCGGGTGCCCGAGCCATGTGCGTTGACGTAGTCGATGTCCGTGCCGTCCAGACGGGCGTGGTCCAGGGCGGTGTCGATCGCCCGCGCCATCTCCAGGCCCTCACCGGTCAGTCCGGTCATGTGGTAGGCGTTGCCGTAGGTGGCGTAGCCGGTGATCTCGCAGTACACGCGTGCGCCGCGTGCCCGGGCGTGCTCCAGCTCCTCCAGCACCAGTACCGCGCCGCCCTCTCCCATCACGAAGCCGTCGCGGTCGGCGTCGAACGGCCGGGACGCGTGCGCGGGGTCGTCGTTGTTGGGGGAGGTGGCCTTGATGGCGTCGAAGCAGGCCATGCTGATCGGTGAGATGGGGGAGTCCGCCGCGCCGGCGAGGCAGACGTCCATGCGGCCCTCCTCGATGGCGTGGAAGGCGTAGCCGAGAGCGTCCAGCCCGGAGGTGCAGCCGGTGGAGACGGTCTGCACCGGGCCGCGGGCGCCGAACTCCTCGGCGACCGCCGAGGCGAGCGTGCTGGGCGAGAACGCGCGGTGCAGGTGCGCACCGGCCCGCCGGTGGTCGACGTCCCAGCGCGAGCCGTGCTCGCTGACCAGGACGTAGTCGTGCTCCAGACGGGTGGTGCCGCCGACCGCGGTCCCCAGGCTGACACCCAGGCGCCAGGGGTTCTCGCGCTCCGTGTCCAGACCGGCGTCGCCGACCGCCTCCGCGGCGGCGACCAGCGCGAACTGCACGTAGCGGTCGCAGCGTTCGGTCTGCTCCACCGTCAGGCCGTGCGCCAGTGGTTCGAAATCGCACTCCGCGGCGATCCGTGAGCGCAGGCCCGCCGGATCGAAGAGGGTGATACCCCGGGTCGCGGTGCGGCCGTTGGCCAGGAGGTCCCAGAAGGCCCCGGCGCCGATGCCGCCGGGGGCCACCACGCCCAGGCCGGTGACGGCCACGCGTCGCGTCACGAGGACACTCCGGTGGGCTGCGCGGCCCGGTCGCCGGCGGCCCGGTCCGCCGTGGTCTCCTCGGTGTCGACGTGCCCGAGCTCCGGGCGGGGGGCCAGCGGACCCAGGTGGAAGACGAGGCGGGCCTCGGTGTCGCCGACGTTGCGGAACCGGTGCCGCATGTAGGCGGGGATCATCAGGCCCTGGTCCGGGGCGAGGGGGTGGGGCTCCCCGTCCAGGTCCACCTCGAGGCGGCCGCTGACGACGTAGACGAACTCCTCGGAGTACGGGTGGTAGTGCTCGCCGATGCGGTCGCCGGGCTCCACGATGGCCAGGCCCATGAAGCCGCTGGTGGAGCCGACGGTGGTGGGGGTGAGCATGGCGCGCAGGTCTCCTCCGCGCCTGCGGTTGGGCGCGGTCTCAGAGAGGTCGACGATGCGAGGGGGCTGCTGGGTCATGGTCGTTCGCTCCAGGGGAGTGGAAAGGGGCGGGAGGTGCGCGGGCGGGGCCGGCCGGCGCTGTGGCCGGCGGGGGTTCAGGAGTGCGGTGCTCCCCGGTCGGTGAGCAGCCGCATGCCGGCGTGCGCCAGCAGGCGCAGGAGGCCGCGTTCGTCGGCCGGGGGGCTGTCGAGGCCGAGCGCTTCGAGGTCGAGCAGGCCGGCGGCCTCGCCGAGGGCGTCCGGTTCGCCGAGGCCGAGGACCCGGGCGGGGACGGAGTCCGGTTCGGCCTCCATCTCGACCATCCGTACGACGATGTCGTCGCGCTGGAAGACGGTGACGGCGCGGACCGGATCGTGCGGGTCGTTCGCGGCGCTCTCCTCCTGCCGGGCGATCAGCCGCGCCAGGTCCGTGCCGCGTCCCTCCCGGGCCGGGTAGTACAGGGCGTGCCGCCGGGCCCGGGGCGGCTTCGGCCCGCCGGACGCGGTGCGGTGCACGGCCGGCATCGCCGCACGGGTGAGGAAGACCCGGGCGGACTGCGGGTCGCCGAGGTCGCGTTCCCGCTCCAGGTGGGGGGCGAGGGCCTCCTCGACCGCGCGGACCTCGGGCCGACCGATGGCGTGGCCGAGGGCGGCGGACAGGTCGCCTCGCACCTCGACGGTCTGCACGACCCTGTCGCCGTGCAGGAACACCGAGGTGCGCAGCAGCCGGGTGGTCTCGTCCACCTCCGGGTCGGGCGGGGCGAAGCCGGACAGGATCTCCGCGACCTTGGACTCGCTGCCGGGCCGGACGGTGTAGGTCAGGGCGTGGTGCACCGTTCCGTCGCCCAGACGGACGGGCGGTCGTTCCCCGTCCGGAGCGGCCGCGGCGCGCCCGCCGCCGCGGGTCTCCCTGAGGATGCCGAAACGCAGCGGCCGCATGGTGCGGACGCAGGCGCGCAGCGGCCTGACCGTCTCCAGGTGTTCCTCGCTGTTCACCCAGGCGAGGAAGGGCGGCGCGCTCTCCCACTCGCTGGTGATGAGCCACTGGGACGGGTTCTCGATGGACTGGCAGAGCTGGTCGCTGATGTGGCCGGGCACGGAGGCCACCTGGGCGCACATGCGCTCGTAGGCGTCGAGGAAGCGCTGCTGGGCTCCCTCCTGAAGGTCCACCAGCAGGACGGCCCGGAGCCGGGAGCCGTCGAACACCGACTGGGAGACACGGTCCGGCACCTGGGGCGCGCGACCCGGGAGCGTCATCCTGGGAACCTTTCCGTTGGCGAACGGTGGGACTGCCGAGGGCGTTGACTCGGCGTCAGTCGTCATGAGAACTGATCATGTGACGCTCTTTCCGGTCCCGCAAACCGTCGGAATCAACCGGGTGAAGGGCGGGCGAAAAGGATGCCTCGGTGGCATCCATAACCGTCCGGGGCGCGTGTGTGCGCGCAACCGTGGAATCGATGTGCTGGAGGAAAGAGATGAACGAAGAAGCCGACCACAGGACCCCCGTCCTCATCGTCGGTGGTTCCCTGGTGGGCCTGTCCGCCTCGCTGTTCCTCGGCCGCCTCGGTGTGCGGCACACCCTTGTCGAACGGCATGCGGGGACCTCGACCCACCCGCGGGGGCGCGGCAACAACGTGCGGACGATGGAACTGTTCCGGGTGGCGGGCGTCGAAGCGGGGATCAGGGAGGCGGCATCGGTCCTGTCCGGCAACCACGGCATCCTCCAGACCCCCTCGCTGACCGGGGACGAGGGCCGGTGGTTGTTCCAGGAGATCGACCCGGACGGCGCGCTCGCCCGCATCAGCCCCAGCGCGTGGTGCCTGTGCAGCCAGAACGACCTGGAACCGGTTCTGCTGGAGCGCGCCCGCGAACTCGGCGGCGACCTGCGGTTCTCCACCGAGCTGATCAGGTTCGAACCGGACCCGGACGGGGTCACGGCCGTGGTCGGGAGCAGGGAGACCGGGGGGCGCACCACCGTCCGCGCCGACTACCTCATCGCCGCGGACGGCCCGCGCAGCCCGGTGCGCGAGCGCCTGGGCATCGGCCACAGCGGCCCCGGCGAGCTGTTCCACAACGTGAGCGTCACCTTCCGCTCCCGGGAACTGGCAGACGTGGTGGGCGACCGGCGCTTCGTCATGTGCTATCTGACCGGCCCGGAAGCGGACGGGGCGCTGCTGCCGGTCGACAACCGGGAGCACTGGGTCTTCCACATCCCCTGGCACCCCGAGAGGGGCGAGACGCTGGAGGACTTCACCGATGCGCGGTGCGCCGAGCACATCCGCCGCGCGGTCGGAGTGTCCGGGATCGACGTGGAGATCACCGGAAGGGCGCCGTGGCACGCGGCGGAACGGGTGGCCCTGCGGTACGGGGCCGGCCGTGTCCTCCTGGCCGGCGACTCGGCTCACGAGATGTCCCCCACCGGCGCCTTCGGCTCCAACACCGGCATCCAGGACGCGCACAACCTGGCGTGGAAGCTGGCCGCCGTGCTCGGCGGCTGGGCCGGTCCGGGCCTGCTGGAGACCTATGACGCCGAGCGCCGCCCGGTCGCACAGGCCACCGCCGCCCGTGCCTCGGCACGCTCCGCGGAGCACAAGCACCCCGGCTACACCCCGGCCCCCGGCGCGCAGGGACGCGGTCCGCAGGGCGGCATCCTCACCGTGGCCGTCGGATACCGCTACCCGCGCGGCGCCGTCGTGGGCGCCGACCCCGAGGCGCCGCCCGTCACCGGGGACCTGCGGCTGACGGGCGAGCCGGGCAGCCGGGCGCCCCATATGTGGCTCAGCCGTGCCGGGGAGCGGATCTCGGCCCTGGACCTGTACGAGCGCTCCCTGGTCCTGCTCACCGGAGCCGGTACGGCGGCCGGTTGGTACGAGGCGGCCGGCCGGGTCGCCGAGAAACTGTCCGTGCCGCTGACGCCGTACCGGATCGGGACCGGGACGGACGCCGACCTCGTGCCCGAGGACGGCGCGGACTGGGCGCGCACCCACGGCACGGAGCCGGGCGGCGCGGTACTGGTGCGCCCCGACGGGTTCGTGGCATGGCGCTCGGCCGGGCCGGTACCGGACCCGGACGAGGCACTGCGTCAGGCCGTCTCGGCGGTGCTGGCGCTGGACTGACGACCCCCGGCAGCGCGGCTCGCCCGCCCGCCCGGCCCACGGGGGATCACCCGGCGGGCCGGGCGGGCGGGCGGAAGCAGGCGGTGACGGCCTTGCCGCCCGTGCAGGGGCGGGCCTCCCACTCGTCGGCCAGTGCGTCGACGAGGAACATGCCGCGCCCCGATGTCCGTTCGGCGCTGGGGGAGCGGGGCGCGGGGAGCGCGGCCGAGGAGTCGCGCACGCTCACGTGCAGGCACCGGTTGTCCCACGTCAGCACCAACTGGGCGGTGCTGTGGGCGTGTACGTGCGCGTTGGTCACCAGCTCCGAGACGGTCAGCAGCACCGCGTCCACCGTCTCCGGGGCCGATTCCGTCCACCCCAGCGACTCCAGATGACCGCGTGCCCACTCCCGCGCGGCCTTCACCCCGCTGGCCACCGGCAGTGACCTTGCCCACCCCACGGCCCGCAGCGACGACTCGCACACGACGCCCACCTCCCAGCTCGCTGGGGGACTTCTACCCCCGGCGGGCCGGTGCAATGGCGCGGCGCCCGCGACACGGGCGGGACAACGGCGGGACATGGCCGGTCTGTGTCTGTGTCCGGGGTGTGATGGCATGCCGCACGGCGCCGGGGGGCACGAGCCCTCCATGCGTTTGGCGGTTGTGGACGTGGGGTCCAAGACGGTGCGGCTGGTGGTGGCCGACTGCGGCGGTGACATACCGCTGCCGGTGCACACGGCCAAGCGGCGGCTGAGGCTGGCCGAGTACGTGGAGCCGGACGGACGGCTCGGCGAGCGGGCGGTGGACGCCGTGGTGGCCGCGGTCGCAGAGGTGAGGGAGGAGTCCGCCCGCTGGGGGGTGGAGCAGCCCTTCGCCTTCGCCACCGCGGTCGTCCGGGACGCGCCCAACCGCCATCAGGTCCTGGAGGCCGTCCACAGCGGGGCCGGGGTTCCCCTGTACGTCATGTCGGGTGCGACGGAAGGGGAGTTGTCGTTCCTGGCGGCCCGGCAGTGGATGGGCTGGCAGGCCGGTCCGATGGTGCTGCTGGACATCGGCGGCGGCTCGCTGGAGGTGGCCTTCGGCCGGGACAGGACGCCCGGCTTCGTGGCCTCCCTTCCACTGGGCGCGGGACGGATGACGCGCGAGTACTTCGGGGAGGCGGACCCTCCGCCGGCCGGTGCGGTCAGGGAGCTGAGACGCCGGGTACGCCATGAGCTGCGGGACGTGGCGGTCCGGATCCACTGGGAGCGCCCCCGTACCGCCGTGGCCGTCTCGCGCACCTTCCAGCAGTTGGCCCGGCTGTGCGGGGCCCCTCCGGGGAAGCTGGGCCCCTTCGTCACGCGCCGCATCGAGCGCGGGGACCTCAAGGCGGCCGTGGAGCGGCTGGCCTCCCTGCCCGCGGCCGCCCGCGCGGAACTGCCGGGCATCTCCGCCGCCCGCGCCCGGCAGTCCCTGGCCGGAGCCGTGATAGCGCACACGGCCATGCGGTGTATGGAGATAGAGACCCTCACGCTCTGCCCGTGGGGGCTGCGCGAGGGCGTCATGCTCAGAGAGATCAGGGAGCAGGCCCCGCTGTGGCACCAGGTCCCGGCCGACATGCGCCGGACGGATCCGTCCGGCGCGGCGCCGCCCCTGGCCCGGCCCTCGTCCGGCCGCCGAGGCCGGCCCGGTGAACGGGTGGTCAAGGACGTCGTGGTCCGGGAGGGTTGAGGGGCCGGTGGCCGTCCGGCCCTACGGGCGGACGGCCGGCGCCACGCGGGCCGGGGAGGGCCGGTGTCCCCGGGGCCGGGCTCGTCGACCCTCCGCACGGCGGATCCGGAGGCCTCAGGATGCGTCGATCTCGGTGATCAGGTTCTCGATGCGGGCGCGGATCTCGTCGCGGATGGGGCGCACGGCGTCCACGCCCTGCCCGGCCGGGTCGTCCAGCTGCCAGTCCAGGTACTTCTTGCCGGGGAAGACCGGGCAGGTGTCGCCGCAGCCCATGGTGATGACGTAGTCGGACGCCTGGACGGCCTCGGTGGTGAGCACCTTGGGGATCTCGGCGGACATGTCGATGCCGGCCTCCCGCATGGCCTGGACGGCGGCGGGGTTGACCCGGCCGGCGGGGGCGGATCCGGCGGAGCGGACCTCGATCCGGTCGCCGGCCAGGTGGGTCAGCCAGGCGGCGGCCATCTGGGAGCGGCCGGCGTTGTGGACGCAGACGAACAGCACGGACGGCTTGTCGGGCATGCGGGATCTCTCCTGGGCTCGTCGGGGGCCGGGTGGCATCACCTCCGGCCGATGTGACAGTATCAGCGCATGCTGACGTCAGTCGACACTGACCTGATCCGGGTGCTCGCCGACCCCCTCAGGATGCGCATCGTGACCCTGCTGGCCACCGAGACCCTGTGCACCACCCACCTGGTCGCCGAGACCGGCGCCAAGCAGACCAACCTCTCCAACCACCTGCGCGTCCTGCGCGAGGCCGGCGTCGTGGAGACCGAACCGTGCGGCCGCTACACCTACTACCGGCTGCGCCCGGACGTCATCGAGTGCCTGGGCCGCTCCTTCACCGAACTGGCCCGCACCGCCCGCACCACCCGCGCCGCCGAGACGAGAAGGGCCTGCCCGTGACCACCACCGAAGAGACCACCAGACCAGCGGACCCCTCCCCGGACGCCTCGATCGTCGCCCGCCTCTCCACCCTCGACCGGTACCTGGCGGTGTGGATCCTGGCCGCCATGGCCGCCGGCCTCGGACTGGGCCGGCTGATCCCCGGCCTGAACGACGCCCTCAGCCGGGTCGAGATCGGCGGCATCTCACTGCCCATCGCCCTGGGCCTGCTGGTCATGCTGTACCCGGTGCTGGCCAAGGTCCGCTACGACCGCCTCGATGCCGTCACCGGCGACAAGCGCCTGATGGTCTCCTCCCTGGCGGTCAACTGGATCGCCGGCCCGGCGGTGATGTTCGCCCTGGCCTGGACCTTCCTGCCCGACCTGCCCGAGTACCGCACCGGACTGATCATCGTCGGCCTGGCCCGCTGCATCGCCATGGTCATCATCTGGAACGACCTGGCCCGCGGCGACCGCGAGGCCGCCGCCGTCCTGGTGGCGCTGAACTCCGTCTTCCAGGTCCTCGCCTTCGGCCTGCTGGGCTGGTTCTACCTCGACCTGCTGCCCGGCTGGCTCGGCCTGGCCGACGGCGCCGCCCTGGACATCTCCGCCTGGGAGATCGCCGCCAACGTCGCCGTCTTCCTCGGCATCCCCCTGGCCGCCGGCTACCTCACCCGCCGCCTGGGCGAGCAGAGGATGGGCCGCGAGAACTACGAGCGGAAGTTCCTGCCCCGCATCGGCCCCTGGGCGCTGTACGGGCTGCTGTTCACCATCGTGATCCTCTTCGCCCTCCAGGGAAGGACCATCACCTCCCAGCCATGGGACGTCGCCCGCATCGCGCTGCCGCTGCTGGCCTACTTCGCGGTCATGTTCTTCGGCACCTTCGCGCTCGGCAAGGCCATCGGCCTGGCCTACCAGCGCACCACCACCCTGGCCTTCACCGCCGCCGGCAACAACTTCGAACTGGCCATCGCGGTGGCCATCGCCACCTTCGGCGTCACCTCCGGCCAGGCCCTGGCCGGCGTCGTCGGCCCCCTCATCGAGGTCCCCGTCCTCATCGCCCTGGTCTACGTCGCCCTCGCCCAGCGCAAGAAGTTCACCAC
>NZ_JBSVCZ010000024.1:0-109800 GCF_054072955.1 Streptomyces sp. SS8
CCGGCTTTGGCCCGGATCAGCTCCTCCAGGCGTTCCGCGACCCGTCCCTCCAGGACCGGGCGGCGGTACTTCGGGCACCACACCACGTGGAGCCCGAGGTCGTACACGCCACCGGAGAACCGGCGGACCTTCCTGGTCACGGCCATGCGATCACTATATACGCGCCACACATCTAGCGCGGTAGAGAGGTGGGCTCAGGTGAACAGTGCAGATCCGTGCACACAGCCGAGGTCAGAGCAGCCCAGAGAAGCCATTCCCCACCCCGCTGAAGCGGGGCGTCCCCTGGCCAGGTCCTGATGGAGCACAGGCACGTGGGCCGCACCGGCCTCCGCGTATCCCGGATCGGGCTCGGTACGCTCACCTGGGCGAGGGACACCGGGGAACGGGAGGCGGCGGACCTGCTGAAGGCCTTCTGGGAGGCCGGCGGGACGCTGGTGGACACCGCCGACGTGTACGCCGACGGCGGCGCCGAGTACCTCCTGGGCCGGCTGGTGCAGGATCTGGTGCCCCGCCGGGACCTGGTGATCGCCACCAAGGCGGGCGGCGTGCCAGACCCCGAGCGGCGCTTCGACTGCTCGCGCGGCCATCTGCTGGCCGCGCTGGACGCCTCCCTGGAGCGGCTGGGCACCGACTACGTCGATCTGTGGCAGGTCCACGCCTACGACCCCTTCACCCCTTTGGAGGAGACTCTCCAGGCCCTCGACACCGCGGTGGCCAGCGGCCGCGCCCGCTACGCGGGGGTGGCGGGCTTCTGCGGCTGGCAGCTGGCCAAGGCCGCCGCCTGGCAGCTCGCCGCCCCTGGGGCGCGCACCCGGCTGGCCTGCGTCCAGATGGAGTACTCCCTGCTCCAGCGCGGTGTGGAGCGTGAGGTGCTGCCGGCCGCGCTGGACCTGGAGGTGGGGCTGCTGGCGTCCTCGCCGCTGGGCCGGGGCGTGCTCACGGGCAAGTACCGGCACTCCGTCCCGCCGGACTCGCGCGGGGCGTCGGAGCATCTGTCGCCCTTCGTGGAGCCCTATCTGGACGACGCGGCGGCGCGGATCGTCGACGCGGTCGCCACGGCCGCCGACGGGCTGGCCGTCACCCCGCTCCAGGTGGCGCTGGCCTGGGTGCGCGACCGGCCGGGGGTGGCCGCGCCGGTCATCGGCCCGCGTACCTCGCGACAGCTCGGCGAGGCTCTGTCAGTGGAGGGCCTTACGCTTCCCGACGAGATCTGCCGGGCGCTGGACGATGTGTCGGCCCCGGTGCACCACTATCCCGATCACGACTGGAGCACGCTTTGACCGCGTCCGGCGCCGACAACGCCGATCAGGCCCGCCAGACCGCCGCCCCCGGATCCCGGGACAAGGCCGCGGAGCTCATGGCCGCCGTACGCGCCGTGGAGAGCGGCGAGCGCTCGGCCGCCGAGTTCTTCGCCGAGCCGAAGCCCGCGCCCCGGCCCCGGCGCGCCGCCCCGGCCGCCCGGCCCGGCGGCCCCGGTGGTTCCGGCGGTCCGCAGGCCTCACCGGGCGGCGGCCCGGTGACGGTGCCCGAGGGCGTCACCGCGCTGCTGGCCGAGGGCGGCGCGCCCGCGGCGCTGGGCACGGCCGTGGTGGAGGCCTTCGGCGAGGGCGCCGAGGAGGTGCTGCGCGCCGATCCGTGGGAGCTGCTGGCCGTTCCGGGCGTGGCGCCGGAGCAGGCGGACGGCTTCGCGCGGGCGCTGCTGGGGCCTCAGGGCGGTCCTGGCGACGAGCGGCGCCGCCGGGCCCTGGCGGTGTGGCTGCTGGAGCGGGCGGCGCTGTCCGGACACACGGTGCTCGGCGCCGAAAAGCTGGCCGAGGGGCTGGCCCGGTACGGCGTGCCGGACCCGGAGACGGCGGTGGGCGAGGCGGTCGACGCGGGCGCGGTGCTGGCCTTCGAGGACGTCGGTGAGGAGGGCGCCGCTGCCGGGGAGGCCGGGGCCGGGAGCACCGGGGCGAGTGAGGAGGAAGAGGAGGGCGGGCGGCCCGTGCGGCTGCTCATCGGTCTGGAGCGCCACGCGCTGGCCGAGGAGAGCCTGGCCGAGGGCCTGGCCCGGCTGAGCAGTACCTTCGTCCCGCCCGACGAGGAGGAGGCGGCCCGCTGGGAGGAGGCCGCAGGCGGGGCGCCCGGCCCTTCCGCGGCCGAGCTGGTGCGCGCCGCCGCCCGCGGCGGCCTGGTGGCGCACACCGGCGGCGAGGCCGCCCGCGCCGAACCGGCGGCGCTGGTGGCCGCGGCCCGGGCGCTGGGCCTGCGGGCGTACGCCGCCGCGCACAGCGAGGACGGCAGGCGGCGGCTGGCGGCGTTGCTGGACGCCGGAGGCGGCGGCGAGAACGGCCGGGGCGGCGGTCCGGGAGACGGCCCGGACGGGGACGGCCTCGGCCCGGCGGCCGTCACCGTCGACGGGCTGCTGGCCGGCCGGGAGGGCCCGGGGCGCGACGAGGAGGGCGCGTACGCGCTGGACCTGCTCGCCGTGCTGGATGCCCCCCAGCTCGACGCCGAACGCGCGGCGATGCTGGTCGAGGCGGTGCCGGACGGTGCGCGGCTGGTCCTCAGCGGCGATCCGCACCTGCTCGGCCCGGCGGGCGCCGGCCAGGTGCTGGCCGATCTGCTGGCGGCGCGCGTCTGCCCGCAGGTGGTCTCCCGCACCCCCGACCCCGGGCCGGTCGGCGAACTGGTCTCGGGCATCGGGATCGGCGAGCTGAACCAGGTGGAGGCGCCCGGCCGGGAGGTGGTGATCGTCCCGGTGCGCGACGCCGGGGAGGCGGTGCACCGCACGGTGCAGCTCGTCGCCGACTCGGTGCCTCGTGCGCTGGGGGTGCCCGCCGGGCTGACGCAGGTGATCACGCCCGGCCACGGCGGCGCCGCGGGCACCCGGGTGCTCAACGCCGCGCTCAAGGAGCGGCTCAACCCCGGCCCCGGCCGGTTCGGCGGCTTCGACCCGGGCGACCGGGTGGTCCACTCCCCCGCCCCCGGGCGCATCGCGCTGGGCACGATGGTGTCGGGGGACGAGGAGGGGCTGCGTCTGGACTGCTCCGGCCGCGCCGTCACCGTCCCGCGCGGGCGGGTGGCGCGGACGGTGCGGCACGGCTGGGCGATCACCGCCCACCAGGCCGTCGGGACGCGCTGGCCGGCGGCCGTAGTGGTGCTTCCGGGCGACGCGGTCCCGGCCCTGAGTCGCGCCTGGGTGTACACGGCGTTCGGCCGCGGCGAGCGGCATCTGTCCGTGGTGCACGGTGTGGGCCAGGCACTTCCGCGGGCGGTGGAGCGGATCCTGGCCCCGGAGCGCACGACACGTCTGCGCACGCTGCTGCGCGCGCAGACGGTTCAGGCGGCGCAGGCGGTCCCGCCGCCGGAGGCCGTGGGCTGACCCGCCGACGGCGCGCTCCCGCCGCCCGGCCGCGGACCGGGGCCGGGCGGCAGGACCCGGGTCAGTCCGCGGCCCGGACCACCGGCCCGGCGTCCCCGTCCTCGCCGTAGAGGTCCTCCTCCTCGTCGAAGACGGCGCTGACGTCGAAACGGCACACGACCTGCTCGGGGTCGGCCCCGTCGAAGGGCGAACCCAGCCACTCCCCCGGCTCGGCGGGCTCGTCGCCCGCGATCACCCAGAGCGTGGAGTCGCCCTCCTCCAGGCCGAACTCCTCGTGCCGGGTGGCGATCTCGTCGGGTTCGTACTCGCCGAACAGCACGCTGAGGGCGGCGTGCACCCCACTCCCCGCGAAGGGGCCCTCCAGCGCCTCCTCGTCCGCGTCGGCCGAGTCCGGGTCGAGCGCGGTGACGCGCTGCGCCTGGGCCATCAGCCGCCGCGGCTCCACCACCGTGTAGTCGCGGCGGATGAGGACGCCGATAGTGCTGGGCTCCTCCGGCCCGGCGTAGGCGGGCATGGTGTCGCCGCCCGGGATCTCGAAGGGCGTGACCTCGTCGTAGACGTCGTACAACAGCTCGTCGTACGCCTCGCCCGCCGCGGCGAGTTCGTCGAAGGCGGCGTGGACGGCGGCCTCGGCCCGGGCGGCCCCGGCACCCGAGCCCCCCTCGGCGGACCGTCGTTCGACGGCTTCGAGGTGACGGTCCAGCGCGGTCTTCAACGCTTCGGCGGCGGCTCGTACCTCGGCAGCACCGGGCTGCGCAGCATCAGACATAGTGCAGACGCTATCCGTACCGGGGCCCCGCACGCACAATAGATGTGATGCCGGAATACGAATTTCGTGATGTGTACGTCCCGCGCGGGGTCTCCCGCAAGGCCGCCACACGTCTGCTGACCGAACACGCCGAGTACGGACACTGGGAACTGGACCGCCTCAGGCTCAACTCCGACGGCAGCCGCCAGGTGCGGCTGCGGCGGCGGATCATCCGCCAGTTGCGCGCCACCTGGTGACGCGGAAGGCGGAAGGAGCGGACCCCGACCCCCGTAAGGGGCGGAGCCCGCTCCTCGTCGTGCTTCCGGTTGTGGTCCCTGACGGGGCCCCTGGCGCCGGTCAGCCCCGCATGGCGCGGGCGCGCCGGTAGAGCAGGGCGCCGCCGAGCAGCACCCCGGCGCCGACCGGGACGACCGCGCCCAGTCCGCTGCTGCCGGTCTGGGCCAGCTCGCCGCCCATGACCTGGGGGGCGGGCTTCCCGGGGGCCTCGGCACGGGGCTCGTCCTTCTTCTCCGGCTGCTTGGGCTCCTCCGGCCTCGGCTTCTCCGGGTGCTCGGGGCCGGGCTTCTCCGGCTTCGGCTTCTCCGGGTGCTCGGGGCCGGGCTTCTCCGGCCCCGGCCTCTCCGGGGACGGCTTGTGGTCGCTCACGTTGGCGCACTCGTTGCCGGCGGCCGGGTTGAGCGCACCCACCACGTTCACGGAGTTGCCGCAGACGTTCACCGGGACGTGGACCGGCGCCTGGACGGTGTTGCCGGACAGCACGCCCGGCGAGCCCGCGGCCACACCCTCGGCCCTGGCGCCGCCGTCACCGGCGTGCTTCCCGTGCTGCTTACGGCCGTGGCTCCCGCCGTGCTCGCCGCCCTGCTCCCAGTGCTGCCCGCCGCGGTCCTCCTGGTGGCCGCCCTGCTGGTGGCCGCCCTCGTGTCCGCTCTGGTGGTGGCCGCCGTGGTGGTCGTCCACGTTGGCGCACTTGTTGCCGAAGGCCGGGTTGAGGCCGCCGCCGACGGTCGCGGTGTTGCCGCAGGCGTTCACCGGCGCGTGCACGGGCGCCTGGACGGTGTTGCCGGACAGCACGCCCGGCGAGCCCGCGGCCACACCCCGGGCCTCGGCGTCCGCGTGGGCGGCGTGGCCGCCCGACATGGCCAGCACGCCGCCGGCCGCGGCGATGGTGATCAGGCCCTTCCTTGTGACCTGTCGCATGTGTACTTCCCCTTGCCCTCTGATGTGCGGGTGGCTTGCGGTCTACGGGTTGTGCGCGGGCAGGAGGCGCTCCTCGGCTCCCCGCCCGCCGAAACGGCGGCCCCGGAGCGCATGGCGCGCGCTCCGGGGCCGCCGCGCACGGGCCCTTCGCGGGCCCGGACGCGACGTCAGTCGTTGACGCAGAAGTTGCCGAAGGCGGGGTTCAGCAGCCCGATCACGCTGACCGTGTTGCCGCAGACGTTCACCGGGACGTGGATCGGCGCCTGGATGACGTTGCCGGAGATGACACCGGGGGAGCCGATGGCAGCGCCCTGGGCACCGGAGTCGGCGGCGGCCACACCCGCGCCCGCGAGCACGAGACCACCGGTGGCAGCCGCGACGGCGACGACCTTCTTGATCATTCTTCCTCCTTGTTGGCAATGCGATCCCAGCCGCGGACCGCACTCCCTGTAACGACACCGGAGGAAGCGGGCTACGGCCCGATGACGCATTCACCCGTTCCGGTCACACGCGCACACATGGGCGATTACCGGGGAGGCCGGGCCGTACGGTGCCGGACGCCGGTCAGCACTGGTCGAGGAAGCGGTCCAGCACCCGCACGCCGAACTTCAGCCCCTCCACCGGCACCCGCTCGTCCACCCCGTGGAACATCCCGGCGAAGTCCAGCTCCGGCGGCAGCTTCAGCGGGGCGAAACCGAAGCAGCGGATGCCCAGGTCGTCGAAGGACTTGGCGTCGGTGCCGCCGGAGAGCATGTACGGCACGGCCCGCGCGATCGGGTCCTCGGCCTTCAGCGCGGTCTGCATGGCGTCCACCAGGGCGCCGTCGAAGCCGGTCTCCACCGCCTTGTCCGCGTGCACGTCCTCGCGCCTCACCCGCGGGCCCAGGATCCGGTCGAGGTCGGCCAGGAACTCCTCCTCGTGACCGGGCAGGAAGCGCCCGTCGACATGGGCGGTGGCCTGGCCGGGGATGACGTTGACCTTGTAGCCGGCGCCCAGCATCGTCGGGGCGGCGGTGTTGCGCAGCGTCGCCCCGATCAGCTTGGCGATGCCGCCGAGCCTGGCCAGGGTCTCGTCCATGTTCTCCGGGTCCAGTTCCACGCCGAGGGCGTCGGAGAGCTCGTCGAGGAAGGTGCGCACCGTCTTGGTCACCCGGACCGGGAACCTGTGCCGGCCCAGCCGCCCGACCGCCTCGCACAGCTCGGTGATCGCGTTGTCGTCATTGGTCATCGAGCCGTGTCCGGCGGTGCCGTCCACGGTGAGCCGCATCCAGTGCATGCCCTTCTCGGCGGTCTCCACCAGATACAGCCGCAGCTTCTCGTTGACGGTGAAGGAGAATCCGCCGACCTCGCCGATCGCCTCGGTCACGCCCTCGAACAGCTCCGGGTGCCGCTTGACCAGATGCTTCGCCCCCCAGGTGCCGCCCGCCTCCTCGTCGGCGAGGAAGGCCAGCACGATGTCGCGCGGGGGCTTGCGGCCGCTGCGCAGCCGGTCGCGCACGACCGCCAGCGTCATCGCGTCCATGTCCTTCATGTCGACCGCTCCGCGGCCCCACACGCAGCCGTCGGCGATCTCGCCGGAGAACGGGTGGTGGGTCCAGTCCTCGGCGTTGGCCGGGACGACGTCGGTGTGCCCGTGGATGAGGAGCGCGGGCCGGGAGGGGTCCTCGCCCTCGATCCGGGCGACGGTGGAGGCCCGGCCCGGGTGCGACTCGAAGATCTCCGGCTCCAGTCCCACCTCCGCGAGCTTCTCCGCCACGTACTCGGCCGCGGCCCGTTCGCCCGGTCCCGAGTGGTCGCCGTAGTTGCTGGTGTCGATCCGGATGAGATCGCGGCACAGGTCGACGACCTCGTCCTCGCCCCTGACGGCGTCGGCCGCGGTGGTGGTCGCGTTCGGCTCGCTCACACTGCCTCCTCGTGTTGCGGGGGTCCGCGCCCATCCTCCCGTCTCGGAGGTCCGGAGCACAGGAGCCGGGGTGATCGCCCGGCTCCGCTCCAGTGCTATGGTTTACACGTCGCCACGACCACGGTCGGCGGCACGCACCTGTCCGGGTGGCGGAATGGCAGACGCGCTAGCTTGAGGTGCTAGTGCCCTTTATCGGGCGTGGGGGTTCAAGTCCCCCTCCGGACACAGAAGGAGCCGAGGGCTCCGCGGACATCCGCGGGGCCCTCGCCGTTCCCGGTCCACCGGCGAAGGCGGCGGGCCCTGGCCGGACGCGGTTGCCCGCCCGCCACCGGCCTCCCGGCCCGCCTCAGCCCACCGCCTTCGCCGCCGCGCGGCCGGCGGCGCGGCCCGAGAAGAGGCAGCCGCCCAGGAAGGTGCCCTCCAGGGAGCGGTAGCCGTGCATGCCCCCGCCGCCGAAGCCCGCGGCCTCGCCCGCCGCGTAGAGACCGGGCAGCGCCTCGCCTCCGGTGGTGAGGACGCGGGAGGACAGGTCGGTCTCCAGGCCGCCGAGGGTCTTGCGGGTGAGGATGTTCAGGCGCACGGCGATCAGCGGGCCCGCCTTCGGGTCCAGCAGCCGGTGGGGCGGGGCGACGCGGATCAGCTTGTCGCCGAGGTAGGTGCGGGCGCCCCGGACGGCGGTGATCTGGAGGTCCTTGGTGAAGGGGTTGGCGATCTCGCGGTCGCGGGCGGTGATCTCGCGGCGCAGGGCGGCCTCGTCGATCAGGCCGTCGCCGGTGAGCGCGTTCATGCCGCGCACCAGGGCGGACAGGTCGCGCTCGACGACGAAGTCGGCGCCCTTGTCCATGAACGCGCGCACCGGGCCGGGCGCTCCGGAGCGGGCCCGGCCGAGCACCTGTCGGACGCTGCGGCCGGTGAGGTCGGGGTTCTGCTCCGAGCCGGAGAGCGCGAACTCCTTCTCGATGATCTTCTGTGTGAGGACGAACCAGGTGTACTCGTACCCCGTGCCCATGATGTGCTCGAGGGTGCCGAGCGTGTCGAAGCCGGGGAAGAGCGGTACCGGCAGCCGGCGGCCGGTGGCGTCCAGCCACAGGGAGGAGGGGCCGGGCAGGATGCGGATGCCGTGCCGCGCCCAGATGGGATTCCAGTTCTCGATGCCCTCTGTGTAGTGCCACATCCGGTCGCGGTTGACGATCCGGCCGCCGGCCTCCTCGGCGATGCCCAGCATCGCGCCGTCGACGTGGGCGGGCACTCCGGAGAGCATCCGCTTCGGCGGAGTGCCCAGGCGCTCCGGCCAGTTGGCGCGCACCAGGTCGTGGTTGCCGCCGATGCCGCCGGAGGCCACGATCACCGCCTGGGCGCGCAGTTCGAAGAGGCCGGTCACCTCCCGGCCGCTGGCCGTGCCGCGTGCGGCACCGCTGGGGGCGAGCACCTCGCCGGTGACGGTGTCCACCGCTCCGGCGCTGCGGTCCAGCCCCGTGACGCGGTGCCGGAAGCGCAGGTCCACCAGGCCCCGCCCGGCCGCCTCCCGCACCCGCCGCTCGAAGGGTTCGACCAGGCCGGGCCCGGTGCCCCAGGTGATGTGGAAGCGCGGCACCGAGTTGCCGTGGCCTCGGGCGTCGTAGCCGCCCCGCTCGGCCCAGCCGACGACGGGGAACAGCCGTACGCCCTGGGCGCGCAGCCAGGCGCGCTTCTCCCCGGCCGCGAAGTCGACGTACGCCTCGGCCCAGCGGCGCGGCCAGGCGTCCTCCTCGCGGTCGAAGCCGGCCGTGCCGAGCCAGTCCTGCCAGGCCAGCTCGCGGCTGTCGCGCACCCGCATACGGCGCTGCTCGGGCGAGTCGACGAGGAACAGCCCGCCGAAGGACCAGTGCGCCTGGCCTCCCAGGGACGCTTCGGGTTCCTGGTCGAGCAGGATCACCTTCCGCCCGGCGTCGGCCAGTTCGGCGGTGGCCGCGAGCCCGGCCAGGCCCGCCCCGATCACGATCACATCGGCGTCGTACGCCATCGGCCCATCCGTTCCTCGGTCCGTCCCGCTGGTGACCGGAGAGTAACCCGCCGCCCGGAGGCGCGGCACCCCCTGGCCGGCTGCTTTGATGATCGGATGACGAGTGAGGAGACGGCGGGCAGATCCGCGGACGAACTGCTGGACGTCGTGGACGAGTACGACCGTGTGATCGGCCGGGCCCGGCGCGGCGTCGCCACCGCCCGGCGGATGCGGCACCGGTGTGTGTCGGTGCGGGTGCGCGATACCGAGGGCCGGATCTTCGTGCACCGCCGCACTCCGGAGAAGCTGGTCTTCCCCTCGATGTACGACCTGGTCGTCGGGGGCGTGGTCGGCGCGGGCGAGAGCTATGACGAGGCGGCGCTGCGCGAGGCCGGGGAGGAGCTGGGGGTGAGCGGGCTGCCGCATCCGGAGCACCGGCTGACCTTCCTGTACGAGTCGCCGGAGCATACCTGGTTCCTGGCCGTCTACGAGGTGCGGTGCGAGCTGCCGGTGCGCCCCCAGGCCGAGGAGATCGCCTGGTGGGACTTCCTGCCGGAGGACGAGGTGGAGCGGCTGCTGGAGGAGTGGGACGTGGTACCCGACGGCCTGGAGTGCCACCGGCGGCTGCAGGAGTGGCACCGGGAGCGGGGCGGGGGCCCCGCGTAGTGTCGGGAGCATGATCAAGCGGCTCTGGTACGGACTGCGGGACCCGCTGCGGCTGTGGCTGGCGCCGGAGCGGATGCGGGCCGAGGGCTCCACCCCCGACTACCGCTTCTCGCTGGCCAACGAGCGGACCTTCCTGGCGTGGATCCGCACCGCGCTGGCGCTGGTGGCGGGCGGCCTGGCGGTGGACCAGTTCCTGACCGGGATCCGCCCCGGCCCCCGGGCGGCGATCGCCGTGGTGCTGCTGGCGGGCGGCGCGCTGTGCGCGGTGCGGGCGGTCAACCACTGGCTGCGCACCGAGCGGGCCATGCGGCGCGGCGAGGACCTGCCGCTGTCCCGCTTCCCCGTGCTGCTGGCGCTGGGCACGGCGGTGGCCGCGCTGGTGGTGGTCGCCGGGGTGCTGCTGGGGGAGCTGGGCCGGTGAGCGCGGACCGCCGCCCGCGCGGGGACGGGGCGGCCGGGGTCGGGGCGCGCGGGAACGGATCGCGTACGGCCGGGGCGGCCGTACGCGATCCGGCCGCGCAGCCGGAGCGCACCCGGATGGCGTGGCGGCGCACCACCCTGGCCTTCGCGGCCGTGGTGGCGCTGCTGGCCCGCGGGACGCTGCACGACGGCGGGCCGCCCCGGGCCTACGCCCCGGCCGCGCTGGGGGCGCTGGTGTGGCTGGTCTTCCTGGGCCTGGCCCACCGTCGCATCCGCGCGCTGGATGTGCCCCGGCCGGGCCCGCTGGGTACACGCACGGCGTACGCGGCGGCCGTCTGTACGCTGTCCGTGCCGATCTTTGGAGTGGTGGTGTGGCTGTGGTGAGTCCGCTCGTCGTGGTGATGGGTGTGTCCGGGTCCGGGAAGACGACGGTGGGCACGGCCCTTGCGGAGCGGCTGGGGGTGCCGTACGCGGAGGCCGACGACTTCCACCCGCCGGAGAACGTGGCGAAGATGGCCTCGGGCGTCCCCCTGACGGACGCCGATCGCGCGCCCTGGCTGGACGCGATCGCCGCCTGGCTCAAGGCCCAGGGCGCCGACGGCGGTGTGGTGACCTGTTCCGCCCTCAAGCGCGTCTACCGTGACCGGCTGCGCCGGGCCGCGCCGGATGTGTTCTTCCTCCATCTGGACGGCTCGCCCGAGCTGATCGGCGAGCGGCTGTCGGGCCGCACCGGCCACTTCATGCCGTCCGCGCTGCTCAAGTCCCAGTTCGAGACGCTGGAGGCGCTGGACGCGGACGAGGCGGGCGCGGTCGTCTCCATCGACGGGACGCCGGACGAGGTCACGGAGCTGGCCGTCGCCGCCGTCCCCCGCTGACCCGTACCGCAGGCCCCGGCGCCGCCTCCGAGCGGTGTCGGGGCTCTCTTTTCGGGCACCTCTCTGGACTCCATACCGACTGGTCGGCATCATTGCCCGGTACGTACGACCACCCTCTTCCCGCCGAGGAGCCTGCCGATGACCGAGCACCACCCACCGGGCCTCGATCCCGCGCGCCTGCGCGCGTACCTGGACGGCGAGCGCCCGGGGCTCGTCCGGGGGCCCCTGAGCGCGGAGCTGATCGAGGGCGGCCGCTCGAACCTCACCTACAAGGTGAGCGACGGGGCCTCACGCTGGGTGGTGCGACGCCCTCCGCTGGGCCACGTCCTGGCCACCGCGCACGACATGGCCCGCGAGCACCGGGTGATCAACGCCCTGGGCCCCACCGGCGTACCCGTGCCCGGCGCGGTGCTGCTGTGCGAGGACACCGCCGTCCTCGGCGCGCCCTTCTACGTGATGGAGTACGTGGAGGGCACCCCCTACCGCACCGCCGAGCAGCTCGCCCCGCTCGGCCCCGGGCGCACCCGCGAACTGGTCCTGGGCCTGTCCGACGCCCTGGTCAAGCTCCACTCGGTGGACCCGGACTCCGTCGGCCTGGGCGACTTCGGCCGCCCCGAGGGCTTCCTGGAGCGGCAGCTGCGGCGCTGGGGCAAGCAGCTGGACGCCTCCCGCAGCCGCGAACTGCCCGGCATCGACGAGCTGCACGCCCTGCTCGGCAGCCGGATGCCCGCCTCCCCCGCCCCCGCGATCGTCCACGGCGACTACCGCCTGGACAACGTGCTCGTCGGCGCGGACGACGAGATCGCGGCCATCCTCGACTGGGAGATGTCCACCCTCGGCGACCCGCTGACCGACCTGGGCCTGCTGGTGATGTACAGCAGCCAGCAGCGCATCCCCGGCGCCCCCATCGCCACCACCCGCGAGGCCCCCGGCCACCCCGACGCGCGGGAGCTGATCGAGCGGTACGCCTCCTCATCGGGCCGCGACGTCTCCGGCATCGCCTGGTACACGGCGTTCGCCTACTTCAAGCTCGCCGTGATCCTGGAGGGCATCCACTACCGCTACACCCTCGGGCAGACCGTCGGCGCGGGCTTCGACCGCATCGGCGCACTCGTCCCCCTCTTCGTCTCAGAGGGCCTCACCACCTTGCAGGAAGGCTGATCCGCCATGGACTTCGGATTCGACGCACGCACCGAGGAGCTCCGCGAGAAGCTGCTGGCCTTCATGGACGAGCGCGTGTACCCGGCGGAGGCGGTGGCAGAGGAGCAGCGGGCGGCGCTGGACTCCCCGTGGCGCACCCCGCCGGTGGTTCAGGAGCTGAAGGCCGCCGCCCGCGAGCGCGGCCTGTGGAACCTCTTCCTGCCCGACGCCGAGCACGGCGCCGGACTGACCAACCTCCAGTACGCGCCGCTGGCCGAGATCACCGGCCGCAGCCCGCAGCTCGCCCCGACCGCCACCAACTGCGCCGCGCCCGACACCGGCAACATGGAGGTGCTGGCCCAGTTCGGCAGCGCCGGGCAGCGCGAGCGGTGGCTGAAGCCGCTGCTGGCCGGGGAGATCCGCTCGGCCTTCGCCATGACCGAGCCGGAGGTCGCCTCCTCCGACGCCACCAACATCGAGACGCGCATCCGGCGCGAGGGCGACGAGTACGTCATCACCGGCCGCAAGTGGTACATCTCCGGGGCGATGAACCCCGACTGCGCGGTCTTCATCGTGATGGGCAAGACCGACCCGGACGGCGAGGACATCCGCCGCCAGCAGTCGATGGTGCTGGTCCCGCGCGACACCCCGGGCGTCGAGGTGCGCCGCGCGATGACGGTCTACGGCTACGAGGACCACTGGCACGGCGGCCACGCCGAGGTCCTCTTCCACGACGTGCGGGTCCCCGTCGCCAACCTGATCGGCGAGGAGGGCGGCGGCTTCGCCATCGCCCAGGCCCGGCTGGGACCGGGCCGCATCCACCACTGCATGCGGCTGATCGGCATGGCCGAGCGGGCGATCGAGCTGATGTGCCGCCGTGCGGGCACCCGTACCGCCTTCGGCAGACCGCTGGCCGCACAGGGCGTCGTCCAGCAGTGGATCGCCGACGCGCGGGTGTCGGTGGAGCAGCTGCGGCTGCTGGTACTCAAGACGGCCTGGCTGATGGACACCGTCGGCAACCGGGGGGCGCACACCGAGATCCAGGCCATCAAGATCGCGGTGCCGCGCACGGTCGTGGGCATCCTGGACCGCGCGGTGCAGCTGCACGGCGCGGGCGGCGTCAGCCAGGACTTCCCGCTGGCCGAGCTGTGGGCCGGCGCCCGCACCCTCCAGCTCGCCGACGGCCCGGACGAGGTCCACCAGCGCTCCCTGGCCCGCCGCGAGCTGAAGCGCTTCGCGCCTGCTCAGTCCTGACGGCCCCGCGCCCAGAGGGCGCGCGAAGGTGTTAGGACTACACTCCTTAGGAGTGTAGTCCTAACACCTGGAGTGAGATGCCGAGCCCGAATCCGCCCGCCAAACCGCCCCACGTCTTCGGGAGGGGCGCCGAATGGGACGGCCTCGCGGCCTTCGCGGCCCGCCCGCTGCCGCACGCCATGCTCGGAGTCGTCAGCGGCCGGCGGCGCATGGGCAAGACGTATCTGCTGCGTGCCCTCGTGGAGCAGCGGGGCGGTTTCTACTTCGGGGCCACGACCGCGACCGCCGCGGAGTCGCTGCGCCAGTTCGGCGCCGCCCTGGCCGAGTACACCGGCTCCCCGGCCCCGTTCTCCTTCGCCACCTGGGACGATGCGATCTCCTACCTGTTCGGGCCGGCCCTGCCCGAGCGCGGCGAGGGGCCGGTGCTCGTGGTGATCGACGAGTTCCCCTATCTGGTGAAGACGGCTCCGGAGCTCCCCTCCTTGATCCAGCGGGAGATCGACCGCTTCCAGGTGCGGGAGAGCCGGATGCGGCTGCTGCTGTGCGGCTCGGCGATGTCCGTCATGGGCGGGCTGCTGGCGAGCGCCGCCCCCCTGCGCGGCCGGGCCCAACTGGAGCTGGTCGTGAGGCCCTTCGGATACCGGGAGGCGGCGGACTTCTGGGGCGTGGCGGACGAGCCCGCTCTCGCGGCCCGGCTCCACGCCGTCCTAGGCGGCACGCCCGCGTACCGGCGGCAGTTCCTGGCGGACGACGTTCCCGGCAGCCTGGAGGAGTTCGACGGCTGGCTCTGCCGTACCGTCCTCTCCCCCTTCAGCCCGCTCTTCCGGGAGGCCCGGTACCTGCTGGCCGAGGAGGCGGACATCCGCGACACCGCGCTCTACCATTCGGTCCTCGCCGCGGTGGCCCAGGGCAACACCTCCCGGGGCGCGATCGCGGGCTACATCGGCCGCAAGTCGGTGGACATCTCCCACCCCCTCCACGTCCTGGAGGACAGCCATCTGCTGGTCCGCGAGGCGGACGTCTTCCGGGCCGGGAAGTCGTACTACCGCATCAGCGAGCCGCTGATCACCTTCTACGAGGCCGTGATGCGCCCCTCCTGGGCGCGGCTGGAGAGCGGCCAGGCGGCACAGGTGTGGGAGCGGTCGGCCGAACGCTTCGCCTCCCAGGTGGCCGGACCGCACTTCGAGGCGGTGTGCCGCGAGTACGTACTCGGCCCGGGGCAGGCCCTGCTCGACTCCTTCCCCGGGCAGGTGGGCAGCGGCGTCGTCACCGACCCGGCGGCGCGCAGGCAGATCGAGATCGACGTGGCAGCGGTCGAACCGGGATCGGGGGCGGGCAGACCGTCGGTGGCCCTGCTCGGCGAGGCCAAGTGGGGCACGGTCATGGGCGTGAAGCACCTGGAGAGGCTCAGGCGGGCCCGGGAGATCCTCACCGAGCGGGGCGCGGCGGACACCGATGGGTGCCGGCTGGCCTGCTTCAGCGGCGCGGGCTTCAGCGACGCCCTGCGCGCCGAGGCGGCACGCGACGGCGACGTACTGCTCATCGGCCTGGAGGATCTGTACGCCTGAACGGTGCGGCGGTCCGCCGGGACTTCGGCGGGTGGCCCGCGGCACGCGCGGGCCCCGCGCTCGGGGCAGGCGCTGTCACCCGGTGCGGTTCCGCAGCGCGGCGACGGTCTCCCCGACCAGCGCCCGCGCCCCGGCCACCGTCGCCGCCAGCGACTCCGGGGTCTCGCCGGGCGCCCCCAGCAGGCGGCGGACTCGCGGGCCGAAGCCCGCCGGCGCGGCCGGCAGTGTCTCGGCGACGGCCAGCGCGCCCTTCTCGTTGAGGCACCAGCGCCGGTCCTCGGCGAACACCGCCTGCACCAGCACACCGACCGCCCGGGACAGGCAGAGCGAGACGTAGAGCGTGTCCGCTCCTGCCGCGCCCTTCGCCGCGGCACCGACCAGGAACTCCGCCTCCCAGGCCGCCGCGATCAGCGCCTCCCGCAGCGGCTCGGGGTAGACCGCGGTCCTGCGCCGAAGGTCCGTCAACTCACCGAACGGGTCGGCCAGTACCCGGCCGAGCGCCACCTCGCCCGCATAGCACGGCGACCAGAATCCGAGCGGGTGCCCGGCCTGTACGCCCACCTCGTACCGGCCCTCCCGGCAGTCCGCCCACACCCGCTCGACCCGGTCCAGGTCCCGCAGGATCCAGTCCACCGCCACACCGTTGACGTGCAGCCACGCACCGCCGTTCACCCAGGGCCCCCAGCCGCCCGGGCCGGCCACCTCCACCCCGGGACCGGCCAGCGCGCGCAGGGCGGCGAGATCGAGCTCGCCCCGGTAGTAGACGCCGAGGTCCCAGTCCGATCCGGGCCGGTGCTCGCCGCGTGCCCGGCTGCCGCCGAGCATCACCCCGGCCACGCCCGGCACCTCGGCCAGACGGCCGGCCATGTCCTCGATGATCCTCCGCATGGAGCGAGTCTGGCAGCCGGCGACGTGCCGGGCCGGCGGAGGCCGCTCCTCACGTGGCCGGTGTCTCCTGCCAGGCTCCGTCTTGACCTCAACCTCGCTTGAGGTACGAGACTCAAGCGCATGGACACCACGAGCAGCGGCACCATCCTCTTCCGCAACACCATGCGCATCACCGACGGCCACCTCGACGGCTTCCGCCGCGCCATCGCGCAGGCGGTGGCGTTCGCCCGGGAACACGGCCCCCAGCTGATGGTGGAGGTCTTCATCGACGAGGAGCGGATGCTGGCGCACAGCTTCCAGCTCTACCGCGACTCCGACGCCATCCGCACCCACTGGCGGCTGTCGGACCCGTACATCCGCGAGGTGATGGAGCACTGCACCGTGGAGCGCTTCGAGGTGTTCGGCGAACCGGACCACGACATCGTCGCCGCCCTCAAGACCCCCGGCGGCGAGTCCTTCCCCTTCACCGTCTCGCCCCGCCTCGCCGGCTTCAACCGCCTTGCGGAGCCCGGACGGGGATGACTCCCCTTCCCTGGAAGAGTGCACCGATGTGGACCGGGGTTCGCGGCGGGGCGGGCGCGCGGGTCGACACCGCCGGGCCGAACCGAGGGGCGCCTGAGACACCTGCAATCACGATGCTTCGTGGTGTCACTCGTCGGCGCCGGAGGGCGAAGGGGAGCGTTCCCGCCTCCGTTTGACGACGCTTCCGACGGCGGCTCCCGCCCAGACCCCGGAGAGAAAAGCGGCCCCGGCTCGAACCCACAACTCGCTTCCGGTGCTTGCCGCCGTCCAGAACCAGAGGAAAGCGAAGAAGGACGCCCATCTGGGATCGTCGAACAGATCTCGCATGCCGCCCCCCTACTTCCGCAGCAGTCCGCCCCCTCGGCCAAGGCCGCTGGTACGGCCGTCCATGGACGGAGCGCCCGAGGCGGTACCGTACTCGGGCCGATCAGGAACCGAAGAGGCGGCGCAGAGTCTCTCCGCCCCAGGACCTCTCCAGGGACCAACGCCATGGCCCGTGAACTGCCCAACGGCGGTCGTCAACCCCGGCCGCCTCCTACTGCCCCCGGGTGGCCGGATTCCCCGTTCCCGCCGACCACCGCTTCCGGGCGCCGCGCCGCACCCACGAGCTGACGAGCACCACGGTGAATCCGTACACCAGAGCCGCCCACGGATACGGGGTGATCTTCATAAGGCTCACCACCCCCAGCGCAGCGGCGATCAGAGCCAGCAGCGGAAGTGGGGTCGCGAGGGCGTGACGCAGCACGTATCCGGCCGGAAGACCGGGCGGCAGGGGCTCCCGTGTCGCAGTGATGTCCTGGTCGGGCTCCATGTTGCGATCGTAATCTCCGGCGCACGGCCTTGTCGTTGGGGAGTTGTCACTACCCGGCCGACTCGTCGGCCCGGCGTCGGCGGTCGTGCTCGATGGTGTAGGCGACCGTCTCGGCGCAGTGGATGACCATCTGGAGGCGGTCGAGGACATCGCGGCGGGCCGCCTCGATCAGGTCTCGGTGGTTGGGGGTCGGCTCGGTGCTGGTGTGGGGCGTCCAGAAGCCGCGGTGGCTGTGTTCGGTGACGATGTCCTGGCAGGCGCGGACCACGGCGTTCAGGGCGGCGGTGATCTCGTAGCGGTACAACTGCTCGTTCTGGACAGCACGGTCGGAAGCCATCCACGGTTGCTGCGGAGTGAGCAGGTTACGGGCGCACCGGCTGGCCCGTGGCTGGACGCTGGGCACCGCCGTGGCCGAGTTCCACCGCATGTGCTCCGAGGCGAGCGTGGCCTCGCCGCCGAAAGTGGACGAGGATCAGCTCGCCCTGTGGGAGAAGCGTGCGGATCGCCGTCCCAGAGTAACGACGGTGGATCTTCTCTGCCGTCTGTACCGGACCGATTCCCAGGGCATCGGTCTGGTCGGGGATTACCGCCACTCCTCTCAGTTGAAGGCCCCGACTCCCCGTTCGTCATCGGGGTACGTTCAGGGGAACGCGGTGAGAGGCCTTTCCGCCGCCCGTTCGGAAGGCGACACGATCACCGGTTTCCCGGCCGATCCCATCGAGCACATGGCGGGAGCGGTACGCCGGTCCGTCGACAGAACGCTGGCGTCCACCAGCGTGAGCAACGGCCAACTCGACTTGTTGGACGAGCGGTTGTTGTGGCTGCGTACTCAGTACATCTCCACGCCGCCGGAGGCGATGCTGGGGGTACTGCTCGCGGACCTCGAAGAAGTCCGGATGCTGGCGGCCGAGCGGCAACCGGCCGCGGCGCAGGTGCGGCTGTCGGAGACGATCGCGCTTCTGGCGACCCTCGTCGCCGACTGCCTGATGAAGCTCGGCCGCCTCAGGCAGTCCCGCGCGTGGTACGCCACGGCCCGTACGGCGGCGGATGACAGCGGGAACGTCGAGATCCGCGCCAGGGTGCGTGCTCAGGCGGCGATGCTGCCCTACTACGGCCCGTTGGAGTCCGCGATCTCGCTGGCCCGGGAAGCCCGTCTGCTGCTGCGCCACCGTTTCAGCGTCACGGGTGCCTTCGCCGCAGCCGCCGAGGCACGCGCACTCGCCAGGCAGGGCGATGCCTCGGGAGCGGGAGAGGCGCTTCGCAACGCGCGCAGTGTGTTCGAGAAGTGCGAGCACGGACCGGTGGAGGACGCCTTCGCCTTCCCCGAGCGCCGGCTGCTGCTCTACCTCAGCGGTGTGTACACCTTCCTCGGCCGCAGCCGCCAGGCCCGTGAAGTTCAGCAGCGGGCACTGTCCTTGTATCCGAGCCACAGCGGTATCGACCCCGCGCTACTCAGACTGGAGCAGGCCATCTGCCTCGCCCGTGAGAAGAACCTGACAGAGGCGTGCAGACTGGCGGGTGCGGCCTACCTTCAGGCATCCCCGGCCCATCGGACGACGATCCTGGGAGCACGGGCACGGCACGTCATCGAGGCGCTGCCACCCTCGGCGAGGTCCGCCCGAGCCGTGCGGGAACTGGGCGAGATCCTGGCGCTTCCTCCGGGGACGGTGTGACAGGCATGCGCACCCTCGGCCAGCCTTGGTCCATGACTGCACCGCTGCCCCGCCACGGTGGGTTCGCCGAATCCGAGCTGCGACACGTGTTGGAACGCGCCTGCGAGACGGCCGGGCTGGACGGCACCGGCGCGGTGCTGCTGCGCGGCCACACCAATGCCGTCGTACGCCTCGCCCACATGCCCGTCGTCGTCAAGATCGCGCGGCGGGGCTCGCACCCGGCCGGGGTCGAGAGCACCGTCCGCTTCGTCCGGTGGCTGATGGAGCGGGACTTTCCGACCGTCCCGCTGTATCCGGGCCCGGATCAGCCGGTCGTCATCGACGGCCATCCGGTCACCTTCTGGACGTACCTCCCCCAGCCCGGCAAGCCGATGACCGCAGGCAGCCTCGCCGGGCCGCTGCGCGCCCTGCACCGGCTGCCCGCCCCGCCGTTCCGTCTCAGGCCGCTGGACAACGTGTCGGCGATCCGGGCCTCCCTCGCGGCGATCACCTCGCTGCCTCAGGAGTCGGTCCGCTTTCTCTCCCAGCGTGTGGATCAGCTGGAGAAGCAGCTCACCGATGTCGTATACGAACTGCCCGAGACCGTTCTCCAGGGCGATCCTCAGCACCGCAATGCCCTGTACGACGGCGATCGCGCCGTGCTGTGCGACTGGGACACCGTGGCTTGGGGTCAGCCGGAGTGGGATCTGACGACCATCGAGATCCACTGCCGCCGCTTTGGCCACGGCACCGAACACTACGAGCGGTTCGCCCGGGCCTATGGCTACGACGTCACGGGCTGGCCCGGTTATCCGGTCCTGCGTGACATCCGGGAGCTGAGGATGGTCACCACCAACGCCCGCAAGGCGGCCCACACCCCCGGTTCCCTGGCAGAGGTGGAACGCCGCGTCGTGGGACTGCGGGAATCGGACACCCGCATGCGCTGGAGCATACTCTGATGCCGTATCCGCCTCCTCCCGTCAGACCCAGGAATACCGGGCGCGATGCCGACGGTGCACGGGACAACGGCCCATGCACCGAAAGGCGGGGAAACCGCGACGATCTGCCCGAGTGGCACCACCCGGTGTACGACGGCCTGCTGGGGAGCGCGGCCGAGGTGCACCGCACCGGGCTGGTCGAGTCCGGATCCCACGCCCACCAGGCGGGCAGCGAGATCCTCGTCGGCCTGGTGGACCGGCTGCTCGCCGTCTGGGACGGGAAACCGGCGCGCGGCTACGGAGGCACGGCGGACGTGGTGGCCTACGCCCTCCGCACCGGCGTCCCCGTCCAAGTGCTGTGGCCCGAGGGCGCCTCCCGGGACTGACGGCGTTGCCGCCTCGCCCGGTCCGGCGGAAGAATCCGTGGAATGCGTGATCGACTGCGGTTACCGGCCGGGTTGTGCCTGCGTCCGTGGGCGCTGTCCGATGTCTCCGCCGTGCTGGAGGCGTTCGCGGAGCCGGTGATGGGGCGGCAGGCCGACGCGCCCGTCACCACGGCGGCGGAGGCCGAGCAGTGGGTCCGGCGGCGGCGGGACCAGTGGCGCCGTGGAGTGGCCTACGGCTTCGCCGTCGCCGACGGCGGCGACACGGCTCTGGGCGGTGTCGCGGTGGGCGGCGTCAACACGCGGCACGGCACCGGTTGGATCTCCTACTGGACCACCGCCGCCGCCGCCCGTGGCAGGGGTGTGGCGTCCCACGGCTGCCGGGCGCTGGCCGACTGGTGCTTCACCGACCTGGGCCTGTTCCGCCTGGAGTTGGGGCACCGCACCGACAACCCGGCCTCCTGCCGCGTGGCCCGCGCGGCGGGGTTCGCACCCGAGGGCCTGCAACGGCGGAAGCTCGCCTACGACGGCGTCCGCTACGACGTCGAGCTGCACGCGCGGCTGGCGACGGACCCGCACCCGGAGCGGCAGGAGCACGAGTCGCGCATCAGCCGCCACTTCGAGCGTGCGCGCAAGTGGGGCGCTGTTGAAGACGCCGAGCGCCTGCACGAGGCGGAGAAGCGCAACCGGTGATCCACTTCTCGACACCTCCGGCCTCGTCCGGCTGCTGAGCGACCCCGAACCGCAGTCGGTCCGGCACGACGCGACCGACGCCGGACGCATGTCGACCGCGGATGTTGTTCGGCCCGGCTCGGGGTGTTCACGGGAAATGGCGACGACTGCCGGGGCCTCGCGGATCATGGGCAGGGTGGGCATCCTTCCTCGCCAGAGGTAACGCTCACCTGCGACCCCGAAGCCGCGGCTCGGATAGAACCGGATCGCCCGTTCGTTGCAGTCGGCGCCCCCGGCCGGATGCGTGCGGAACCTGCCCGGGCGAAGAACTCGGCCATCAGGCGGCCCTGCGAGCTACTGGGTGCTCCAGCGGCGCGGACGGCCGGGACCGGTGGGGCAAGCGAAGACACTGAGCTTGCCGGAGCGGCCCACGGTGACTTCGGCAGGGGTGCGGGCCGAAAGGCGGGGGCAGGTCTCGGTCCTAGTGGCCGGCCGTCGGCGTGGCCGTGGGGTGCCACTCGCGGCGGAGGATGCCGAAGACCCAGGAGTCGGAGACATCGCCGTTGACGACGCAGTCCTCGCGGAGAGTGCCTTCGCGGACGAAACCGAGCTTCTCCAGGACCCGGGCGGACGCCACATTGCGGGTGTCGGTCTCGGCCTGGACGCGGTTCAGGTCCAGGGTGTCGAACGCCCACCGCAGGACGGCGTGCGCGGTCTCCGTGGCGTAGCCGTGGCCCCACGCGGCGGCGTCGAAGGCATAGCCCAGGGACGCGCTGCGGAAGTCCGGGTTCCAGTTTGTCAGACCGCACCAGCCGATGAACGCACCGTCGCAGACGCGGTCGACGGCCACCCGCGCTCCCGTGCCTTCCTCCTCGATCCTCCGGCAGGTCGCGATGAAGCGCTGGGCGCGGGCCGGTTCGGTCCACGGCGGGGAGTCCCAATAGCGCAGCACGTGGGCGCTGCTGTGCAGCGCGTAGAGCGGCGCCGCGTCGGCATCGGTGAACGGCCGCAGTCGCAGGCGGGCGGTGCGCAGCTCGGGGGTGGTCAATGCCATGCGGAGCATCCTGCCGCATCACGCTCGCCCCCGGCCATCCGTTTGTCCGGACGGCCGGGGGCGCGCACATCCCCGGTGACACCGGACGCGCCGCATGGGCGGTGGGTCCGCGGTACGCGATCAACCGGGCTGGTGAACATTTCGATTCCCTCTCGGGCGGCTGCTGCCTCCCAGACCGGTGCACATCCGCTGCCCCGTTCCCGGGCTCTGGCACGAGTTGCGTGATGCCCACGCAGAGTGACTGCGGCTGTGAGGGGGTCAGATCTGGTTTCCCGGGTGCCGGGCGTTCCAGGAGCTGATTATTGCTGCTCGCTGGTCGTCGAGATTCACGACGTCTTCGGGGGGTGCCGGGGCGAAGATGTCGACTATCTCAGAGCCCTCGCTCTGCCGTTCCGAGTGGCGGACGTATGCCTGCCGGCCGTTGGTGAACTGTCGCAGTTGTCCGGAAGGGTGGACGTTGGGGCGGGCTCCCTGGCAGCACAGGAGGCGACCGTCACGTTCGAGCTGTTGCCGGGCCTGGGAAAGGCAGTCGAGATAGTCGGTCCCGCTGAACTCTGTGCGTGAGTGAGCATCGAGGAGCGCGATGAGAGCGGTGGAGGGATCACTGAGGCAGATGGTGACGTGACGCACCAGGCCAGCAGCGTCAACGGTCTGAAGGTCTATCTCCTCGGTCCACTTCGGCCGAGGAACGTCGCTGTCGTCAGTTGTGTCCTGCTCGGACCGGCTATTCATACCGACCATGATCTCTGCCGTTGGCAGGCCAGGGAAGCTCTCACTCCGCCAGCAGGACGCTCTTGCGGAGGAGGGCGAAGCCGGCGCGGCCGAACATCTGGCGCTTGAGCATTTTGATCCGGTTGACGTGTCCTTCGACGACGCCGGAGTTCCAGGGCAGGGTAAGGCCCGCGATGACCGCGTCGCGGTCTCGGTCGATGCCGGCCGCGAGAGTGTGGAGGCTGGGCAGGTCGTCCTGGCGGACGGCGTCGAGCCACTGCGGGAGTCGTTCGCCCTGCCGCTCGGTGAGCATCTGGGCGAAGGAGCGGACGTGACCGGTCAGAGCATCGAGTTCAGGGCAGTTGGCCAGGACGGCCTTGAGCCGGATCTGTTCGATCTCGGTCAGCATCTCGGGCCGGCTGAGGATCCATCTCGTCACCACGCGGGGTGCCGGCGGTTGCGCGGTGACCGGCCGTGGCGAGGTGCGCTTCTCTCGCAGGTAGGCGCTGACCCGGCCGTAGCTGCCTCGGTAGCCCAAGGGAACGATCTCTTCCCAGAGCTTCCAGGCGTTGGTCCAGCCCTCGCCCCAGCGTTCGTCCAGGTAGGGCTTGTATTCGTCGAGGACGGAGGTCCTGTTGTGCTGCCACTGGCCGCGAAAGAGGTCTTCCGGTCTGGCGGCGTCGGCGAGGCTCTTGACGGTCCGGTGGGTCATGTTCAGCTGGCGCCCAATGGAACGGCGGCTGGCCGGCGTCCAGCAGCGCGTGGACCGTGGCGTGCCTGGCTCGGACCCGGTTGGCGAACCGCTCGCTCCGCCATGGCGAGCCCGCCTTCTCCTCGGGCGGCGCAGGTTCATCGGCCTTCCCCTCGCGATCGGGGACGAGGGCGCGAAGGCACTGGCGGTGGCGGGCGACAGCCCGCTCAGCGGCCTGGCCGAGGTTGTGCCACAGATGCCAGCGGTCGGCGACCTGCGTCGCCTTCCGCGAAGAACGGCGCGCGGTCCCGGCAGACGATCTCGATCCCGGGTCGCTTCGCCAGCCATGCAGCCAGACTGGACGCCTCCCGGTCAGGCAGCAGATCCACCGGCCGACGGGTCTCGACATCGACGAGCACCGTGCCGTAGACCCGTCCCTTGCGTGTGGCGTACTCATCAACACCAACCACCCGCAGGGCCGGGACTGCGGGTTCGGGCAAGACATCGAGCAGCCGCAAGAGTGCGCTGCGGCTGATGGACAACCCGAAGGCCCTCGCCATCCGGGCGCCGGCCCGGCCGGCGAGGGCGAGCCCCACCGCGGCGAGAGTCGACCGCAACCGCTCCGTCCACCTGCTGTACCGCCGGGTCAGCCCCGGCAACTGCTCAGCGAACGTCCGCCGAGCACACGAAGACTGCGGACAGAAGAACCGCCGAACTCGCAGTCGGAGGACCACCAGACGTCCCCCGCTCGGCACGTCCGCGGGAAACCGCAGGTAAGAGCTGTGCACCCGGGACGACTCGCTTCCACAGTCCGGGCATGCCGCCCCGGCCGACGTACTGCTGACGTTGACGCGTATCGCCTCGTGGCTCACATCCAGCGACAGCACCGACACGTCCGCGATGGACGGGAACAGCAGGCCCTCCAGACGGGGCGACATCGCTTCCACGACGCCGCACTGTCGACCACACCAAGACGGGCTCCGGTCGTTTTCAGGCAACTTCCCGAAGCCTGTTTGGAGCGGCGGCCGTCACTCAGCGTGCACGCTTCACGGAAGTCGCGCCAGACCCCGTTCCCGCGCGGACAGAGCCACACGGTGCAGGCGGGCGGGCCGGAGGGGCTCAGGGCTGGATGACGACGCGGCCGGTGGTGGTGCCGTCGGCGACGCGCTGGACGGCGTCGGCCGCGCCCTCCATCGGTACGCGCTCGCTCACCAGCGGCTTGATCGCGCCCTGTTCGGCGAGCCTGGTCAGCTCCTCGTGGCAGGCGCGGACGGCGGCCGGGTCGTGGGTGTTGTACAGGCCCCAGTGCAGGCCGAGGATGGCGTAGTTCTTCACCAGGGCGTGGTTGAGGCCGGGGCTGGGGATGGTGCCGCTGGCGAAGCCGACGACCACGATCCGGCCCTCGAAGGCGACGCACTTGGTGGAGGCGGTGTACGCGTCGCCGCCCACGGGGTCGTAGACCACGTCGGCGCCGTGGCCGCCGGTGGCCTCCTTGACCGCCTGGGCCAGGCCCTTGACGCCGTCGACCGCGCGCCGGTCGATCACCGTCTCGCAGCCCAGCTCCCGGGCGACCGCGGCCTTCTCGGGGCCGCCGACGACGCCGATCACCTTCGCGCCCGCCGCCTGGCCGAGCTGGACGGCGGCGCTGCCCACTCCCCCGGCGGCGGCGTGGACCAGCAGGGTCTCGCCGGCCTGGAGGCGGGCGCGGCGGTGGAGGCCGAACCAGCCGGTCTGGTAGCCGATGTGGAGGGCGGCGGCCTCGGCGTCGTCCAGCGCCGCGGGCGCGGGGGCGCAGTGGGACTCCTCGACCGCCACCAGTTCGGCGAAGGCGCCGTGGGGCAGGTCGGGCTGGGCGATGACGCGGGTGCCGGTGGCGGTGGACGTGCCCTCGCCTGCCGCCACGACCTCGCCGCACAGCTCCACGCCGGGGGTGAAGGGCAGCGGGGGCCGTACCTGGTAGTGACCGCGGCACAGCAGCGCGTCGGGGAAGTTGACGTTCGCCGCCCGTACGCGCAGCAGGAGGCGGCCGGGGCCCGGCTCGGGGTCCGGGATCTCATCCAGCCGCATCACCTCGCGCGGTTCGCCGTTGCTGTGGACGCGCCATGCCTTCACCTGAGGCCTCCGCCTGGGTAGTGGGTCGTGTGGGTCGTGGATCCGGTGTCACGGGTCGTGGGTCGTGCCGGGTTCTCCGGGTGGTCGGTCCGTAAGACGCCGGGCTTGCAGGGGATTTACGGCCGCAGGGCCCGCAGCAGCAGGTCCGCCAGGTGGTCGGCGACCTCCTGCGGGGTCATGCGCCCGCCGGGCCGGTACCAGGTGCTGAGGTGGTGGACGGAGCCGAAGTGGTAGTCCACCACCAGGTCGGCCGGGGTGGCGGTGGAGAACACCCCCGCCTTCTGTCCCTCCTCGATCAGGGCGCGGAACCGCTCGTGGTAGCGGCGGCGTTCGGCCCGTACCTGCTTCTGCTTGTCCTCGCTGAGCTGGTGCATGGAGCGGAAGAAGATCGAGGCGTCGTCGAGGTTGTCGATGGTGGTGACGACGACGTCGGCCGCGGCGTCGCGCAGCCGCTGCTCCACGGGGGCGTCGGAGGAGGCGAAGGCGTCCAGCCGCTCCTGCTGCAGGCGCAGCACCCGGCCGTAGATCTCGTGCAGCAGGTCGTCCTTGGAGCCGAAGTAGTGGTAGAGGGCGCCCTTGGTGACGCCCGCCGCCTCGACGATCTCCTGGACGGAGGTGCGGTCGTAGCCGCGGTCGGCGAACAGCCGGGTGGCGGCGGCCAGCAGCCGCTGCGGGACAGGCTGGGTGGGGGCGTCGTCCTGCCGCTGGTTCGCCGGGCTCGTCATGGCGGTTCCTCCTGCTTCCTGTGCTTTACCGGACCTGCTGGTCCCGCTGGATTGTCTCCAGCTTCCGCTGCACATGATTCATGCCGTCCAGCCACTTGTCGGTGTCGGATGCGCGCGCGACGGCGTAGCGGCGGGCCTCCGGGTGCGGCAGGACCAGGAAGCGACCGGCGTCGACGGCCTCCAGGGTGGCGCGGGCGACGTCCTCCGGCTCGATGGCGGTGGGCCTCAGCACCAGGTCGCCGGCGGTGGAGGCGGAGGCGAGCATGTCGGTGCGCACGCCTTGCGGACACACGGCGTGGACGTCGATCCCGCGGTGGCGGTAGGTGAGCGACAGCCACTCGGCGAAGGCGAGGGCGGCGTGTTTGGAGACGCTGTAGGGCGCGGAGCCGACCATGGTGAGCATGCCGGCGGCCGAGACGGTGGCGACGAAGCGGCCGCGGCCGCGCTCGAGCCACTCGGGCAGCAGTTCGCGCGCCGCCCGGACGTGGGCCATGACGTTGACGTCCCAGGCGGCGTCCCAGACGGCGTCGGTGGCCTCGGGGCCACCGGCGGGGGCGATGCCGGCGTTGGCGCAGAAGACGTCGATACGGCCGCCGAGGGCCTCGCGGGCGGCGGGGACGATCTCCGAGGCGTCGCCGGGCACCGCCGTGGCGCCGATCTCGCGCGCGACGGTCTCGGCCTTGCCGGCGTCGAGGTCGTTGACGACGACCCTGGCTCCGCGTGCGGCGAAGGCGCGGGCGAGGGCGGCGCCGATACCGCCGCCCGCCCCGGTCACCACGACGCCAGAGTCCCGCAGGTCCTCCATGTGCCCACCCTTCGTCCCGTTCCGGTCGCCGACGGTGTCCGTTTCCGGCCCGCTCCCGGTGATCCACCGATTTCCTGCACAGACTAACCAGTCGGTATGTGGCATCGGAAGATTCGGGGGCACACGGATCCATTGGAGGGTCCGGTACGTCCCAGCGATGACGGCTGTGGTCGATTACGTCGGAGGTGGTACGCGTTGGCCGGTTTCAATGCCCTGGCGGAACAGGTCCGTGATCCCGAGAGAGACCCGTCCCAGCGCAGGCAGGCGCTGCGCAAGTGTCTGGAGCGCTTCGCCCCTTACGGGCACCGCGCCACCTGGCACCACCTGTGCGCCCGTGCGGGCATCTCCCCCGACGACCGCAGCCCCGATCCGGAGCGGCTGGTGGCCGCGCTGGAGGAGTTGGAGGAGGCCCGGGAGGTGTGGCTGGCGTACGAGCGCGACTTCGCGCGGCGGCGCAGGGAGCAGAAGCACCTCGGCGTCCGGCAGCCGCCGGGCGACGCCTGGCACCGCCGGTGCTGGGGCGGCCGCGGGCTGCTGCCCGTGGAGGATCCCGGCGCCGCACCGCCCGCCCCGCTGGCGGAGGTGCTGCGACGGCTGGTCCGTGACGCGGAGGCGCGTGAGGCTCGGCGTGCGGCGCGGGCGATGCACAGCGCCGAGCGGGCCCTGCGGGCCCGCCGGCCGGGGGCGGTGGCCCACGGCGGCACGGGAAGGATGGCGGTCAGCGGCTGACACCCGCGTCCGGTGCGGGCGGCCCTGGCGGCCCGGTGGAGCATGACGCGTCACGGCGGGTCCCGGATCTTCCGGGGCCCGCCGTGACGCGTCGCGGGCACTCGGCGGGCGGCGCTTGGCGGGCTGTGCGCGGAAGGCGGTACGGCCGTTGACATGCCTGACGCCCCCGACCATGCTGAGCAAGCGCTTAGTAGCGTGTACCGACACCACGGACACACCGACACCACGCATGGTTGGGGAGGCGAGCTTCGATGGCGGAGCCCCGGGTTTTCACATCGGTCGACGAGCTGAAGGCTGCGGTCGGCGAGGAGTTGGGCACCAGCGACTGGCTGGAGGTCGACCAGAAGCGGATCGACCTGTTCGCGGACGCGACCGGCGACCACCAGTGGATCCACGTCGATCCCGAGAAGGCCGCCGCCGGCCCCTTCGGCACCACCATCGCGCACGGCTATCTGACGCTCTCGCTGCTGCCGGTGCTGGTGCCGCAGCTCATCCGCGTCGAGGGCGTGCGCATGGGCATCAACTACGGCGTGAACAAGGTCCGCTTCCCCTCCCCGCTGCCGGTCGGCTCGCGGGTGCGCGCGACCGCGCGGATCACGGAGGTCTCCGAGGTGGGCGAGGGCTGCGTCCAGTTCGCCTCGGTGGTGACGGTCGAGCGTGAGGGCGGGGAGAAGCCGGTGTGCGTCGCGGAGAGCGTCGTGCGCTACTACCTGTGACGCTCGCCGCCGTCCGCCGGGCTCACGCGCCCCGGCCGTCCCCGTCCGCGGCATCGCCGGCGGGGGCGGCCGGGACGCCGACCATCCTCAGCACCAGTCCGGCGTAGAGCTCGCCGAGCTCCTCGGGGGTGCGCGTGCCGCCGGAGCGGAACCAGCGGGCGACGTCGATGCAGAGCGAGAGCACGGCAAGCGCCGTGCCCCGGACGTCGGGGACGGTGAAGTCCCCGGCGGCCACCCCGTCCTGAAGGATGCCGCGCAGGATCTCCTCGCTGCGCCGCCGCAGGGCGACGATCTCGGCGTAGTGCTCCTCGGCCAGCGCGTTCAGCTCGTACTGCACCACCCGGGCCGTGGTGTGGCGCTCGGCGTGCCAGCGCACGAAGGCGCGCACCGCGGCGGCGAGCCGGTCGGCGGGGGCCACCGCGCTGTTGCCGGCCTCGGTGAGGATGCGCACCGAGCGCTCGTGGCCGACCCGGCTGATCTGGTAGAGCAGCTCTTCCTTGGTGCGGTAGTGGATGTAGAGGGCGGCGGGGCTCATCCCGGCGCGGGAGGCGATGTCCCGGGTGGTGGTGGCGTGGAAGCCGCGCTCGGCGAAGGCCTCGACGGCCGCCAGCAGCAGCCGGCGGGCGGCGTCGGGGGCCACCTCGCCCCAGGAGTCGTCGGGCTCTCCGGCGCCGTCGGCGGCGTTCCTCGCCGTGTTCCCGGTGTTTCCGGCGTTCCCGGCGTCCGCGCTCTCCACGGACTCCGCTCCCGTCTCCGCAGCCATCAGCACCTCGCCCGTTCGTCCCGCCGGGCGAACACCATACAACGCCTGCTGAGCAGCCGCTTAGGGAGCGGAGGTGGCCGGGGGCCGCCGGAACGCCGCCTCGACGCCGCCGGGGCCCCGCCGGAGCACGGCCAAAGCGCGGCCGGAGTGCCGTCAGAAGGCGGAGACCCCGGTCAGCGAGCGGCCGATGAGCAGCTTGTGGATCTGGCTGGTGCCCTCGTACAGGGTCATCACGCGGGCGTCGCGCAGCAGCTTGCCGACGGGGTACTCGTCGATGTAGCCGTAGCCGCCGAAGACCTGGAGGGCGTTGTTGGCGGCGCGCACGGCGGCCTCGGAGGCGTAGAGCTTGGCGACGGAGGACTCGGTGGCGAAGGGCAGACCCCGGTCTATGTGGTCGGCCACGCGCCAGGTCAGCAGCCGGGCGGCGTCGACGTCCACCGAGATGTCGCTGATCAGTTCCTGGACGAGCTGGTGGCGGGCGATGGGCCCGCCGAACTGCTCGCGCTCGGCGGCGTAGGAGACGGCCGCGTCCAGCGCCGCCTGGGCGATGCCGACGCAGCCGGCCGCCACCGACATGCGCCCCTTGGCGAGGGCGGACATGGCGACGGAGAATCCCTTGCCCTCCTCGGCGATGCGGCAGTCGTCGGGGACGCGGACGCCGTCGAGCACCAGCTCGGCGGTGGCCTGGCCGCGCAGGCCGAGCTTGCCGTGGATCTCCCGGCGGGTCAGGCCGGGGGTGTCGGTGGGGACGAGGAAGGCGGTGATCCCCCTGTGGCCGGGCTCGGTGCCGGTACGGGCGAAGAGCAGCACCACGTCGGCCCAGGTGCCGTTGGTGATGAACATCTTGGTGCCGTCGATGACCCAGTCGCCGCCGGGGCCGCCGTCGCGGCGGGCGCGGGTGGTGAGATTGGCGGCGTCGGAGCCGGTGCCCGGCTCGGTCAGGCCGAAGCAGCCGATCGCCTCGCCGGCGCACAGGGCCGGCAGCCACCGCCGCTTGTGCTCCTCGCTCCCCCAGGCCGCGATCGACTTGGCGACCAGACCGAGGGAGACCGACAGCACCCCGCGCACGGCGGAGTCCCCGCGCCCCAGTTCCTCGGTGACCAGGCAGTACGCCAGGTGGTCGCCGCCGGACCCGCCGTACTCCTCGTCGATGGTCAGGCCCAGGAAGCCCAGGTCGCCCAGGGACTTCACCACGGACCGGTCGATGCTCTCGGCGCGGTCCCACTCGGCGGCGTGCGGGACGATCTCCCGGTCGACGAACTCCTTGGCGAGCTGCCGTACGGCAGCCTGCTCCTGAGACAGCTCCAGATCCATGCCCAATAAACTAGCAGCGCTAGTTGCAGCTTCACAGATACCGGACGAGACCCGAGGATGTGATCCGTGGCACGCCCACGTACCCCCCTGCTGAGCCGCGAGCGGATCGTGGCGGCGGCGCTCGCGCTGGTGGACGGCGAGGGCCTGCCCGCGGTGTCCACCCGCAGGCTCGCCGCCGAGCTGGGCGTCAGCGGCCCGTCGCTGTACAACCACTTCCGCACCAAGGACGAGATCCTGGACGCGGTGGCCGACGCGGTGTGCGCCGATGTCGACCTGTCGATGTTCGAGGACGGCACCGACTGGCGCGAGGCGCTGGTGGCCTGGGCCCGCTCCTACCGGGCCGCACTCAGCGCGCACCCCAACATCGTCCCGTACCTGGCGCAGGGACCCGGCCGGCGCCCCAGCCAGCTGCGGATGGCCGACGCCGTCTACGGCGCGATGCTGGACGCCGGATGGCCGCGCGCCCACGCCACCCGCATCGGCGCGCTGATGCGGTACTTCGTGGCCGGCTCCGCCCTGGGCTCCTTCGCCCGCGGCTTCGTCGACGACGCGGCGCTGTACGAGCGCGACTACCCGCACCTGGACCAGGCCCATCTGCTGGCCGAGCACCAGCAGCGCGTCGACGAGGGCGCCTTCGAGACGGGCCTGCGCGCCCTCGTCGACGGGCTGGCGCTCCGCTTCCCGGACCGGGAACGGTCCGGGAAGGCGGAGGACGGCGATGGGCCGGCGGGTCAGGGCGTGTTGTGAAGGCCCCGTCCGCGGGGCGGCGCCATGCACGCCCTAGAAGACCACCAGCGCCCGGCCGCCGCGCCCGGCGAGCATGGCCTCGAAGGCCGCCGGCACCTCCTCCAGACCGATCCGGTCGGTGACCAGCGCACCCAGGTCCAGCCGTCCGGAGCGGACGTGCCCGGCGAGGACGGGCAGGTCGCGCGCGGGGTCGCAGTTGCCGTAGACGCAGCCGGACAGGGTGCGGGCGAAGTGGAAGATCTCCAGCGGGGAGAAGGAGACCTGGCTGTCCTTGCCGCCGATGCCCACCACCGAGGTCCGTCCGCCGCGCCGGGTGGAGGACCAGGCCGCCCGGATCGTCTCCGCGCGGCCGACGCACTCGACGGCGGCGTCCGCGCCCAGCCCGCCGGTGATCTTCCGGATCTCCTTGGCCGTGGTGTCGGAGGCGATCAGGAAGTCGGTGGCCCCGGCGCGGCGGGCCAGCTCCTCCTTGCCCGGGGAGACGTCCACCGCGACGATCCGCTCCGCGCCCGCGATCCGGGCCGCCTGGATCACCGCCAGGCCGACCCCGCCGGCGCCGAAGACGGCCAGCGACTCGCCCTCGCGCAGGCGGACGCTGTGGTTGACCGCGCCGTAGCCGGTCAGGACCGCGCAGCCCAGCAGGGCCGCGTCGGCCAGCGGCACGCCGGCGGGCAGCGGCAGCACGCCGCGCTCGGCGACGACCGTCTCTTGCGCGAACGCGGCCGTGCCCAGCCCCGGATACAGGTCACGGCCGTCGGCGGAGCGGGCGTAGGGGACGCCGCTGGCCGCGTTGGCCTCGGTGCACAGCCAGGGCTCGCCCAGCTTCGCGCAGAAGTGGCAGCTCCCGCAGGCGGGCGCCCAGTTGAGGACGACCTCGTCGCCGGGGGCCACGGTCGTGACGCCCTCGCCCACGGCGGTCACGGTGCCCGCGCCCTCGTGACCGAGGACGGCGGGCACGGGCTGGCGCAGGGTGCCGTTGGACAGCGACAGGTCGGAGTGGCAGACCCCGGCGGCGGTGAGACGGACCCTCACCCGGCCGGGGCCGGGCTCCGGCAGGTCGATCTCCCCCATCTCCAGCGGGGCTTTGACGGCGGGCAGGACCACGGCGCGGACCACGTGGCGTCTCCTCTCACGTCCTTGGCGGACGGGCTGCTTGCGGTGGGGTCGGGCAGGCGGATCGGGCGGGCGGCCGGACCGCTGGACGGACGGCCGGGCGCGTCGTTCAGAACTGCAGGGACTTGGTCTGGAGGTACTCGGTCAGGCCGTGCGGGCCCAGCTCCCTGCCCACGCCGGACCGCTTGTAACCGCCGAAGGGCGCCAGCGGGTTGAACCGGCCGCCGTTGATGTCCACCTGGCCGGTGTGCAGGCGGCGGGCGAAGGCGGCGGCCGTCTCGTCGTCGGCGGCCCACACCGCGCCCGACAGCCCGTAGTCGCAGTCGTTGGCGATCCGGGCGGCGTCGTCGGCGTCCTCGTAGCGCAGGATGCTCAGGACCGGGCCGAAGATCTCCTCCCGGGCGATGGTCATCTCGGGGGTGACGCCGGCGAAGACGGTGGGGCGCACGTAGAAGCCGCGGTCCACGCCCTCGGGGGCGTCCGCGCCGCCCGCGACGAGGGTGGCGCCCTCCTCGACGCCGGTGCGGATGTAGCCGGTGACGCGTTCGCGCTGCCCGGCGTTGACCACCGGCCCCAGGCGCGTGGCGGGGTCGGTCGGGTCGCCGGGGACGTACTTGGCCGCCGCGGCGGCGGCGGTCTCCACGGCCTGCTCGTAGTGGTCGGTGTGGACCAGCATGCGGGTCCAGGCGCTGCACGTCTGGCCGGCGTTGGCCATCACGTTGCCCACTCCGATCTTCACCGCCTTCACCAGGTCGGCGCCGGGCAGGATGACGTTGGCGGACTTGCCGCCCAGCTCCAGCGCGACCCGCTTGACCGCGCCGCCGGCGATCGCGCCGATACGGCTGCCGACGGCGGTGGAGCCGGTGAAGGAGATCATGTCCACGCCGTCGTGCTCGGCCAGCGCCTGCCCGGCGACCGGGCCGCGTCCGGTGACGAGGTTGAACACCCCGGCCGGCATCCCCGCCTCGGCCACGGCCTCGGCGAACAGCCGCGCGACCAGCGGGGTGTCCTCGGCGGGCTTGAGGACCACCGTGCAGCCGGCCGCCAGGGCCGGGGCGACCTTGGCGACGACCTGGTGCAGCGGGTAGTTCCAGGGGGTGATGGCGCCGACGACGCCGACCGGCTCGTGCAGTACGCGGGAGTTGCCCAGCCTCTCCTCGAAGGGGTGCTCGGCGGCGAGCTTCGCGTACGTGCCGGCGACCGTGATGGGCAGATCGGCGTGGACGGCCCGCGAGAAGGACAGCGGGGCGCCCAGCTCCGCGGTGACGGTGGCCGCGATCTCCTCGCGGCGGGCGGCCAGGGCGTCGCGCAGCGCGCCGAGCCGGGCCGCCCGCTCGGCGGGCGGTGTGGCGGCCCAGCCGGGCAGGGCCGCGCGGGCCGCCGCCACGGCCGCGTCGACGTCCTCGGCGGTGCCCGCCGGGACGGTGCCGATGATCTCCTCGGTGGCCGGGTCGACGACCCCGATCGTCTCCGTGCCCGCGGCGGGGCGCCACTGTCCGTCGATGTACATGCCGTTGTGTGCCTGCATGACCCCAAACTAGCGGCGCTAGTTTGGGGTGTCAGCAGGACGGCGCATGCCGTGGATCACACGGAGGACCCGGCGGCGGCCGGGGAGGCCGCCGCGGAGTCCGAAGCGGCGTCGGCGGGCGTCGCGGCGGGGACCACCCGGACCGGGAAGCCGTTGAGTACCGCGGTCCCCGACAGCGGGTCCAGCAGCCGCCCGTCCAGGAGCTGGTTGACGTTGGCTCCGGGCTCGGCGGAGGCCACCGGCGTCCGGGTGCCGGGCCGGTCGTGGCCCCAGCCGTGCGGCAGGCTGACGACCCCCGGGGCCACCTCGTCGGTCACCTCCACCGGCGCCCGGACCGTGCCCCCGTCGCCGGTGATCTCGGCGAGGGAGCCGTCGGCCAGGCCGAGCCGGGCGGCGTCGGCGGGATGGACGTGGAGGGTGCAGCGGTTGCTGCCGCCCTTCAGGCCGGGGACGTTGTGCATCCAGCTGTTGTTGGAGCGCAGATGGCGGCGGCCGACCAGCACCAGGGTCTCGGACTCTCCCTGACGGTCCGCCAGGAAGCCGCGCAGACGGGGGATGTCGGCGGCGATCGGCTCCGGGCACAGCTCGACCTTGCCGGAGGGGGTGCGCAGCACCTCCGGCAGCCGGGGACGCAGCGGGCCCAGGTCGATGCCGTGGGGGTGCTCCAGCAGCTTCGCCAGGGTCAGTCCGCCGGGGTCGGCGCCGAAGCCGTCGCCGTAGGGGCCCAGCCGCAGCATCATGTCCAGCCGCCGCTCGGAGCCGCTCTCACCGTTCAGCAGGCTGGTCAACTCCGCGGTGTCCCGGCCGTGGACGGGGGAGAGGGGGTCGGCGACGGCCGCGGCAAGGGAGCGCTCGACGACCGTCGCGTCGACGGAGTCCGGGTCGGCGCCGGGCGCGCCGGAGGCGCACAGCACCAGGCGGGCCAGGATCTCGCTCTCGCTCATCTCCCCCTCGCCCAGCGGGATCACGGGGCGGGTGTAGCGCACCTGATTGCGGACGGCCAGGGCGTTGAAGCTGAAGTCGAAGTGCGGGGAACGGGAGGGCGGGGGCGGCGGCAGCACCACATGGGCGTGGCGGGAGGTCTCGTTGAGGTACGGATCGACGCTGACCATGAAGTCCAGCCCGGCCAGGGCTCGCTCCAGCCTGGCGCCGTCGGGCGCGGAGAGCACGGGATTGCCCGCGACACAGACCAGCGCCCGCACCCGTCCCTCGCCCGGGGTGTCGATCTCCTCGGCCAGCGCGGCGGCCGGGAACTCCCCCTTGACCTCCGGGTGTCCGCTGACCCGGCTGTGCCTGCGGCCGGTGGCGAAGCCCCGGCCCGGGGCGGGCGGGCGGGGGGCGCGGGCGGTGGCCGACAGCGGGAACATCGCGCCGCCGGGCCGGTCGAGGTTGCCGGTCAGCGCGTTCAGGACGTCCACCAGCCAGCTCGCCGTGGTGCCGAACTCCACGGTGGTGCTGCCGATGCGGCCGTAGACCGCGGCGCGCTCGGCGGCGGCCAGTTCGCGGGCGAGGGCGCGGATGACCTCCGGCTCGACACCGCAGGCGCCGGAGACGGCCTCGGGGGTGAAGTCGGCGGCGAGCCGGGCCACGTCCTCCACGCCGCCCAGGTGCTCCCCGGCCGCTCCGGTGTCGGCCAGTTCCTCGGCGAAGAGGACCTGGACCATCGCCATCAGCAGCAGGGCGTCCCCGCCTGGCCGCACGGCCACGTGCCGGTCGGCCAGGCGCGCGGTGCGGGTGCGGCGCGGGTCGACGACGGTGAGGGTGCCGCCGCGCCTGCGCAGGGCCTTCAGCCGGCCGGGGAAGTCGGGGGCGGTGCACAGACTGCCGTTGGATTCCAGCGGGTTGGCGCCGACGATCAGCAGATGGTCGGCGCGGTCCAGGTCGGGGACGGGGATGGCCAGGGGGTCGCCGTAGAGCAGTCCGCCGGAGGCGTGCTTGGGCATCTGGTCGAGGGTGGAGGCGGTGAAGACGTTGGGGGTGGACAGCGTCTTGACCAGCAGGGGCGGGTAGAGGGCCCCGGCGACGGTGTGGACGTTGGGGTTGCCCAGGAAGAGGGCGACGGCCCGGGGGTCACCGCCGGCCAGGACACCACCCAGCCCCTCGGCGACCGCCGCGAACGCCTCCTGCCAGCTCGCCTCCCGCAGCTCGCCGTCACGGCGGACCAGGGGACGGGTCAGGCGGTGGGGGTCGGCGTCCAGCTCGCCGAGGAGAGCACCCTTGGGGCAGACGAAGCCGCGGCTGAAGACGTCGTCGCGGTCGCCCCGGGCCGCGGTGATCCGCTCCCGTCCGCCGTCGCCGGGGGCGACCGTGACGACCAGTCCGCAGGTGGCCTCGCACAGCGGGCAGATCCGCAGGGCGGTGCGGGCGCCGGGGCCCGCGGCGGGGCCGGGCCGGGCGCCGGGCTGCGCGCTGGGCTGTGTGGTGGCACTCTCCGGCATCGGTCCCCCTGGTGAGCGGTGTCCGGTTGGGCGGTGCGGTCCGGCGGCTACATACCGACCGGCCGGTAAGCGAACCCTAGCCCGATCACCCCCCGGCCGCCCAGGGGTGGGAGCCGAAACGGCGGCGCGCCCGTCCAAGACGCGCCGTTGACGGGCGGACCCCTGCATTCCTATGGTTGGCAACAGGAAACCCTGAGCACCGGGAGCGTTGCGATGAGTGGCACCACAAGCGGTTTCGAGCAGGCACGCAAGACCGCGGAGGGGCTGGCGTACTCCTCCGGTTTCGGCAACGAACATGCCTCCGAAGCCGTTCCGGGAGCGCTCCCCATCGGCCGCAACTCCCCCCAGCGCGCACCCCTGGGGCTCTACGCGGAGCAGCTCAGCGGCACCGCCTTCACCGAGCCGCGCGCCCACAACCGCCGCTCGTGGCTGTACCGCATCCGCCCCTCGGCCGCCCATCCCCGTTTCGTCCGCGCCGACGGCGGCTCCCTGCGCGGCGCGCCCTTCACCGAGACCGAGCCCGACCCCAACCGGCTGCGCTGGGACCCGCTGCCCGACCCCGCCCCCGGTACCGACTTCCTGGACGGGCTGTGGACCCTGGGCGGCAACGGCGACGCCACCCGGCGCGAGGGCGTCGCCATCCACCTGTACGCCGCCAACGCCCCCATGGAACGCCGGGTGTTCAGCTCCGCCGACGGTGAGCTGCTGATCGTGCCCGAGCGCGGCGGCCTGCTGCTGCGCACCGAGTTCGGCCTGCTGCGCGCCGAACCGGGCCACATCGCGCTGATCCCCCGCGGGGTCCGCTTCCGCGTCGAGCCGCTGGATACGGTGGTGCGCGGCTACGTCTGCGAGAACATGGGCCGCCCCTTCGTCCTCCCCGACCTCGGCCCCATCGGCGCCAACGGCCTGGCGGCCGCCCGGGACTTCCTCGCCCCCACCGCCGCGTACGAGGACGTGGAGGGCCCGGTGGAGGTGGTCAGCAAGTTCTGCGGCGGCCTGTGGACGGCCACCTACGACCACTCCCCCCTGGACGTCGTCGCCTGGCACGGCAATCTGGTGCCCTACGTCTACGACCTGCGCCGCTTCAACGTGATCGGCAGCATCAGCTACGACCACCCCGACCCGTCGATCTTCACCGTCCTCACCTCGCCCTCGGACACCCCGGGCCTGGCGGGCGTGGACTTCGTGGTCTTCGCCCCGCGCTGGCTGGTCGGCGAGGACACCTTCCGGCCGCCGTACTTCCACCGCAACGTGATGAGCGAGTACATGGGCCTGATCGAGGGCGCCTACGACGCCAAGACCGCCGGCCCCGGCGGTTTCGTCCCCGGCGGCGGCTCGCTGCACAACATGATGTCCGCCCACGGCCCGGACCGCGAGACCTTCGACCGGGCCAGCGCCGCCGAGCTGGTCCCGCAGAAGGTTGACGACGGGCTGGCGTTCATGTTCGAGACCCGCTGGCCGGTGACGCTGACCGCCCAGGCGCGCGACGCCGGACACCTCCAGCACGGCTACGACGACGTGTGGCAGGGCCTGGAGCGCCATTTCCGGGAGTGATCCGGGAGTGAGGGGCCGCGCCCGAGGGGGATGGCGCGTACCGTGACCCACGACGTACCGCCGCACCGCCGCCGCGTCACGGTGCCGTGACGCGGCGGCCCGGCAACACCCGGCAACCCAGCCTGGCCGTCCGGAGGCCGCCGTGACCACCTTCGCTCCCGACTCTCTCGCGCTGAACCGCAAGCTGCCGCTGTGGTATCAGGTCTCGCAGTCCCTGCGCGCCTCGATACTCGGCCGCTCCCCCGGCGCGCCCCTGCGCCTGCCCACCGAGGAGCGGCTCGCCGAGCACTACGGCGTCAGCGTCCTGACCATGCGCCAGGCGCTCAAGGAGCTGGAGAACGAGGGGCTGATCTCCCGGCACCGGCGGCGCGGCACCTTCATCGAGCCGAGCGCCCGCAGCGGGTCCCCCGTACGGCTGCTCGGCTCGGTGGACGCCATCGTGGCCCAGCAGTCGGGCGAGGAGACGGTGCTGCTGGGGCACAGCGCCGGGCCGGTCCCCGGGGAACTGGCCGAGTACTTCCCCGGCCTCGCCGAGGCGGTGGCCTACCGGCGGCTGCGCCGCGACCGGGAGACGGGCGAGCCGACGAACTGGGCGGAGAACCTCGTCCGCCCCGAACTGGCCGGCCGCATCGACCTGGAGGACCTGGCGCGCTGGCCCATGACGAAGGTGCTGCGCGACGCCGTGGGGGTGCGGATCAGCCGCATCACCGACACCGTCCAGGCGCGGCTGGCGGACCCGGAGACGGCCGAACTGCTCCAGGTGCCGCTGCTCAGTCCGATCCTGCACTACACCGGCGTCACCTACGACGAGAGCGGACGGGTGGTGGACGTGGCCCGCATCCACTACCGCGGCGACCGCTTCTCCTTCTCCGTCACCGTGGAGGCGGACTGATCCACGCCGGACCGGTCCACGTCCGTAGCATGCGTGCGGCAGACCGTACGGGAAGGGCAGCGGGGAGGGAAACGGTGGGTGCCGGGACGGGCGGCGACAGCGGCCAGGACGTTCCGCTCGACGAGCTGATGCCCTGGTCGGTCCGGACGGTCCGGCCGGGCCGGGACTGGGTGACGGCGCCGGACGACGCGTCGCTGCGCTCCCGCTGGGCCGCGCTGCTGCGGGCCTTCGGCGACGAGCGCGAGGCGCTGTTCGTCCCCACCCGCGCCCGCACCACCCGCACCACCGTGCCCCGGCTGCCCGGCCCCGCGGACGCGGGCGCCCCCACCGGCCGGCTGGACCGGGAGGACGGGCCGTGCCCGGAGCCGGTGCGGGTGCTGTGCGGGCCTTACGACCGGCAGTGGCTGATACCGGACCACCGCCTGCTCGACGCCGCCCGGCCGGAGCTGTGGCGGGTCGCCGACGAGCGGCAGATCCTCCTGGTCGAGCCTCCGGCCGCGCCCCGCTCCCCCACCCCGGAACCGGTCTTCACCGAACTGCTCCCGGTCGCCACCGCCTCCCGCCCCGGCCGCGTACGCCCCCTGTACCGGCGCCCCGGCGGCCGCGAGCCCAACCTCGCCCCCGGACTGCCCGATCTGCTGGCCGGGACGCTGGGCACACCGGTGACGGCCGAGGACGTGCTGGCCTGGACGGCCGCCGCGGTACGCCCCGCCCCCGGCGCCCCGGGCGGCCATGCCGTGCCGCTCACCGCGGACCCCGGGATGTGGCGGGAGGGCGTCGCGCTGGGCCGCGAGGTGCTGCGGGCGCACACCCGCGGCGCCCGCTGCGGTGACGGCTCCCGCCCGCGTCTGCCGGGCGGGCGGCGCCCCTATGTGCGGGCCGCGCTGCCCGAGCACCCGGCCCCGGACGCGCTGCGCCACGACGCGCGGGAGGAGGCCCTGTGGGTGGGAGAGGGCCGGATAGCGCCGGTGGCGCGCGGTGCCTGGGAGTTCGAGTCGGGCGGCGTCCGGGTGCTCGCCGACTGGTTCGCCCGCCGTACGGCCCCGGCCGCGCCCGGCACGCTGGCGGCGGTGCGCCCGAATGCCTGGTCACCCCGGTGGACCTCGGAGCTGCTGGAGCTGATCACCTCGCTCACCCTCCTCGACGGGCTGCGCGAGGCGCGCGCCGATTTCGCCGGCCGGCTGGCCGGGCGCCCGGCGGTGGGGGTGTCCGCGCTGCGGGAGGCCGGTGTGCTGCCGCCGCCTTCGGCGGCGCGGCGCCCGGCCTCCGTGCTGGATCATCGCGAGGAGGGACCCGAGGGGCAGTTGGCGCTGCTGTGAGAAATCGGCTCCCACCGGCGGCGGGCGGCCGCCGGTCGCGGGAGCGGAGTACCGGGAGAGTGCGGGGAGGCGGCCGGGGCCGGGCCGTGACGCCCGGCCCGCCGCGGGGAGGCCGGCCTCCCGGAGCCCTGAGCCGAAACCTTCATGCTCCGGCCCGGGGTGCTCCGGAAACGGCCGGACACGGCGCCGGGCCGTCGGACGGCTTCTAGGCGTGGCCCCCGAAGAGGGAGCGCCGCAGCCGCCGCAGCGGCGCGAAGAGGGAGACCCGCGCGCCCCTGCTGCGGGAGCGCATGTGCACCGCGTCGCGCGCGGTCAGTTCGCGCATGAGCAAGGCCGCCTCCGCCGTGTCATCCTGGGAGACGGCGGGCCCCGCCAGCACGCTCAAGTGCCGGTCCAGGCGCGAACCGGTCGCACCGCTCCCGCACTGGATCGCAGGGATCCGCGCCCTGCTGCGTACCGTTATCTGTTCCATGACTCTCCCCACCCAAACGAGGGCTCCCGGCCCGGGCAGGGTAACCCTATCTCCCGACCGTGACCCACGGGTATTCCGGTCACTCGATCCACCTTCCCCGCAAGGGGGTTGACGAACACCGTACGAGACAACAGCATCCGACGGGCCCCACGGCGGGGCCGGAACGGGGGACGATGATGAACACCGGTGACAGCGGGCGGCTGCTCGCCGACCGCTACCGCCTCGCCGCCGAGCTGGGCCGCGGCGAGGTGGGCGTGGTCTGGCAGGGCCGCGACGAGGTGCTGGGCCGCGAGGTCGCGGTCAAGGAGGTGCGGGCGGCGGCGGAGCTCTCCCCGGCCGAGGTGCGCGCCCTCTACTCCCACCTGGAGCGGGAGGCCATGACGGCCGGACGCATCTCCCACCGCAACGCCACCACCGTCCACGACGTGGTGATCGAGGACGGCCGCCTGTGGGTGGTGATGGAACTGGTGCGGGGCCTGTCGCTGGCCGCCGTGCTGGAGGCCGACGGGCCGATGTCCCCGGCCGGCGCCGCGCGGATCGGCGCCGGGGTCGCCTCGGCGCTGCGCAGCGCGCACGAGGCGGGTATCACCCACCGCGACGTCAAGCCGTCCAACATCCTGCTGGGCAACGACAACAGGGTCGTCCTCACCGACTTCGGCACCGCGCAGGTGAAGACCGGCACGGCCCACGACCGGCCCGGTGCGCCGGTCGGCCGGCCCGAGTTCCTCGCCCCTGAGTGCGCACGGGGCCAGGACCCGGGCCCCGCCGCGGACCTGTGGGCCCTGGGCGTGGTGCTGTACCTGGCCGTGGAGGGTGTCTCGCCGTTCCGGCGCGGCACTCCCGGGGAAACCCTGCGCTCCCTCGCCGCGTACACCGACGCCGATCTGCCGCCCATGCGGCGGGCGGGCGCGCTGGCGCCGGTGCTGGAGGGGCTGCTGCGGGCGGACCCGGCCGAGCGCATGGACGCCGCCGGAGCTGAACGGCCGCTGCGCGTGGCCGCGGCCGGCGGCGGCCCGCGCGCCGCCGCCTCCCCTTCCTCCTCTCCTCCTTCGCCCTCACCCGCGTCCGGTGAGGACGGGAGCGGTGAGGGCGCGGGCGGCGGGAGCGGCGGACGCCGGGACACGCCGGGCTCCTGGGAGGCCGACCGGGGACCGCGCGGGGTGCTGGCACTCGTCGCCGGTCTGCTGGTCCTGCTGCTGGCCGCCCTCGTCGTGGCCGTCGTCCTGCGCTGAGCGTCCGCCGAATCCCGGTGAGGCGCCGGAAACCTGCGTGCGCACGGGGCCCCCGTGCCCGATCATGGGGCCATGTGTGCCGACCGCCGTGCCGTGCCGACCGAGGAGTCGCTGCCCATCCGACTCAACATCGACGACAGCGACTCCCCCTCCGACGTCATCGACGCCCTCTTCCTGGGGCGCTTCACCACCGGTGAGCAGCCGCACGCCCGCAGCCGCTCCCTGGAACGGGTGCGCAAGGGCATGGCCCTGCTGCCGCCGGGAGCGGCCGTGCTGCGCTCGGCCCGCGACGGCGACCGCGGCGCGACGCTGGCCGAGGGCGACGGCTGGACGGTGCTGGTCTCCCGCTGGTCCCGCGGCGCGGACGTGACCGTGACGGCCGTCAGCGAGGAACTGGCCGAGCGGACGCTGAAGGCCGCGGTGGAGGACGCGGAGGACGAGCCCGCGCCCCGGCCGGACGACGTCACCATGGGCTTCTGGTACAACTCCCCGCGGCGCGGCCCGTACCGCACCACCCGCCGGATCACCGCCGGAAGCTGGGAGGAGATCCGCGGCAACTACACCGCCCCGGTCGCCGAGGCCATGGACGGGCTGATGAAGACCACCCCGGACGACATCACCGGTCGGCTGCTGCTGCTCCACGGCCCGCCGGGCACCGGCAAGACCTCCGCCCTGCGGACGCTGGCGCGCTCCTGGCAGGACTGGTGCCAGGTGGACTGCGTGCTCGACCCGGAGCGGCTGTTCAACGAGGTCGGCTATCTGATGGACATCGCCATCGGCGAGGAGGACGGCGCCCCGGACCGGCCGGGCCGGGAGCGCTGGCGGCTGCTGCTCCTGGAGGACTGCGACGAGCTGATCCGCGGCGAGGCCAAGCACGCCACCGGCCAGGCCCTGTCCCGGCTGCTGAACCTCACCGACGGGCTGCTGGGCCAGGGCCGCAACGTCCTGGTCGGCCTGACCACCAACGAGGACCTGGAGCGGCTGCACCCGGCGGTCGTCCGCCCCGGGCGCTGTCTGGCCCGCATCGAGGTCGGCCCGCTGACGCGCTCCGAGGCCGTGAACTGGCTCGGCGCCGAGGAGGGCGTCGGCCGCGACGGGGCGACCCTGGCCGAGCTGTACGCGCTGCGCCGCGGCTCGGGCCCGGCCTCGGTGCCGCCGCAGCCGGGGCGTTCGGACGAGGGGATGTACCTGTGACTCCTCCCCGCCGGGCCGCCGGGGAGCGCGCGGGCGATCCGGTGGCGGAACTGGCCGGGCGGCAGGCCCGCGGGGAGCGGATCAGGTACCTCCACTTCTGGGGGCACACCCCGCCCCGAAGGCGGCGCGACGACTCGCCCGGCCCGTGGTGCCTCAGCCAGTGGTGGCCCTCGCCGTTCACCGTGGACGGTGTCCCCTATCCCACCGCCGAGCACTGGATGATGGCCGCCAAGGCGAGGCTGTTCGGCGACGCGGCGGCCGAGGATCGGGGCCTGACCGCGGTGGAGCCGGGCGCGGCCAAGGCCGCCGGCCGCGCGGTGCGGGGCTTCGACGAGGAGGTCTGGGCCCGGCACCGCTTCGGCATCGTGGTCGAGGGCTGTGTCCACAAGTTCGGGCGGCACGGCGACTTGCGGGCGTTCCTGCTCACCACGCGGGGGCGGGTGCTGGTGGAGGCCAGCCCACTGGACCGGATCTGGGGCATCGGGCTGGCCGCGGACGACGAGCGGGCGTCGGATCCGGCGCGCTGGCGCGGGCTCAACCTGCTGGGCTTCGCCCTGATGGCGGCCCGGGAACGGCTGGAGACGGGCTGAGAGGGTGTCAGTCCCGGCCGTCGTACTCGGCGGCGACCGCATCCTCGGCCGCGGCGAGCGCGGCGGCCCGGTCCAGGCCCAGACGCCGCGCCCGCCGGGCGTACGACCGCGCCGCCGCGGCGGCCTCGCGGGCGGCGGTGCCCCCGGCGGCGGCGATGAAGCTGCCGTGGCGGCCCCGGGTCTCGATCACCCCGTCGGCCTCCAGCGCGCGGTAGGCCTTGGCCACCGTGTTGGCCGCCAGCCCCAGCTCCCCGGCGAGCCCGCGCACGGTGGGCAGCCGGTGGCCGACCGGCAGCCCGCCGCCGCGGGCCTGCTCGGCGATCTGGGCGCGCACCTGCTCGTAGGGGGCGACGGGGGCTTCCGGGTCGACGGTGATGCTCAGGGGCACGGCACTTCTCCTGCTGCGGATCGGAACATCGGATGGCGCGAGGTGCGCGAGGTGCGTCGATTGTGCACCAGCACGTCAGCCGCGCTCCCAGATACCGGTCTCCGGCGCCCAGCGGTACTCCGGCCGGCCCTTGGTGCCGCTGGTGCGGAAGGGCCGGCCGCCGTCGTCGATGCGGAGGGTGCCGCTGTCGTCGCCGCTGCTCCACTCCACCTCGATGTACCAGTCGCAGTCGCAGCCCTCCGTCCGTGCCTCCACGCGCAGCGCCAGGGGGTCGTCGGCGGTGACGCGGTACGGCAGACGGGTGGCGGGCAGGGGCCGGCCGCCCTCGCCGTCGTAGCCGTCCACGGGTTCCGCCTGCGGGCGCGGGGCGTCCAGGTCTGCCGTGAAGGCGGCCGGGGTGAGTGATCCGCCGCAGCCGTCGTCCATCCGGTAGACCGGCCGGTCCAGGGGGGCGCGGCGTTCGGCCACCCGGACGTGCAGGGCCTCCACCACGACGGGGGCCGTCCCGGTGCCGTACACGGTGGCCTCCACGATGGTCTCGCCGCCGTGCACCGCGCCGAGGGCGCCGGCCCAGGAGGAAGCGTCCTGCGGGGCCGGCGGCGGCGGGATCCGGGAGGGCGGCGAATCGATCAGGTAGCTGTGGCCGCAGCCGTGCCGCCACACATGGGAGCGGGCGGACCAGCTCAGCGGGACCGATCCCGGCGCACCGCCGCGCTCGCGCTCCCGGTCGCCGCCCTCCGGATCCCGGGAGGGGTCCACCCTCGGGGTGCGGCCCGGCTTCGCGCCGCCTCCGGCCTCCCCGTCCTTCCCGGCCGAGGACTGGGACCGGGAGGGCGAGGGGAGGGAGGGGGACGTGGGGAGGGCCGGCATGGCGTCGGCGCCGCCGCCCGTCTCCGGCGCGGAGGTGACGGGCCCGCCAGCGGTGCGGCGCTCCGGGCCGGTGCGGTCGGGGAGGAGGTACGCCGCGGTGGTGACCGCGACGGCGAGAACCGCGGCGAGTACGGCGATCACAGTGGGGACGGCGGGCAGCGGCCACCGCCCGAGCCGGGACCGGGGCCCGGGCCGGAGCCGGCTCCGCCGGGGAGCGGGCTCGGGCACGGATTCGGGCTCGGGCTCGGAGTCCGGTTCGGGAACGCGCCCCACCGAACCCGGCCGCTCCGGTTCCATTCCGCGCAGCGCGTCGGCCCGCATCCACCGCCGGTGCAGCTCCAGCAGTTCCGCGGGAGTCGCGCCGCACAGTCTCGCCAGCCGCTCCACAGGGGCGTACTGCACCGGTACCGCCCGGCCGTTGCAGTACCGGTGCAGTGTGGAGGTGCTGGTGTGCAGCCGGCGCGCCAGCGTGCCGTAGCTGTGGCCCGACCGGTCCTTCAACTCCCTCAGGAAGGAGGCGAACTCCTCCGTCCCCCGTGCGGCTCCCATGGCGATCCCCCTCGTCCGCGCCGTTCCGGGAAGTGCGTTCCAGGCACGTGCGTTTCCACAGGTCAGCCTAGGCGCGAACGTTCCCGCGTCCCGCTTGTTCCGGAATGTGTTGCCGCCCGGCGACGGGGCGTCCCAGGCTCGTGGTGCCGGATCGCCGACCACCTGACGACCGGCCACCGGACGAAAGGACGCAGACGATGCCCATCCGCACCCGCAGCAACCGCCTCGCCGCCGCCGTGACGGCGGTGGCTGCCGCGGCCGTGGCGCTGACCGTTCCGGGTACGGCGCAGGCCGGGCCCGTACTGACCGGCGCACCCGCCTTCCTCTCCCCCGGGCAGCTTCCGCCGCACCCGTTCTCGCCGTGGTACGCGGGCGAGGTCGCACCGGGGGTTCCGGAGAACCCGGTCTTCTGTCTGGAGGATGCTCTGCCCGAACAGGGCTCCTGGCACCGGGAGTTCCACACGGACCTGGACACCAGTGCCGTCCAGGTCACGGTGCGCGCCTCCGGCGTCGGCGCGGCCCGCAGGCTGGCCGCCGAGGCCGAGGCGTCGGTGCGCGACTGCGCGGCGGACTTCCGGGAGCGGCACCCGGGAGCGTCCGCCCAGTGGAAGGACTACGGCCGCGTCGATGTCGAGGAGGGCGCCCGCGTCTACGGCGTTCACACCATCCCGCCGGAGTCCGAGTACGGGATCCACCTGTTCGGCGTGGGGCGCGACGGGCACACGGTCACGGTCGTCGCCTGGGGCCAGATGGGCACCTTCGAGCACGCCCCGGTGAAGGACTTCAAGGAGACGACGCGCACGGCGGTGGACAAGCTGTACCGCTGACCTGGCTGGACACCGCCGGTGCGGGCCCCGTCGCCGTACGGCGACGGGGCCCGCACGGCGTTCCTGCCGTCCGCTCAGTCGCGCAGCCGCCGGCCGACTTCGCCCAGCGCCCGCGCCAGGACGGCGAGTTCCTCGCGGTCGAGGACGTCGATGAGCGCCTCGCGCACCGTCGCCACATGGCCGGGGGCAGCGGTGCGCAGCAGTTCGCGCCCCTCCTCGGTGAGGACGGCGAAGACGCCGCGGACGTCGGTGGGGCAGGCGCGGCGCCGCACCAGGCCCCGCCTCTCCAGCTGGCCGACCTGATAGGTCAGGCCGCTCTTGGAGGTGATCAGCCGTTCGGCCAGTTCGGTCATGCGGATCTCGCCGCCGGGGGCCTCGGCGAGGTGGACCAGGATCTCGTACTGCGGGTGGGACAGGCCCGCCTCGTCCTTGAGCTGCTGCTCAAGCCTTCGGGTGACGCGGTTGCCGGCTTCGAGGAAGCCCTGCCAGGCCGCCATCTCCAGCTCGTCCAGCCATCGGGGCTCCTTCATGCCTCCATCGTACGCGGTTGTTCAAATTCAAACCAAGCTGTACGCTCGCCACGAGCAAGTGATTCGAATTTGAACCACTGGAACGACAGAGCAGGAGAACACACATGGCCGCCTCCACCGGCCCCCTCCCCGGCACCGACACCACCACGGGCGCCCACACCCACACCCGTTCCCACTCCGCCGGCGCCCCGGCACCCTCCTTCCCCACCCATGACGCCGGGCTCCTGCTGCTGCGTGTCGCCCTCGGCCTGACGGTGGCCGCGCACGGCGCGCAGAAGCTGTTCGGCTGGTTCGGCGGAGGCGGCGTCGAGGGAACCGGGCCGTTCTTCGCCTCGCTCGGCTACCCGTCGCCCGAGGCGATGGCGGTGATCGCCGGCCTGACCGAGACCTTCGGCGGCCTCGCCCTCGCCCTCGGCCTGCTCACCCCGCTCGCCGGGGCGGCCGTACTGGGGACCATGGTCAACGCGGTGGCGGTGAAGTGGGGCGGCGGCTTCTTCGCTCCTCAGGGCGTGGAATACGAACTCCTCCTCGCCGCGGGCGCCGCCGCGCTCACCCTCTCCGGTCCCGGCCGCTGGGCCGTGGACCGCTTCCTGCCCGTGCTGCGCTCCCACCGGCTCTCCCACGGCGCGGCCGCCGTCGCGCTGGCCGTCGTCGTCGCGGGCGCGACCCTGCTGGTCCGCTCCTGACCCGCCCCCTCCCCGCCCTTTGGACACGCGGTTCCACGCGAGCCCGGAGGGCGGGGGCACAGAAGAAACGGAAGGCACCGCCATGACCGCGACCACCTCCCCGGCCCCGGGCGGCTCCGAGGCAGGCCGCATGCCCGTGCTGTACCTCAGCCACGGCGCCCCGCCGCTGGCCGACGACGCCCTGTGGACCTCGCAGCTCGCCGACTGGTCCGCGAAGCTGCCGCGGCCCGAGGCCGTGCTGATCGTCTCCGCCCACTGGGAGTCCGCGCCGGTGACGCTGGCCGCCACCCGGACCGTGCCCCTGGTGTACGACTTCCACGGCTTCCCCGAGCACTACTACCGCGTCGCCTACCCGGCCCCGGGCGCCCCCGCCCTGGCCGCGAAGGTGCGGACACTGCTCGCCGGGCCGGGCACCCCGGTGCACGACGCGCCGGACCGGGGTCTGGACCACGGCGCGTACGTGCCGCTGGCCGAGATGTACCCCGACGCCGACGTCCCCGTGCTCCAGCTCTCGATGCCCACCCTGGACCCCGGTGAGCTGCTGCGGCTGGGCCGCAGGCTGGCCCCGCTGCGCGACGAGGGCGTGCTGATCGTCGGCAGCGGCTTCTTCACCCACAACCTGCGCGGTCTGACGTGGGGCACCGGGCCCGACGAGGCTCCGTCCTGGTCGAAGGAGTTCGACGCGTGGGGCGGCGAGGCCCTGGAGAGGTCGGACCTCGACGCCCTGCTCGACTTCGAGCACCGGGCCCCGGCGGGCCGGATCGCCCACCCGCGCACCGACCACTTCGCGCCGCTGTTCGTCTCCCTGGGAGCGGGCGAGGCCGACCTGGGCGCCCAGCGCACGGTCGTCGACGGCTTCTGGGCCGGACTGGCCAAGCGCTCGGTGCAGTTCGGCTGACCCCGTCCGGCCGGGTCCGTCCGGCCGACCCCGGCCGACCCCTGCCGGACGGACGCCCCGGACACCGCGCCCGCCTCCGCGGGCGTCAGGTGGCCGGAAGCACCACGACCCGGTCGGGAGCGGCCGGGTCGTGGGCGATGGAGTCCCCCGGCCGGTGCCAGTGGAGCGCGAAGCGGTGGCCCGCCCGGTACGCCTCCAGCCCGGCCCGGCAGTAGGCGACCATGTCGCCGGGCAGTGCCGCCAGCGGGAACCAGCTTCTCTGGGGTTGACCTGCCTGTTCGCTCGCCGACGAGAGCTGTTTTCCCAGTTCAAGTCGGTCCATGTGTCGATCTCTTTCTGCAACAGGTGTGGTGAAAGGGATCAGAGTCCCCAACCGTCGAGGGAGAACGGCTGCTGCTTGGTGATCTGCGCTAGAGCGGCGGCCGTGTAAGGCACGGTGTTCGCGGGTGGATCCGTCGGGTCGGCCCACAGAAGCTGTGCGCACTTGTGGGGCTCACGGTTGATCGACTGGCCCCGCCAGTTGTCTGCGAGGAAGAAAAAGCCGATGCGTGCTTCTTCGTTGCCGTTGCGGTGATGGACGACGTGCACGAAGTCGAGAGCGGCTTCGCTGAGCTCGACGCCGACTTCCTCAGCAGCCTCGCGGATCGCGCCAGCGATCACGGATTCTCCGGCTTCGAGGTGTCCGCTGGGTGGGCAGAGCTGGCCGTCCGCGTAGCCGGTGTTGGCGCGTTCCATGAGCAAGATGCGTCCGTCGGCTCTGCGTAGAAGCACGTAGACATCGACGATGCTGCGGTAGCGGCTGGTCATCAGATTCTCCCAGATGCCTGATTGAGGACTGTTCTTGAGTTGTCTCAGGTTCGGGTCACGAGCTCCCGTCCGATCGAGTCGATCCGCGGGACCTTGCAGTTTTCGGGGGGCGTTTCGAGGGTTGGCCAGGGCTGATCGGTGGTTTCGCGGCTTCCGGCATACTTCCTGGATGAGCACCCCAAGGGCGGCCTGGCGCAACACCACGCACGACTGGGCGAGCACCGTCGACCTCGACCATCTCGAGCACATCCGCCAGGACCCAGCTGCCTTCGCCCCCAGCGGCATCCTGCACCTGATCTTCGAAGTCGTCGCCTACGCGGCCGACGAGGCCGAATGCGGCAACGGCGGGCATTGCCGCATCACCCTTTACCCCGACGGCTCCGTGGCCATCGCAGACAACGGACGGGGCACCGACACGCGCCTCGACGAGCACGGGCGCATCGTGAAGAAGCCGGTCATGGCGACGAAGGACCTCCGATTCTTCGATCACCCCGATGCACCATCCCTGCCCGACACGCACCCTCGTCGGGGCATGTCCGTCGTCGCCGCACTCAGCACGTGGCTCGTCCATACCAACCGCCGCCGCAACGGATCCTGGACCCAGCGGTACGAACACGGCGTGCCCACCACGGAGCTGCAACCGATCGTCGACAACCACACGACCGGAACCACCGTCCACTTCCTCCCCGAGAGGTCATTGCGTGTGGCAAGCAGCACCACGGCCGACGGCCTGGCACGGCTCACCGAGCCATGGCCACACCTCTCCGTGAAAATCGATGACCGCCGCGCCACGTGAAATGAGCACTTCTCGGGCAAGGCCCTGCCCCCGCTCCCGAGCCCCCTTATCAAGATCATTCAAGAGCAGCCCTGGTTGACGGCCTTGGTCAGCTCGCGGTTCGCGGCCCGTGCGGCGGACAGTTCCTCGTCCTTCTCCTCGAGTTGCAGGCGTAGGTCGAGGTTCTGCTGTTCCAGTTCGGTGATGCGGGCCTGCAGCCTGTCGACATCCGCGGGCGGTCCGATGCCGGTGCTTTGCCAGATCCGCTGGCCCAGGGCTTCGGACAGGCGTTGTTCGAGTTGCCGGACCTGTTCGGTCAGGCGGGTGCCTCGCGCATTGGCTGCCAAGAGATCTGCTTGTAGTGACGCCCGGCTGACCGTCGGGCCCCTGCCTGCGTCTGGAGGTGGTTCGGTGGCCAGCGCGTGAACATGGGCGAGCAGGTCAGGGTGCCGGTAGAGGAACGTCCGGTCGACTCCAGCGCTTCGCGCGACGGCGGAGACAGACACGGTGCCACCGTTGCGGGCGAGTTGGTCGAGGACGTTGAGGACGCGTTGGCGACGCCGCTCGGAGTCGTTCCGACGACCTTGGGCGAGGCGCTCGCTCGTGCTCGGTTGGGGTGTCACGCCGGACGCTCCGGACGGACATCGGGCAGGGGCTGTCGGATCTTGGGCATTCCGAGGAAGCCCTGCCGGGTCTTGCGGACCGTGGCGACGGCTTCTTCGATCTCGCCTCGCTCCTGTTCGGTCAGCGAGCCCAGGTCCTCGGTGACTCGGCGGATGAGGCGTCGAACCCGATCGATCTCCTCGTCCGAGGGCATTGCTTCGCGCTTGGCCCACTCGTCGGCGCTGGTCATGGCGCTCAGGCGTTCACGGGTCCGCAGTAAGTCATCCAGGTAGCTGCGGAGTTCGGGCAGGTAGGAGACGTCCGTGCTGAAATGATCACAGCCCAGGCAGCGGAATCGGAGAGGGCACTGTCCGCCGCCGGCGGAGACGTTGGTCGGTTCGGAGCAGCGTCCGAAGGCCACTGCCACCTCGCCGACGGAGCGGCGGTTGCGTTCGGCATCGAGGAGGGCTCTGGCCTGTTGCCAAGTGCGGTTGCCATGGCGATCGAACTGAAGCCGGGTGACCTTGTCGACTGCCTGGCGCAGTCGTTTCTCCTTGACGCGGTAGTAGCCCCGGGTGGCTTCCAGTGTGTCGTGATCAAGAAGCTTGGACAGGACGTCGACCGGAACTCCGGCGTCGGCGTGCCTTTGTGCGTAGGTGTGCCGGAAGGCGTAGGGGAAAATCTTCGCCTTGTCGAACACGGTGCCGTCGTCCAGCGTGATGTCGGGGAGCGCGTTGGCCCAGATCCGGGTGTTCCCGCTCAGTGCGCTCTCGGTGATCGCTTTGCTGCCGCGAGGATTTCGGACGGGCGACGGCAGCAGCTTCAGCTCTCGCGCAGGGGTGTTGGGGAACCGGGCACGAACGGCCCGTTGCTGCGTGCGGATGAGCTCGGCAGTGGACTCGTGCAGAGGCAGCTCACGTCGAGGGCGGTTCTTCTTGCTGTTGTTGTAGAGCAGTACGGGCTTGCCTTCACCGTCATGGTCAAGGCAGTCGAAGGGAAGCTCGCAGACCTCGTCCGGTCGCCGACCGGTGTCGATGAGCAGCTCGATGCCGACCCTCGCCTCCGGCTCGGAGCGCTCCTCGATGCGGTGAAGTTCGCCGCAGAGCTGCCGCATGACCTCCGCGGGCAGGTCCTGCCCGGCTTCGTCAGGCTCGGGTTTGGTCGGCAGATCGCCCCGGAGCATCGAGAAGTGGTCGGGCAGCCCGTGCATCGGTTCGCCCGCCCGGGTCAGCCCCAGACTGCGCATCCGCTTGATGATGTGGCCCGTCGTATAGATGACGCCACGACGCTGGTAGGCGCTGAGCCGACCGGTGGCGTGCAGGTGGGACATCCGGTTCAGGAAGTTCTCGATGTCCTGGCGGCCGAGCTCCCGGGGATCGTCACCGTGATCGGAGCGGGCCTGCAGACTTTGGGACAGCATGCCGAGATCGTTTACCTTCTTGCGCAAGCTGGCTCCGGCCTTTTCTCCCCGGATCTGCGGCGCGGTGTGCCGGGCCCAGCGTTTGGCAGTTTCCTTCAGCCATGGCTGTGAAATGCCGCTGAAGTCGATGGTGCCGCTGTGTCCGAAGACGGTCAGGTCCCAGTGGTCCTTTGGATACTCGGTCTCGGGTGTCAGCCGCGCCCGTTTGACCGAGGTGGTGATCGTCGTCAGCGGGCCGCGGGTGAGTCGGTCCATTCCGCTGGCCACGACTTGCAGGGGGTCGATGTCCTCCAGGGAAGAGACCTGCTGGCGGCGCAGCCAGGCGGTGAGATTGCGCAGCCGGTGATGCGTGGTCAGGGCGCCGTCGGCGCATCGCTGCTGGATGCCGTAAATCAGCTGGGCAACCACCAGATCAGGCAGTCCGCGGAAGCTGACTTCGGCGCCCTCGGGGATGGGCGTCTGGGTGGCCTTCCACAGTTCGATGTCCAGATCCGGATTCGCACGCCGGTCGTCAACCAAGCGGCAGTTGTGCGCGTGGCACACCATCGACTTCAAGACGCCCGCCTGGCGGGTGCAGGCGGCAACCGAGCACGGCCCGAGACCGGGTAGCGGGACCAGGTCTGTGCGGGCGAGGAACTCCGCGGGGGAGCACTTGAGCACCATGCTCTGCTGGTAGTAGTGCGACGAGCACAGCGAGCGTGGCGCGTCGATCCACGGCCGCTCGCACCGGGGCACCACGCAGTTCTGCACGAAGCGACGACGCCGGGAGTCCGGCCGAGGCAGTATGGCGAAGTCAACGTCGCTGATGCCCGACTCGCTCTGTCGGCGGCAGCAGGACGAGCAGAACCTGCCACGCGACAAGACCACCACGTCGCAGTCCACGACCTTGCACGATGACCAGCCCAGCAGCGGATGCTCGGCCGGGGGCCTGAGGATATTCAGGTTCCGGTCGAAGCCGATCTCCGCCGGGAAATCTGGTCTGATCAGGCTCCAAAACCACTGCGCAAGCTCCTCAGTCGGCCCGGGGGCCAGCGCGGGAGCAACAAGGGACACCAGGCCGCTGGTCACCGCGGGCCACCCCAGCCACCGACCGGCGAGGGGACTCGCTCGACGGCCTCGCGGATCCGGTGCTGAGCCGGATGCAGGTACGGCTCACTGCTGGCGAGCTGGGAGTGGCCCAACAGCTTCGCGATCTCATCCACGGTGCCGCCGCTGTCGCCCACATTGCTCGCAAATCCGTGCCGGAGCATGTGGGCGGTCACTGCGCGGTCGACCCCGCCACGTTGGCCCAACCGCTCGATTAGCTCAGTCACAGCGTCCGGGGACATCGGGGCACCGAGGTGGCCACGCAGGAGGTTGACCAGGACGAAATCACTGTGCTCTCCGTGCGGAAACGACAGTCGCTCCAGCACGTACTGGTCGTATGCCTGCACGACCAGCCAGTCCGCGGGAACCCACCGTTCGCGTACCGACTTCGCCCAGGCCCCGTTGGTGTTCGCCCTGCGCACGACGTGGACGTGGGAGCCGCTCACCTTGCATCCGAGCGGCGAGGAATCCGGCATGAAATGCATGTCCTCGCGGCGCAGCCCGGCCGCCTCACCACGGCGCAGGCCAGCACGAGCGAGCAGCAGCACGATGAACCGGTCGCGCGCGAGACGGCAAGCGCTCAGCAGAGCAAGGACCTCTTCATCGGCCGCACGGTCCCGGCGTGCTCGGGGCACGCTCACGCGGTGCTGGGCTCGCAGGCGATAGGCCATCCGCTCGCCCTTGGCTTCCAACGGAAGGTCACGGTCGTCTCCCAGCTCATAGAGCTGAGCAAGTACAGCGGAAGGCGCGCTGCCAGTGTTCACAGCGTGACGAAGGAAGGTCCGCACACCGACCAGGACGTTCTCGATCCTCGCTTCGCCACGCTGACGCTTCATGCCCGGGCCGGTCATCACCATCGCGGAGCCGACGGCCGGCGCCGCAACACCCGTCAGCTCCGCAGAGGCGTAGCGCAGCCATGTCATGAACAGGGAAAGGTCCGCCGCCGCAGTCGTCCATGCCCGTCCTGTACGCGCACACCATCGGAGGTACAGGGCCACCGCACCGGCGTACGCCTTCGTGGTCAGCTCAGCCTGTGCTCGTCCGAACCGAACGTGCCGCAGGAACGCATCCGCCTCCGGAACAACCGCCATCTGATCGTCCAGCACCGTCCAGTACCGCTCGCCGGACGGCAACTTCACCGGGAACGCCTTCACTCGTGGTCCTCCGCTCGCTCGTGGGCAACATGCCGCAACGACCGCATCACCCCCTGAGATACGGCTTCCGGCGGCAAGTCACCCGCAAGAGGTGCCACAAGGCGCTACACGTAAAGAACCCTGGAGAAACCAGCCCAGCTCCGAGCACTTGTCGGGCTCGGCGTTGACCGGCTCGCGCCCCTGATCCGCCCAGGCCTCGAAGAACCAGCCCATCCGGGGGTCCCCGGTCGGGGAGCGGTGCTGCATCACGAGGGCGACCTTCAGCTCCTCGGGCGCGAGGCGCAGCCCGATCTCCTCGTACGCCTCCCGGAGCACCGCCTCCCGGACGTCCTCACCGTCCTCGGCGTGACCGGACGGCGCGTTCAGCAGGCCGTCCGCGTAACCGGTGCCCGCCCGGCGCGCGAGCAGCACCTCCTCGCCACGCCGCAGCACGAGGTGGACGTCGACGATCTCCCTGTGCCGTCTTCTGTTCCGCAGACTCCTCATGGTGCGCGATCATCGCACCATCCCGCGACATCGGCGCCCCCCGTTCGAACGCGGGCCGGGCCGGGTGCGAGGACGGGGAGGCCGGGAGCCCCCCTCCCGCTCCCGGCCTCCCCGCGCGGCCGCCGGGCTCAGCCCATCGGCGCCGGCAGGTCCGCCGGCACGGCGAGCGCGGCGCGGTGGCGGTCGGGGGTGCCCAGCGCGATCTGGTCGGCCTTGGCGCGCTTGAGGTACAGATGCGCCGGGTGCTCCCAGGTCATACCGATACCGCCGTGGAGCTGGACGCACTCCTCGGCCGCCCGTACCGCCAGCTCCCCGCAGTGGGAGGCGGCCACCGCGACGGCCACGGGGGCGTCCGGGTCGCCGGTGGCCAGGGTGTCGGCGGCGTACCTGGCGGCGGCCCGTGCGCCGACCACCTCCAGCCAGAGATCGGCCAGCCGGTGCTTGAGCGCCTGGAACGAGCCGAGCTGCCGCCCGAACTGCCGCCGGTCCTTCAGATACGCGACGGTGGCGGCCAGGCACCACTCGGCGATGCCGAGCTGCTCGGAGGCGAGCAGTCCGGCGCCGGTCAGCAGCGCCCGCTCCAGTGCGGCGGGGGCCTGGCCGGCGCCGGCCAGCCGCCGGGCGGCGGTGCCGGTGAACGTCACGTCGGCCACCGGGCGGGTGAGGTCGAGGGAGGTGCGCGGTACGACGGCCAGGGCGGCGGCGGTGGCCTCCACCGCGTACAGCCCCGGCCCGTCCCGGCCCTCGGCCGGAACGATCAGGACGTCGGCGGCCGCGGCGTCGGCGACCGAGGTGACCGTTCCGGTCAGGGTGCCCGCGCTGTCGGCCCGTACGGCTGAGGGGAAGTCCCCGGTCCCGGGCACCGCGGAGAGCGGTACCGCCAGTGCGGCGGCGCGCTCGCCCGCGGCGAGGGAGGCGAGCAGCTTCGCCGCCTCCGCCGCGCCGTCGCCGCCGTCCGCGTCATCCAGTGCGAGCAGTGCGGTGGTGGCCAGGACGGCGCTGCCCAGGTACGGCGTCGGCGCCGCCGCCCGGCCCAGCTCCTCCAGCACCACGGCCACCTCGCGCACCGAGGCCCCCGCGCCGCCCGCCTCCTCCGGCACCGCCAGGGAGGCAGCGCCCAGGTCGCGGGCGAGGGTCTGCCACAGCGCGCGGTCGTAGGGCTCGCCCGTCTCACAGCGGGCCAGGGTGTTCTCGGGCGGGCAGCGGTCGGCCAGCAGCGCGCGGACGCTGGCGCGCAGCTCCTCCTCGATCTCCGAGTAGAGAAGGTCCGTCATCGGGCCAGTTCCTTCCAGGGGAGGTCCTTGTCGGTGCGGGGCTCGGCGGGCAGCCCCAGCACCCGCTCGGCGATGATGTTGCGCAGGACCTCCGAGGTGCCGCCCTCGATGGAGTTGCCCTTGGCGCGCAGGTAGCGGTAGCCGGCCTCGCGGCCGGTGAAGTCCACGGTCTCGGGGCGGCGCAGGGTCCAGTCGTCGTAGGACAGGCCCTCCTCGCCCAGCAGCTCGACCTCCAGGCCGCTGAGCTCCTGCGCCAGCCGGGCGAAGGCGAGTTTCATCCCGGCTCCCTCGGGCCCGGGGTGGCCCGCGGTGAGCTGCTGGCGCAGCCGTTCACCGGTGAGCCGGGCGACCTCGGCGCCGACCCAGCCCGACAGCAGCCGCTGGTGGAGGCCGTGGGTGCGCAGTTCGGGGCGCTCGCGCCAGGTGGCGGCGACCTTGCCGATCATGCCGCTCTCACGCGGCATGCGCTGGCCGCCGATGGCGACGCGCTCGTTGTTGAGGGTGGTCTGGGCGACCTTCCACCCCTCCCCCACCCCGCCGAGCCGGTGGGCGTCGGGGACACGGACGCCGGTGAGGAAGACCTCGTTGAACTCCGCCTCGCCGGTGATCTGGCGCAGCGGCCGCACCTCGACCCCGGGGTCGGTCATGTCGCAGACGAAGTAGGTGATGCCGCGGTGCTTGGGGACGTCCGGGTCGGTGCGGGCGATCAGGATGGCCCAGCGGGCGTTGTGCGCGCTGGAGGTCCACACCTTCTGGCCGTCCACCACCCAGGAGTCGCCCTCGCGTACCGCCCGGGTGGCCAGTGCCGCCAGGTCGGAGCCGGCTCCGGGCTCGCTGAACAGCTGGCACCACACCTCCTCGCCGGTCCACAGCGGGCGCAGGAAGCGCTCCTTCTGCTCCTCGGTGCCGTAGCGCAGGATCGTCGGCGCGGCCATGCCCAGGCCGATGCCGTTGCGGCCGGGGTCGTTGCCGGGGGCGCCGGCGGCGGCCAGCTCGGCGTCGACCACGGCCTGGAGGACGCGGGGCGCGCCGAGTCCGCCGTGGCCGTGGGGGAAGTGCACCCAGGCCAGGCCCGCGTCGTAGCGGGCGCGGAGGAAGTCGAGTGGTTCGGTGACGGCCGGATCGTGCTCCGCGAGCAGCGCCTGGGTACGTCGGCGCAGTTCGTCCGGGTCGGTCACGGGGGCGTTCGCAGGGGGCACGGGATCTCCTTCACGGGCCACGACTAAGCGCTTGCTTATCCTCGCGGCATACCGACCGGTACGTCAATGGCTCCGGCGCCGCGCCCGTGATGCCGGCCGCGTCCGCACCCGGTCTCGGCCGGAACCGGCGGTTTCACCGATGCGGAGCCGCGCGCTCCGGCACCACGATGCATCCGTCCGACCCCAGAAGGTCACCCCTCACACACCTGGAAAGGGTCAGCATGGAGCCGCAGCAGCACGACACGACCCCGGGCACTGCCACCAGAGGCCGCCGCACCCCCCACCGCCTGACGAAGCTGGGCGTGGCCCTGGCCATGGTCCTGGGCGGCGTGGGCGTCGCCCTGCCCACCGCCCAGGCCGCTCAGGACGCCGGCGCCGCGACGGCCGCCGTCCAGACCGCCGAGAACCCCTACGAGCGCGGCCCGGCCCCGACCGAGCGGAGCATCGAGGCCGTCCGCGGCCCCTACTCCGTCTCCGAGGAGCGGGTGTCCTCCCTGGTCTCCGGCTTCGGTGGCGGGACGATCTACTACCCGACCACCACCAGCGACGGCACCTTCGGCGCGGTCGCGATCTCGCCCGGCTACACCGCCGACCAGTCCAGCATGGCCTGGTACGGACCCCGCCTGGCCTCACAGGGCTTCGTGGTCTTCACCATCGACACCATCACCCGCTACGACCAGCCCGGCAGCCGCGGCGACCAGCTGCTGGCCGCGCTGGACTACCTGACCCAGCGCAGCTCGGTCCGCGGCCGCGTCGACAGCAGCCGCCTGGCGGTCATGGGCCACTCCATGGGCGGCGGAGGCAGCCTGGAGGCCGCCAAGGAGCGGCCCTCCCTGAAGGCCGCGATCCCGCTCACCCCGTGGAACCTCGACAAGACCTGGCGCGAGATCACCGTCCCGACCTTCATCGTCGGCGCCGACGGCGACAGCATCGCCCCGGTCCGCTCGCACGCCGAGCCCTTCTACGAGAGCCTGCCGTCCACCACCAACCGGGCGTACATGGAGCTCAACAACGCCACGCACTTCGCGCCGAACGTCTCGAACACCGAGATCGCGAAGTACAGCATCTCCTGGCTGAAGCGCTTCGTGGACAACGACACCCGCTACGAGCAGTTCCTGTGCCCGCTGCCCCGGCCCAGCCTCGCCATCGAGGAGTACCGCGGCAGCTGCCCGCTGCGCTGACCCGCGCCCCGGGCATCCGACGGTCTCGCACAGTGAAGGTGGCGGTCGCCGTGAGGCGGCCGCCACCGCCTTGTGCGCCCGCAGCCACGAGCGTGAGGTGAACCACAGGAATTGGCACCCTCCCGCCCGGCAGGGCAGGGTAGAGGGTTGACGCAGCGGGACACGCACGACAGAAGGAGCCCCATGAGAATCGGCATCGTCGGAGCCACCGGCCAGGTCGGTGCAGTGATGCGCGAGATCCTGGCCGAGCGCGACCTCCCGGTGGAGCGGCTGCGGCTGTTCGCCTCGGCTCGCTCGGCCGGACGGACGCTGCCCTGGAAGGGCGGCGAGATCACCGTCGAGGACGCCGCCACGGCCGACTACACGGGGCTGGACGTCGTGCTGTTCTCCGCGGGCGGCTCGACCTCGAAGGCCCTGGCCCCGAAGGTGGCCGCTGCCGGGCCCGTGGTCATCGACAACTCCTCCGCCTGGCGTCTGGACCCCGAGGTGCCGCTGGTGGTCTCCGAGGTGAACCCGCAGGCCGCCGCCGAGCGCCCCAAGGGCATCATCGCCAACCCCAACTGCACCACCATGGCCGCCATGCCGGTGCTGCGGCCGCTGCACGCCGAGGCCGGGCTGACCGCCCTGGTCGTGGCCACCTACCAGGCGGTGTCCGGCAGCGGTCTGGCCGGTGTCGCCGAGCTGGACGAGCAGACCCGCAAGGCGGTCGAGGGCGACGCCACCCGGCTGACCTTCGACGGCTCCGCGGTCGAGTTCCCCGAGCCCGACAAGTACGTGCGGCCCATCGCCTTCAACGTGCTGCCGATGGCGGGCTCCATCGTGGACGACGGGCTGGGCGAGACCGACGAGGAGCAGAAGCTCCGCAACGAGAGCCGCAAGATCCTGGGCATCCCGGAGCTGAGGGTCTCGGGCACCTGTGTGCGCGTGCCGGTCTTCACCGGCCACTCGCTCCAGATCAACGCCCGCTTCGAGCGGCCGATCAGCCCCGAGCGCGCCCGGGAGCTGCTGGAGGGCGCCCCCGGCGTGGTCCTCTCCGACGTGCCCACCCCGCAGCAGGCGGCCGGCCAGGACCCGACCTACGTGGGCCGTATCCGCGCCGACGAGACCGCCGAGCACGGCCTGGCCCTGTTCTGCAGCGGCGACAACCTCCGCAAGGGCGCGGCGCTCAACGCCGTCCAGATCGCGGAGCTGGTCGCGGCCGAGTCCCGCTAGTGCCGCCGACAGCCACCGCCCGGTGACGGCCCGGCCCCCGCCTCCTGAAGGAGGCGGGGGCCGGGCCGTCACCATGGGTGCGGGGAACCGTCAGCCGATCCGGACGCCGTGGTCGCGCAGCGCCTCGGTCAGCGGCTGGTAGAAGGTCTCGCCTCCCCGCGAGCAGTCCCCGCGCCCGCCGGAGGTGAGGCCGTGGCCGGTGGTGCCGGAGAACAGCGGGCCGCCGCTGTCGCCGGGCTCGGCGCAGACGTCGGTCTGGATCAGCCCGTCGACCCTGCCCTGCGGATAGGTCACGGAGACGTTCACCGCCGTGACCTGGCCGTCGTGGACCTTCGTGGTGCTGCCGCTGCGCCGCACCTGCTGGCCGACGATGGGGTCGGCGGCCCGGGTGATGGCCTGGCTGGACCCGTTGTACAGGTTCACCCGGCTCTGATGGTCCGTACGGGTGGTGTACCGCACCAGGGCGTGGTCGTCGCGGGGGAACTCGCTCGCCACCGTGATCCCGATGCTCCGCCCGGAGCGGGTGGCGGACCAGCGGTCGAAGAGCCGGGCGCAGTGGCCCGCGGTGAGGAAGTACGGCATGCCGTTCCTGACCACGTTGAAGCCGAGCGAGCAGCGCGCGCCGTCTCCGCGCCAGATCGCGTCGCCGCCCAGGGCCATGGGGGCGAACCTCCCCTCGGCCCGCCTGAGGACCGCCGTGCCGCCCTGCGCCGCCACCCGCTTCTCCAGGTCGGCCAGCTCCTCCTCCCCGACCGTGCTGTCTGCGGTGACGACGACCCTGTTGAGGCGGTGGTCGACGGCGCGCGCGGTGCCGGGGACGCTCTTGGCCGTGAGGTCCTTCTGCACGGTGTCGAGCCGGGCGAGGGAGTGCTCGACGACCCGGGGCTCGGCCCCTGCCTGCCGGACCTTCTCGGCGCCCGCCCCGCTGAGGACGTTGACCACCAGCTTGCGCCCCTCGGCGTCGTAGTAGGCGCCCGCCATGTCGTCCTTGAGGTCGCCGGCGAGGGAGGAGGCCAGCTGGCCCGCGGCGGTGGGGGTGAGCGGTCTGGGCGCGACGGGGGCCGGGGTGTCCGCGCTCGCCGGGGCGAGGGGGGCGGAGAGCATCGCCGCCACGCCCACGCCCGCGATGGCGACGCGCCGCGTGAGTGTCCGTCGGTGTTTCAGCACAGTGCCTCCCGTGGGGGGTGGGACCGCCTGTGGGGGTGCGGCCCCGGAGGAATGTCCGGCTCGGTCATCCTTTCCTCCACCGACGGGATTACACACCGAGAGTGCGCACACGGAGTCGGAGAGTGACGACCGACTCCGTCATTATCCCCGCGCCGGCGCCGTCCGGCACGCCGGGCCCGCCCGCCTCGTCCGGCGGGCACGGCATGCGCGGCGGGCGCGGCGGGCACACGGCGGAGCCCCCGCCCGGCGCGGCCGGACGGGGGCTCGGAAGGCGGTGGCGTCAGTAGACGCTCACGCCGTACGCGTTCAGCGCCTCCACGACCGGCTGGAAGAAGGTCGTGCCGCCGGTGCGGCAGTTGCCGCTGCCGCCGGAGGTGAGACCGAAGGCGGTGGTGCCGTAGTACAGCGGGCCGCCGCTGTCGCCGGGCTCGGCGCAGACGTTGGTCTGGATCATGCCGTAGACGACGTCGCCGCCTCCGTAGTTGACCGTGGCGTTCAGACCGGTGACGCGGCCGCTGTGGGTGCCGGTGGTGCTGCCGCGGCGGTAGACGGTCTGGCCCACGGACGGGTTGGCGGCGCGGGCGATGTCCTGGTTGCCGACCGTGCCGGGGCGGCTGATCGAGCTGGTGTAGCGGACGATGCCGTAGTCGTTGACCGGGAAGCTGGAGCCGGCCGTCGAGCCGATGGTGGAGGAGCCGTTGCTCCAGCTGGAGGTGCCGTTGGTGCAGTGCCCGGCGGTCAGGAAGTAGTCCACCCCGCTGCTGCTGCGGACGTTGAAGCCCAGCGAGCAGCGCCCACCGCCGCTGTAGATGGCGTCGCCGCCGGAGATCAGCTTGTTGAACTTGCCCGGGGTGCGCTCGATGCGGATGGCGTCCGCGCCCGCGCCGGCGGTCCTCTTGATCTTGGCTATCTCGGCCTGGCTGACGGTGCTGTCCACCGTGACGACCAGGGTGTTGGTCGCCTTGTCGGTGTACCAGGCGGTACCGCCGACGTCCGCGGTCTTCATCGCCTTGTCCGCCATGGCGACCTGGGCCGCGGGCGAGGGGGTGGGGGCCGCGCTCGCCGAGGTCGGCAGGGCCATGGCCGCGGCGGCGACGACGGCGGAGGCCGCGGCGATCAGGCGGATGCGGCCTCGTCTGGCGGAAGCGCCGCGGGGGGAGGTGCGCTCGGTCTTCACTGGCTGTTCCTCCTGTGAAGGAAATGGGGGGAACCCGCGATGGGGCGCGGGCACGCGGAGCCGCCGGGGACCCGCTGTCCGACGCGTCCCTGACAAGCACCGGGAGGGAGTATTCACACGTTCGATCCGTGCGCGCAAGGGTGCCGTTGCGCCAAGTTGCATCGCTCAGCGCACCGTTCACCCCGTATAACGGACATGAGCCGCCGTCAGTCACAGCCCCCGCAACCGCAGTTGCAGTCGCAGTCTCCGCCTCCACCACCCGACCCGCCGGAACCCCCCGACCCGCCCGAGCCGTTGCAGCATCTGCAGCAGTTGCCGCAGCACTCACAGCAGTCCGCGCAACCGGAGCAGTCGCAGGAACGGCACAACCCCTCGCGCCTGCGCCCCGTCCAGGGGCCCTCGTACTCCTTGCGGCAGCAAATCTGCCCGGTACAGAACAAGCCCGTCCACACCATGCAGCCGGCCACCGCGCCCCGGCGGCGCGACGGTCCGGGAAACGGTGCTCCGGGACGCCCCGGACGACCGGGATGTCCGGGATACCCCGGCCGCGGCGGGTGGACGCGCGCCGCGGCGAAGGCCCGGTCCACCGCGTGCCCCGCCTCGCGGCCCAGCAGCGCCCGCACCAGTTCGGCTCCCTCCTCGTCCGCGAACTCCACGTCCCGCAGGGCCAGTCGTATCCCGTGCACGGCGTCGTCGCACAGTCTGCGGACCTCCGGCAGAGGGGTGCCGGTGACGGTGACCGGGTTCCACGCGCCCGCCTCCTCGTCGGCGGCCAGGTCCTCGACGGCGTCCAGCAGATGCGCCAGCCGTCCGAAGAGCCGACCGGCCTCGGCCAGCGGCTCCGCGTTGCCGGGCCGGCCGGCGAGCCGGGCGGTGTGGGCGAAGGCCGCGGCGGTGGCGGTCTCGGTCGGCTCGGTGACCGCCACCAGCGAACTGCCCGGGCCCGCCGCGGCCTCCACCAGCGGCTGCCGCAGGGCGGCCCCGGTCAGCACCGCGGTGTCGAAGCCCAGCTCGACACCGGTACGCGCACCCGCCCGGTCCCAGCCGGCCGCGATCCGGCGGGCCGCCGCGGCGACCGGGCGGCGCGCCATCGCCCCGTCCCCGTCGGCGACATGGTCGCGCACCTTGACGGAGGCCAGCACCAGGGACACCGCCGCGGCCAGCCGGGCGCCCTCGCCGCGGGCCACGGAGGCGGTGCGCATACCGCGCAGCGGGCACGGGCCGGCGGTGCGCCGCAGGGCGCCCGGGCCGCCCGCCGGGCGCGGCGTCTGCGCCTCGGTCAGCGCGGAGACGACGATCCCGTCGTAGTTGGTGACGACGCGCGCGAACTGGCCGTGGTCGCCGCGCAGCGCGAGGCAGAGCCCGCACAGATGCGCGGTCCAGGCGGTCAGCAGCCGCTCGCCCAGCCGGTGACGGCACGGCCTGATGATGCCGAACAAGTTTCCCCCCGTTACCCCTGATGTATGAGTGCGCGTCACGATACCGGGCACTTCACCCGTATGCCCTTGGTGACCACTCGTCCGGCGGGGCCGCCCGGTTCGGCGCCACGTCACCGCCCTTACAGGCTCCCGGCCCTCGCCGCGGGGGCGCGCCACACGCGTGCTGTGCACCAGAACCGTCACGAATCCCGTGCGGAACGGGTAACTGTTTGGCGCGTTGTCAGCATCATGGACGACGATAGGGGTGCGGGCCCCGCGGCGGAGGCGCTGCCAGACACGGTGGACCGTGCATGTGAGAGGAGGCGTCCATGGGATCGGTGCGCAAGGCGAGTGCCTGGCTGGGCCTCGTCGACGACAGCGAGATGCGTTACTACGACGACGAGTACGCCGGGGGTTCCGAGCCCGAGGACGCCCGCGACGCCTGGGTCACCGACCCTCGGGTGCGCGTGACCGCCGAGACCGCCCAGGACCAGGGCACCCGGATCGCGACGGTCACCCCCGACGGCTTCCGGGACGCCCGGGGCATCGGCGAGCTCTTCCGGGAGGGCGTCCCGGTGATCGTGAACCTCACGGCCATGGAGCCCGCCGACGCCAAGCGGGTCGTCGACTTCGCCGCCGGCCTGACCTTCGGCCTGCGCGGTTCGATCGAGCGCGTGGCCACGCGCGTCTTCCTGCTGACCCCTCCCGACTACCAGGTGATCAGCGGTCAGGAGCGCCGCAGCCCCGACGGCTTCTTCAACCAGAGCTGACCGGCGCCCCGTCCGGCGCCGGTGCCGGACGAGGCGTTCACCGGAACGCGTCGACGCCGGTCAGCGCCTTGCCCAGCACCAGCTGGTGCATCTCCACGGTGCCCTCGTAGGTCAGCACCGACTCCAGGTTCGTGGCGTGCCGCATCACCGGGTACTCCAGGGAGATCCCGTTGGCGCCCAGGATCGTGCGGGAGGTGCGGCAGATCTCGATCGCCTCGCGCACGTTGTTGAGCTTGCCGAAGCTGACCTGCTCGGGACGGAGCCTGCCGGCGTCCATCCGCCGTCCCAGGTGGTGGGCGAGCAGGATGCCCTTGTGCAGTTCCAGCGCCATGTCGGCGAGCTTGGCCTGGGTGAGCTGGAAACCGCCGATCGGCCGGCCGAACTGCTCGCGGGTGCGCGAGTACTCGAGGGCCGCCTCGAAGCTGGAGCGGGCCGCTCCCATAGCGCCCCAAACGATGCCGTAGCGGGCGTGGTTCAGGCAGCTCAGCGGGCCGCGCAGCCCGGTGACCTCCGGCAGCACCGCATCGGTGGGCAGCCGTACGCCGTCCATGACCAGTTCGCTGGTGACCGAGGCGCGCAGGGACCACTTGTGCCTGATCTCGGGCGCGGAGAAGCCGGGAGTGTCGGTGGGTACGACGAAGCCGCGCACGCCCTCGTCGGTGCGGGCCCACACGACGGCGACCGAGGCCACCGAGCCGTTGGTGATCCACATCTTGCGGCCGCTGAGCACCCAGTCGTCCCCGTCCCGCTTGGCGTGGGTGCGCATCCCGGCCGGATCGGATCCGTGGTCGGGCTCGGTGAGCCCGAAGCAGCCGATGGCCTCACCGGACGCCATGCGCGGCAGCCACCGCTGCTTCTGCTCCTCGGAGCCGTAGCGGTGGATGGCGTACATCGCCAGCGAGCCCTGCACCGAGACCAGCGAGCGGATGCCGGAGTCGGCGGCCTCCAGCTCCAGGCAGGCCAGCCCGTACTGGACGGCGGACGCGCCCGCGCAGCCGTAGCCCTGAAGCGACATGCCCAGGGCGCCGATCGAGCCGAGTTCGCGGGCCAGCTCCCGGATGCCGGGCAGCTCGCCGCGCTCGTACCACTGGGCGATGTGCGGCATCACCCGGTCGGCGGCCCAGGAGCGGACGGTGTCGCGGACCGCCTTCTCCTCGGGGGCGAGCAGATCGTCCAGGCCGAGGGGGTCGGCGGGGTCGAAGGGGGGCGGGGCGGAGCTGGACACGGTGGCCTCCGGCTGGGGATCTTCGAGGGTCGCGCCCGACGTTACGGCCGGGTAATCCCGCTGGACAAGAGGGGGCCGCCAGGCTGCCCGGGCAGCTCGGCGGGGCCGGGGGACGCACAGGACCGCGCGGGGGCGGCGCCGCTCCCGTCCGCCCGGCCGGGCTCCCTCGGCGGCCTCCGGCCGGAGTCCTCGTCCTGTCCCGGGGCGCCCATCGCGCGCGGCAGCCGCAGCGCGGCCAGCGCGCCGAGCAGCAGGAGGCCCGCGCTGACCAGCAGCGCCACGTGCAGCCCGTGGACGAACGACTCCCGCGCCGCCTCGCGCAGTGCCTCGCCGGCAGGTCCGCCGAGCCGTTCGGCGACCTCGTACGCCGCGCCCAGCGAGTGGGCGGCGTCCTCCCCGGCCGCCTCCGGCACATCGGCCGCACCCCGCACCCCGGGGGCGTAGGCGGCGTTCATGACGGTGCCCAGGACCGCGATGCCCATCCCCGCGCCGAGCTGGTAGGCGGTCTCGCCGATCGCCGCGGCGCCGCCCGCCTGGTGGGCCGGTGCCTCGCTGAGCATCGACTCGTACGCGCCGAACAGCGTCGTCTCCAGTCCGAAGCCCAGCACGACGAAGCCGCAGACGAGCAGGGCGGGCTCGTCCCGCAGGCCGACGCCGGTCAGCGCCAGCACCGCGGCGGCGGTGAGCAGGAAGCCGACCAGCACCATGACGCGCGGCCCCAGCCTGCGCAGCATCCGGGAGCCGGCCAGCCCGGCGGCGATCGCGGCGAGACTGAGCGGCAGCAGCCGCAGCCCGGTCTGCAGGGGGGTGAGCCCGAGGACCAGCTGGAGGTACTGGGCCGCGATCAGCGCCAGGCCCACCAGCGCCAGCACCGTCAGCACGATGCAGGCCACCGCCGTGCCGAAGGCGGGCCGGGCCAGGGTCGCGCAGTCCACCAGGGGGTGACGGCGGCGCAGCTGGCGGCGTACGAAGAGGGCGAGCAGGGCCGCGCCCAGCACCAGCGCCACCAGCGTGCCCGGATGGAACGCCTCGCCGCCGCCCGCCCGCTTCACGCCCAGGATCAGCGCGCCCAGCCCGGCGGCGGCCACCAGGGCGCCGACCACGTCCCAGGGGCCGTCGCGGTCGCCGGTGGACTCCGGGAGCAGGCGGCGTCCGAGCGGGATGCACAGCAGCATCAGCGGGATGTTGACCAGGAAGACCGAGCCCCACCAGAAGTGCTCCAGCAGAAGGCCGCCGACCAGCGGTCCCACCGCGGCGCCGACCGCGGCCACCGCGCTCCACACGCCGATGGCCAGCGCCCGCTCGCGGCGGTCGGGGAAGACCTGGCGCAGTATCGACAGGGTCGCGGGCATGATCATCGCACCGCCGATCCCCAGCAGGGCGCGCGCCGCGATCAGCACCTCGGGGGTGTGCGCGTACGCCGCCAGCGCCGAGGCCGCCCCGAAGACGGCGTAGCCGAACAGCAGCACCCTGCGCCGCCCGACCCGGTCGCCGAGGGTGCCGAAGAGGATCAGCAGGGAGGCGCAGACCAGCGGGTAGGCGTCGACGATCCACAGCAGCTCGATGGCGCCGGGCCGCAGCGCCTGGGAGACCGCGGGGACGGCCACGTGCAGCACCGTCGCGTCGACGGCCACCAGGAGCAGGCTGGCGCACAGCACGACCAGCACGGTCCAGCGGCTCGCGCCGCCGCCCGGTGCGGCGGAACCGCCGCCGGGGCCGGCCGTTCCCGTCCGTCGCGGTCTCTGCCGGGGGACGTCCGCCGCCCTGGTGGCCTTGGCCGTGGTCGTCCCGGACATGTACGCACCTCCTGTAGCGCTCGCACCGCCGCCGGGGGGAGTGCCGGGACGCCGGGGGAGCGTCCGGCCCGGTGTGGAGGGTCGAGTAATGCGTCAGCGTACGCGAGTCCTCCGGACGGTCACGTGGCGCGCCTCACGTTGACGCCGGTCCGAAACCCGTCTCATCACTCCGCCCCGGCCCTATAGCCTCCCCGTTCATGCCCGCAAGCGAGCTGCTGCCCCCCTCTCTCCCGCCGCGGGGGGCCGAGACCCCGTCCCACGGCCCGCCCTCGGCCGTCATCGGCCGCCGACCCGGTCCCGGCCGTGCGGGCGGCGCCGGGGGCTGCCCCGGCCGCCCGGCCCCGGCGCCGCCCGCGCGGACCGCCGGCCGGGCCCTGCGGTACGCGGCGCCCGCACTGCTGGCCTACGCCGGGGTGCGGGCGCTGGGCCTGCTGGTGCTGGCCGGGTGGGCGGCGGCCGAGGGCGGGAGCGCGCACACGCTGCTGTCCGCGCGCTGGGACTCCCTGTGGTACGCCCGGATAGCCGAGGACGGCTACGGCTACACCGCCCGCCTGCCGGACGGCGGCACCCATCCCGACCTCGCCTTCTTCCCGCTGCTGCCCGCCCTGGAGCGGGCTCTGTCCGCCCTGTCGGCGCTGAGCGCGCCCGACGCCGGGCTGGCCGTCAGCGCCGTCTCCTCGCTGTCCGCCGCCGCCGCGCTGTTCGCGATCGGCGACCGCCTCCACGGCAGACGGGCGGGCGTCACCCTGGTCGTGCTGTGGGCCTCGCTGCCCGTCGGGATCGTGCAGTCGATGGCCTACAGCGAGTCGCTGTTCACGGCCCTGGCCGCCTGGGCCCTGTACGCCGTGCTGACCGGCCGGTGGGTGTGGGCGGGCACGCTGGCGGCCTTCGCCGGGCTGACCCGCCCGGTGGGGGCCGCGGTGGTCGCGGCGGTGTGGCTGGCCGCCGCCGAGCGGTTCCACCGCGAGCGGCGGTGGGACCCGCGCATGGCGGCCGGGGTGCTCCTCGCCCCGCTGGGCTGGTCCGTGTACGTGGGCTGGGTGGGGCTGCGGACCGGCAGTCCGGTCGGCTACCTCGACGTGCAGGGGCAGTGGGGCAACGGCTTCGACGGCGGGCTGGCCTTCGCCGCGTTCATCGGGGAACACCTCACCGGATCGGTGATCGGGGGCGTGGGGCTGCTCGCCGGAGTGGCCCTGGTGGTGTGGCTGTACGTGCTGTGCGTGCGGCAGGGGCAGCCGCTGCCGCTGCTGGCGTACGCGGGGACCGTCGTGCTGCTCGCACTGTGCGCCAAGGGCTACTTCGGCTCCAAGCCGCGGCTGCTGCTGCCGGCCTTCCCGCTGTTACTGCCCGTCGCGGTCGCCCTGGCACGGTGGCGTACGGCCGCCTCGGCGGCGGTCCTGGCCCTGGCGGCGTTCGGCGCCGCGGTGTACGGAGCGGTGTGGCTGCACGGTTCCGGGCCGCCCTGACCCGCCCCTCCCCGGCCCGGTCCGACGGCGTGCCGGTTAACGGCCGGTGGACCGTACCCGTCTTCGGGGAAAAAGAACACACGGCGCAGTTTCGATAACAACTCTGGGCGCGCCGGTCGGAAAATCCGCCGACTTCTCCCGGACGTGGGAAAACAGCCTCTCCGTGTACGGATGGAAGCCCGTTGCACATCACATAGGCATTACGAAGCAGGTGGCCGGTCCGGCACCGCCGGTCACCGCCTGTAATCTCATTGGAGTGCGTACCGACCGGATCTTCGCCCGCCTGGAACAGGAGCCAGCGCGGCCGCTCACCCCTCCACCGGGGATGAGCGGCACCCGCAGGGCGCTCTTCCTCACCACGCTGGGCCTCTACGCGGCCATCGTGGCGGCGGTGCTGACCACCTCCCGGCTGGTCCGGCTGGACTGGCAGGTCATGCTCTTCCGCCCGTACAAGCAGTGGCCGGAACTCCACGCCTTCCTCGACTACTTCGTGGTCCTGGGCCAGCGCGGCCCCACCGCGGTGCTGGTCGCCGCCTGGCTCGGCTGGCGCTCCTGGCGGCAGCGGACGCTGCGCCCGCTGCTGGCCCTGGGCACCTCCCTGCTGTTGCTGAACGTGACGGTGGGGGCGGCGAAACTCGGCATGGGGCGCGAGGGTCCGCACTACGCGAACCGCATAGGCGCCAACGAGATGTTCCTGACGGGGGACATATTCCCCTCCGGCCACACGGCGAACGCGGTGGTCACCTGGGGGATCCTGGCCTATCTGGCCACCACGCCGCGGGCCCGGCGCCGGCTGTCGGTCGTAGCGGCGGTCTTCGCCCTCGGCGTCGGCACCACCACCGTCTACATCGGCACCCACTGGGTCAGCGACGTGCTCCTGGGCTGGGCCTCGGGGCTGCTCATCCTGCTGGCGCTGCCCTGGTTCGAGCCCCTCATCGCCCGCGCGGAGGCGTATCTGCTGGGCCACTGGTACCGCTTCCAGGAGAGTGTCGCGCCCCTGTCGGCGCGGCTGCGCCCCGCCGGGACCCGCGGCCCGGCAGTCCCCGCCCGGCCCGGCGCGGGCGGGGCGTATCCGGCCTCCGGGCCCGAACCGGCCCTGTCGGCACCGCTCCTGTCCGAACCGGTCCTGTCGGACGCGGCGCTGTGCGAAGCGGCGCTGTCCGCCGAACCGCCCGCCGACCTGCCGCCCCGGGCCGGGGATCCGCGCACCCACCACCCCGCCCACGCGCGGCAGCACGCGGCCCGCCCGGAGCGCTCCCCCGTCACTCCCGCCGGCAGCCGCCGGCCGTACGGCGAGCGCACGGTGTCGCGGACCGCGCCGATGGGACCGCGCAAGTGACGGCGCCGTAGCGCCGGTCCGGCTCCCCGGGACGGTACGCACCCTCTTCCCTCCCCGCGGAGCCCGGCACATGCGGTGGCCCCGTCCCCCTCGGCCGAGGGGGACGGGGCCACCGCATGTGTCAGCCCTTCCAGCAGCGGACCACCGCGCCGTCCTCCACCGTGAAGTTCAGCCGTCCCGACAGGTACTCCATGGTGATGACCGCGTCCGGCGGAAGGGACCGCACGGTGGTCCAGCCGCGTTCGCGGGCCCGCCGTTCGGCGGTGGCCACGTCGAGTCCGACGTAGGTCTCGGGGTCGTCGTCCGGTGTCTGCGGGTTCACGGGTGCCGGTGCCATGACAGCACCGTACGGTGTCGGCGGTACGGCCGGAAGTTCCGGCCGGATCATGGCGGCGTCACAGCTGTGTCACAACTCCCCGTGATGCGGGCACCGTCCGGCCGCGCCGTCCGCATGGCCCGCGCACACCGCTCCCAATTCCGCCCGTCCCGCTCTCCGGACGCCTTGCGAGGGGTTTTCCGGGTGAATCCTGCGGCCCACCGCGTGTAACGCCGGAAGGGGAATTCGAAAAGACCCTCAATTCCCCCGGAAAACAGGCATGTTTACGGAAACCCTCTCGCGGTATCCGGGGTTGAGAGGAGCCCCATGACAGAGAAGAAGACAAGCGACGACAGCAAGCGGACGGCGGAGGACGAAGGCCGCCCCATACCGCTCGGCGAGGCGATGCGCACGGCCCGGTCGGAGTTCACCGACCTCACCGGCCTGCACGCCGAGAGCGTCTCCCGGTTCGAACGGACCGGGGACGGCTGGGCCCTGGAGGTGGAGGTCATGGAACTCGAGCGGGTTCCGGACACGATGAGCCTGATGGCCTCGTACGAGGTGACCCTCGACGAGGCCGGCCACCTCACCGGTTACCGCCGCGTCCGCCGTTACGAGCGCGGCCGGGCCGATTCGTCCCGCCGCGGCTGAGAGCTGCGACACCCGAGAGGAGTGGCTCCGTACCATGACTACGGCAGTTCCCGCACAGCGTTCCACCGGAGGTGGGGGCGGCAGCAGCGGTCTCTACGACGTTCTGGAACTCATCCTGGACCGTGGACTGGTGATCGACGCGTTCGTCCGCGTCTCGCTGGTCGGCATCGAGATCCTGAAGATCGACGTACGCGTCGTGGTCGCCAGCGTCGACACGTATCTGCGTTTCGCCGAGGCGTGCAACCGCCTCGACCTGGAATCCGGGCCCAGGAAGTCGCCCGGTCTGCCCGAGGTGCTGGAGAACGCCACCGAGAGCGGCGCCAGCAGCAAGACCAAGGGCGCCCTGGCCGGCGCCGCCGAGAGCATATCCGACGCCTTCCGCCAGGGCGGTTCCGACGACGAGGAGGAGTCGGCACCCCGCAGGCGCCGGGCCTCCGCCCGGCGCAAGGAGGAGACGGAGTGAGCGTCTACATCTACGGAATCGCGCGCTCGGACCACCCGGCGCTGCCCGAGAAGGCACCCGGCGTCGGCCAGCCGCCGCGCGAGGTCCGGATCGTCCGCGAGGGAGACCTCGCCGCGATCGTCAGCGACTGCCCGGACGACCTGCGGCCCAAGCGCCGCGATCTCCTGGCGCACCAGCAGGTGCTGACCGAGGTCGGCGCCAAGGGACCGGTCCTGCCGCTGCGTTTCGGCAGCCTCTCCGAGGACGAGGAGGCCGTGCGCGGGGTGCTCGCGGACCACGCCGCCCACTACATCCGGCAGTTGGAGGAGCTGGACGGCCGCTCCGAGTACAACGTCAAGGCCGTGCACCGCGAGGACGAGGTGCTGCGCCTGGTGCTCTCCCAGGACACCGAGGCGCGGAGCCTGGCGGAGCGCAACCGCGCCGCCGGCGGCGGCTCCCACGAGGACAAGCTGCGCCTGGGCGAGCTCGTGGCGAACGCCGTACGCGAGCGCGAGGCGGAGGACGCCCGGCTGGTCGAGGAGACGCTCGCGCCCCTGGCCCAGCGGTGCGTGCCGGGACCGGAGGGCTCCGGCTGGCTGGTGAACCTCTCCTTCCTCCTCGGCCGCGACAGGTCCGAGGAGTTCACCGCCGCCGTCGAGGAGCTGGGGCGCGCCAACCCCCATCTGGACATCCGCGCCACGGGCCCCCTTCCGCCGTACAGCTTCGTGGGCCGGCCCGACGAGGCCGGGCGGACCGCCCAGGCCGCGGGCTCGCCCGCGGGGTGAGTCGGCGTGGGGCTGATCGGCGGGCTCCTGAAGCTGCCCGCGGCACCGTTCCACGGCGCCGGCTGGGTGCTGCGGCAGGTGGTCGCCGAGGCGGAGCGGCAGTACTACGACCCGTCGGCGATCCAGCGTGAACTCCACGAACTGTCCAGGCAGTTGGATGAAGGCCTGATCGACGAGGAGGAGTTCGACCGCCGGGAGGACGAACTGCTCGACCGGCTGGAGGCCGTGCAGGAGCAGAGACGGCGCAACCAAGGAGACTACTGACATGACGAACCGGTCGGCATTGGCGCTGGCCTTCGCCACGGGCTATGTGGCGGGGCGCAGCAGGATCAAACTGCCCCTCGGCATGGGCGGGGCGCTGCTGGCCAGGCGGCTCGGGGTGGACCCCGGACGCCTCGGCGAGCAGTTCAAGGAGAGGACCCCGCAGCTCGCGGAGGCCACCGGCCGGCTGCGGAACAACGTCAGGCAGGCCGGCAGGGCCGCCACCGGCGCGCTGCCGACCGAGCGCCTGGAGTCGCTGACCGGCGGCGTACGGGGGCAGCTCGGCAGGGCGCCGTGGAAGAGCGGCGGCAAGGACGCCCCGGGCGACTCCGACGGCTCCGGCGACTCCGGCGCTTCGGAGAGGAAGCCGGAGAAGGGGTCCGGGAAGGACTCGAGCGGCTCGCGGAGCGCGGGCGGTTCCCGCAAGGAGTCCGCGGACTCCGGGAAGCCGGCGGAGAACGGGCAGGGCGCCTCCCGGCGCGCCCCGGCGAAGAAGACCGCGTCGCGGACCGCCAAGAAGACGGCCTCCGCGTCCCGCAAGCCGGCCGGGACCGCCAAGAAGTCCACGGGTTCGGCCGGCAAGCGGACCGGCAAGTCGGCCGGGACCGCCCGGAAGACGACCGGTACGACCAAGCGCACGGGAGGTTCCGAGCGTGGCTGACGCTGTCGGCGGCCGCCGGCAAACCGCCGTCGCCACCGCCGTTCCGGCCGCCGGACGCCTCCTGGAGGCGTCCGGCGGCCGGGCCGCGCGGGCCCGGCACCTGCTGCTCGCCGCCGCCCGCGGGCTGGGCGGGGCGGGACAGCGGGCCGGCGCCGCGGCCCGGCCCGTGACCGTCGGCGAGTGCGTCGAGGTCGGGGTACCGGTCCGCGAGGCGTACGACCGGTGGCTGGACTTCCTGGAGGACGGCGCCGGCGAGGACGCCCCGCGCGGCGCGCGGATCCTGTGGCCCGGGCGCGGCCGGACGGTGCGCGTGACCGACCGGATCCCGGGCGATCTCGTCGTATGGGACGCCCGCGACTCCAGGGCGGCGGTCAGGGGCGTGGCCACCTTCCACCAGACGGCCGGGAACCTGACCCGGGTGCTGGTCGTCCTGGAGTACCGCCCGCGGAGCCTGCCGGAGAGGGCCGCGGGCCTCTGGCACGCCCAGGCCCGCCGCGTACGGCTGGATCTCGCGGACTACCGGCGCTCGGTGAGCCTGGGCATCGAGATCGACGGCGGCGGCACGGCCGGCGTCGGTGAGGGCGAGCCCGGAGACCCGGCGGGCGAGGTGGACGGGACGGACGGAGCGGACGAGGCCCGGTGACCTCACAGCCCTCACAGCCCTTCCCTCACTCCCTCCCCCGGCCCTCCCCATCCGTCCGCCATGCCCGCGCCGCCCGGCCGAGGCGGTCCGCCAGCTCCTCTATCCGTCCGCCCAGCCCGGCTGGTTCGCGCACCTCGAAGTCGAAGCCCAGCATGAGGATGTGGAGGGCCATCTCGTCCAGGGAGGGGGCGCCGGTGCGCAGCAGGCAGGTGTGCCCGTCCACCGCTTCCAGCACACCGGCCGTGGGCGCGATCCGCTCCGCGACCAGATCCGCCGGGGCGTGCATCAGTACGGTCGCCCGCTGTGGGTACACCGCTGTGGAGATGCCCTCGGAGACATAGGCGGCCCAGTCCTCGGCGGGCGGCTGCCGGGGAGTGAAGCGGGGACCGTGCGGCGGGGTGAGGGCGAGCCGGTCGACGCGGAAGGTGCGCCAGTCGGCGCGGTCGGCGTCCCAGCCCACCAGATACCAGCGGTGGCTGCTGCACACCAGGCGGTACGGGTCGACGGTACGGCGCGAGCCGGAACCGTCGTGCCCCCGGTAGGTGAAGCGCAGCTGCCGGCGGTCGCGGCAGGCGTTCACCAGCTCGGTGATGGTCTCCACCCCGATCGCCGGGCCGCGCCGGCCGCCCAGCGGGTCGGTGAAGGCGGCGAGCGCGCTCACCCTGCGGCGCAGCCGGTCCGGCAGCACCTGTTCCAGCTTGGCCAGGGCCCGCACCGAGGACTCCTCCATCCCCTGCACCGCGTTGTGCGCGGCCGTGCGCAGCCCGACCGCGACGGCCACCGCCTCGTCGTCGTCCAGGAGCAGGGGCGGCAGCTCGGCGCCCGCGCCGAGCCGGTAGCCTCCGGCGGTCCCGGTGGTGGAGTGGACGGGATAACCCAGTGTCCGCAGCCGTTCCACGTCGCGGCGCACCGTCCGCGAGGTCACCCGGAGACGCTCGGCCAGTTCGGCGCCGGACCACTCCCGGTGGGCCTGGAGCAGGGACAGCAGACGCAGCAGTCGTGCCGATGTCTCCATCATGCGGCCGATTCTCCCACCCCTTGAGGACAGGAACCGTCCGCGATGCCCGCCGGACAGAGACCGCGCCCGCCCCGGGCTCTCCCGGAGCGGGCGGAACCCTCCCGGAGGGAGGCCGGTCCCCGCGGGCCGCGGAGGATCAGGAGCCGGCCGGCCCCGTGCCCTCCAGCCGCACGGCCAGGTCGTTGGCGCCGGTGTAGTACGGGCGGGCCTTCAGCCCTCCGCCCCCGTCCGCCTCGTCCGGTCCGCCCGCCCCGTCCGCGGCGACCGGCCGCGCCGGGTAGCGCAGGATCCTGTGCTTGTCGACGATGTCGTCCAGGATCCGGGCCACACGCACCGGCTCGGCGTCCTCGCCGGGACGCAGCCACAGCTGCCAGTCGCCCTCCGCGCCCCGCTCCCGGACCAGATCTCCGTACGCCAGCCGCGCGGTGAAGCCGTGCCCCTCGGCGGGCACGCCGACCGGGGTGACCGGCGCGGTCACGGGCCGCGCCTGCCCGCCGTCCGGGGCGGCGGCGCGGCGGGGACGGGCCTCCAGCCGCGCGGTGGGCGTCAGTTCGGCCCCGTACAGCCTCCCGTGGATGGTCAGCCCGCCGTCGGCGGGCCAGATGTCGCCCGCCTCGGCGTGCGGCCAGCGCAGCCAGGAGCACACCGAGAGGTTGCCGTACTTGGTGGCGTACGGGATGCGCACGCCCAGCCAGGTCCGGTCGGTGCGCGGCACCCGGTCGACCAGCGGGCGCAGGTCGCAGCGCCCGGGCAGCAGCCGCCGCGCTTCGCCCTCTCCCTCGCCGATCACCAGATAGGCGTCCCAGCGTCCTTCCGCCAGCGGGACCGTGCTGGGCAGGGCGGCGCGGAGCACGGAGCCGTCCGGGTCGCCGGAGAGCGGCTCCAGCGGCAGACGCACCGACTCCTCCGGATCGAAGTCGCGCCGCCGCAGCAGCAGGGCGGCGTCCCACCGCTCCGCGACACCGGGCAGCGTGACGTCGAAGCTGAGGCCGCCCGCACTGTCCGCCGTGCAGTCGGCCCGCGGTGCCGTCTCCCCGGGGACGCCGGGGGCGTCGGGGGCGTCGGGGGCGCCGGCGGGCCTGCGGGTGGTCGCGGTCATGCGGTCCTTCCTCTTCTCAGCGCGCCCCGGCGGGCACGTTCCAGGGCGTCCTTGGTGGCGTACGCCCCGCCCAGCAGGGCTCCCCGGGTCCGGTGCAGGGAGGAGCGCAGCCGGCCGATCCCGCCGCGTCCGCCACGTGCGACGAGGTCCGTGCAGAGCGAGGAGTACATCTCGCCGATCCGTGCGGGGTCGTAGCGGGCGGCGTCCGCGATCGCGGCGCGGCCCATCCTCCGGCGAAGTTCGTCGTCGTTGATCAGCTCCAGCAGGGACCCGGCGATGGCGTCGACGTCGCCGGTGGGCACCAGCCGCCCGTCCACTCCGTCGGCGATGATCTCCCCCGGCCCGTGCGGGCAGGTGGTGGCCACCACCGGCAGACCGCAGCGCATCGCCTCCACGATCGTCATCCCGAAGGACTCCAGACTCGACGTCACGGCCGCGACCGAACCCTTGACCCACTCGGCCTCGATGGGGTGGGCCGGTCCCATGAGGAAGGCGTGGTTGTACAGGCCGAGTTCCTCCACCATGGCCCGCAGCTTCGCCTCCTCGCGTCCGGCCCCGTAGAGCCTCAGCCGCCAGTCGGGCCGCTGCTCGACCACCTTGGCGAAGGCTTTCAGCAGCACGTCGTAGCGTTTGGCCGGAGCCAGCCGGCCGGCGGCGATCACCCACTTCCCGGTGCCGTCGGAGGGTTCCACCGCCGGTGCGGGGACGCCGTTGGGCACCGCCTGCACGTGTACCCCGGGCAGGCGCATCATGCGCCGGTAGTCGCGCGCGTCGGCCTCGGTGACGGTGGTGAGGGCGTCCAGGCGCGGGTAGGCGCCGCGCAGGGTCGCCCGCAGGGCCCGTGAGTGGGTGGAGAGCGTGAGGTGTTCCTGCCCCATGCGCACCGGACCGGGCCTGGTGTGCAGGGCGAGCATGGTGTTGAGGCCGGGGCGGGTGCCGATCACGACGTCCGCCTCGACGCCGGCCAGGTGCTCGGTGATCCGGCGGTCGGTGAGCGCGCTGTACTTGCGGTGGTTGCCGTCGGCGCGCGGGAACAGCCTGGACGGCCGGGCGTGCTCGGGGTCGCCGCCGTCGTAGTCCGGGCTGTGCTTGCGCATGTCCACCAGATGGCGCAGGCGTACCGCGGGATCCAGGTCGAAGACGGGACGGTCGCGGTGCCTGAAGACCGAGACGATCTCGACGTCGTGCTGCTGCGCGAGCGCGCACGCGAGGTTGAAGGTGGTCCGGATCGTCCCGCCCATGCCGTACCCGTGGTGCAGCAGAAAAGAGATATGCATCCGTCTCCATGTCCCACGAAAGCGCGCGGGTAAGCATCCCGGCGCCGTGTTTCCCGGTGTCGCACTCCTGTTGTGATGCCGCGTCTCCTGGGAAGAGACCTCGGAAGGCCGCAGCGGGTTGGCTCACTTGATCGCCTTGTACCCGAAAATTTCATCCGTTGTGAGACTTTTTCAGGAACCGAACGACTCGTTCCGCCGTCCGCGCGTCCCCGGCGAGGCTCCTGCCCGCTGGGGCGACGGCACCCCGGGACCGGTGCGGGAAGCGCCTCCGCTCGCTGGGGTTCCCCCGGTTCCCGCCGGTCTCCCTCCCGGCCGGCTCCGTCTCGTCGGGCACACCGGCGCGGGGGCCCCGGCGGCGTCGGACGGTACCGCGCCCGTGCCCGGCCCGGAGCGGCCGCACGACCGGGACGGCGCCGCGGCCGGGGCCGGTGGAGCGGCGCGGGGCGAAGCGGTGGTGGGGGCGGCCCGGGGGCCGAGGCGCATGTGCGGCACCTCTCCACGCTATGGCCGTGCAGGCGCGCGACCGGCGCAAACGCGCCAGCGCGGGGTCCGGGCCTCACCCGGTCGGCGGACCGCGTGCCGGGCGCCGAGGGCTCCTGGCCGACGCCGTCTCCCGCGCGCCCGCCGGTTCTCCGGGGGGAAGTGGAACGAACCGGCGCGCGCCGCGCGCCGCGCATCCGCCTGTGCGACCTGCGCTCCCCCCGGCGCGTTACCACGGCACTCGGTCCCCCGTTGTGCATGTGAACCAGAACCGAACGCCAGGAGTTTCCCCGTGTCCCCCATGCTCGATGTCAGCGACGACGTCCGCGCCGAGATCGGCGAGGAGGAAGCCGCCCGGCTGATCGCCGGTGACAGCGCCCCCGGCAGCTACGACTGCACCTCCTGCCGCGCCCCCGGCGACCCCGAGCAGGAGCGCACCAGCACCGTGCTCTTCCTCGGCGAGGAGACGGCCGTGCTCGCCTTCGCCCACGCGACCTGCATCCCGTCCCAGGTCGTCCCGGTCTCCGAGGAGCAGCTCAAGGACGCCGTGCGCACCATCACCGGCGGGCAGGCCGCCGACGCCCCCGCACCGGCCGGCGCGCCCCCCGCCGGGCCCGGCCCCGCATCCGCCCCGCGCCAGGCGGTGCTGGGCGTGACCTGCGGCCAGGTGCTCATCGACGACCAGCTCCACCCCGCCCTCGTCGTCGAGCCCACCGCGCCCATCACCCGCCCCGGCTCCGACGGCCTCGGCGACGACTTCCTGCCGCTCCTCATCGAGCAGGGTTTCATGCCGGTGAACGACGTGGCCCGGGCTCCCGCGCCGGTAGGCGGCTGGTCCGTCCTGCTGGCCATGGGACGGCTCCACGCCATCCTCCAGCCGGGGCCCGCCGGCGGGCAGCCCACCTCCTGGTGGCAGGCGCACCAGCCGCTGCCCGTCACCGACGACTGGCGGACGGCGGCCAACCGGAGCCGGACGGTTCATGTCTACGCCGCACCGGTCGGCACCATCGGTCAGCAGCCGCGCGAGGACCTGCTGCGCGACGCACTGGAGAAGGCCGCGGCCGGCGGCCTCCTGGTGGCAGCGGCCATGCCGCTGGCGGGCACCTGAGGATTCCGCGGCCCGCGTCCCCCTACCGGGGTTTCCCCCCGCCGGGCCCGCATCCGCCGGGCGGCGTGGTCGTTGGCACTGACGTGCAGCCTTACGAACCTTCCCGCGCCCACGACGCGTATCTCAACCGCGGCCGGATCCCGGGGATGCGCGCCCCCCACGAGCCCGTGTCGGGCCACTTCCCGGCCACTCCGATCTACGACGCGCTGTACGCCGAGTACCGGCGCCTGTTCCGGGCCCTGCCCGGGGACCGGAGCGGCGAGGAGGAGTTGCGGTTCACGGGCTTCGGCACCGGGACGGCCCACTGGCACGGCGGGCACCGGGCCGGCGGCTTCCTCCCCGCCGGCCCGGTGCCCGCCGTCCTGCCGCCCGCTCCGCGGGACGGCCGCCCCTACGACCGGTGAGGACCGCGCCCCACCGCCGGGGCGCGGTCCTCACCGGTCCTCCGAGGGGCGGGCGCCGGCGCCCGCCCCTCACCTCACTTCTTGCGCCCGCGCTTCTCGCGCACCCGCACCGAGATGTGGATGGGTGTGCCCTCGAAACCGAACTCCTCGCGCAGCCTCCGCTCGATGAACCGGCGGTAGCCGGCCTCCAGGAAGCCGGAGGCGAACAGCACGAAGCGCGGCGGACGGGTGCCCGCCTGGGTGCCGAAGAGGATGCGGGGCTGCTTGCCGCCCCGGATCGGGTGGGGGTGGGCGGCGACCAGTTCACCGAGGAAGGCGTTGAGCCGCCCGGTCGGCACCCTGGTCTCCCAGCCGGCCAGCGCCGTCTCGATCGCCGGCACCAGCTTCTCCATGTGGCGGCCGGTGCGCGCCGAGACGTTCACCCGCGGCGCCCACTTCACCTGGCCGAGATCGGTCTCGATCTCGCGCTCGAGGTAGTAGCGGCGCTCCTCGTCCAGGGTGTCCCACTTGTTGTAGGCGAGCACCAGCGCGCGCCCGGCGTCGACCGCCATGGTGATGATGCGGGTGTCCTGCACGCTGACCGGCTCGCTGACGTCGATGAGGACGACCGCGACCTCGGCCTTCTCCAGGGCGGCGGCCGTGCGCAGCGAGGCGTAGTAGTCGGCGCCCTCGGTCAGGTGCACCCGGCGACGGATGCCGGCGGTGTCGACGAACTTCCAGGTCCTCCCGCCGAGTTCGATCAGCTCGTCGACCGGGTCGCGGGTGGTGCCCGCGAGCTGGTCCACGACCACCCGGTCCTCCCCCGCCACCTTGTTCAGCAGCGAGGACTTGCCGACGTTGGGGCGGCCGATCAGCGCCACCCGGCGCGGCCCGCCGATCCCGCCGCCGAAGGTCTGCGGCGGCGCCTCGGGCAGTGCCTTGAGCACCTCGTCCAGCATGTCGCCGGTGCCCCGGCCGTGCAGGGCGGAGACCGGGTGGGGCTCGCCGAGGCCGAGCGACCACAGCATGGCGGCGTCCGCCTCGGCGGAGGGGCCGTCGACCTTGTTGGCGCACAGCACCACGGGCTTGCCCGCCTTGCGCAGCAGCCTGACGACCGCCTCGTCGGTGTCGGTCGCACCGACCGTGGCGTCCACCACGAAGACCACCGCGTCGGCGGCCTCGATCGCGAACTCCGCCTGGGCCGCCACCGAGGCGTCGATGCCCAGGACGTCCTGCTCCCAGCCGCCGGTGTCGACCACCTTGAAGCGGCGGCCCGCCCACTCGGCCTCGTAGGTGACCCGGTCCCGGGTGACGCCGGGACGGTCCTCCACGACTGCCTCACGGCGGCCGAGGATGCGGTTGACCAGGGTCGACTTGCCGACGTTCGGCCGGCCGACGACGGCCAGCACCGGCAGCGGCCCGTGCCCGGCCTCGCCGAGCGCCCCCTCGACGTCCTCGGCGTCGAACCCCTCCTGCGCGGCGAGCTCCATGAACTCCGCGTACTCGGCGACGCCGAGCTCACCGTGCCCGTGCTCGTCGCCGACGTGGGTCTGCTCGTTCATGAAGTCCTGTCCTCGTGTGTACGTGTTGTCCGTGGCTCTGCGTGCCCCGTGGGCGCGTTCCCGTCCGGGACCGCGGCGCCCCGCGCGGTGGGCGCGGGGCGCCGCGGGTGCAGAGGTCCAGTGTCGCCTAACCGTGCCCGGTGATGCGCCGGGCGTCGGCCAGGTGGGCCGTCAGCCGCTTGCCGATGCGCACCGTCGCCTCGTCCAGTGCCGACCGGGTGCGTCTGCCGCTGCCGTCGCCCGCCTCGAAGGGCTCGCCGAACACGATGTCGACGCGGGACCGCAGCGGGGGCAGCGCGGGTATCGCACGCCCCCGCCTCCCGGCCGTCCCCAGTACCGCGACGGGCACGACGGGCGCCCCCGACCGCAGGGCGAAGTAGGCCAGGCCGGAACGGAGCGAGGCGAAGTCGCCCTCGCCCCGGGTGCCCTCCGGGAAGATTCCCAGCACGCCGCCGGCGCCCAGCACGCCCAGCGCTCTGGTGATCGCGACGCGGTCGGCGGCCTTCCGGTCCACCCCGATCTGGCCGATGCCGGTCAGGAAGGGGTCGAGGGGGCCGGTGAAGGCCTCCTTCTTGATCAGGAAGTGCACCGGGCGGGGCGCGGTCCCCATCAGCAGCGGGCCGTCCACGGCGTGCGTGTGGTTGACGGCGAGGATCACCGGCCCGGACGCCGGGATCCGCCAGGCGCCGAGCACCCTGGGCCGCCACAGCCCGTACATCAGGCCGATCCCGATACGGCGTCCGACCGCGGCGCCCCGTGCGCTGGGCAGCCCCGGGCCGCCACCCCTGTCCGCTGCGCTCACCTGGCCTGCTGCTTGTCTTCGATCAGGGTGACGACGCACTCGATGACCTGCTCCAGGGTCAGCTCCGTGGTGTCCACCTCGACCGCGTCGTCCGCCTTGCGCAGCGGCGAGGTCTTGCGGCCGGCGTCGGCCGCGTCCCTCTTCAGGAGGGCCTCGCGGGTGGCGTCCAGGTCGACCGGGCGGCCGCCGCTGCCCTTCAGCTCGCCGCCGCGCCGGGTCGCGCGGGCCTCGGGCGAGGCGGTGAGGAAGATCTTCAGGTCCGCGTCGGGCAGGACGGTGGTGCCGATGTCGCGCCCCTCGACGACGATGCCGGTGGGGGCTCCCGCGGCGATGGCGCGCTGGAGCTCGGTGATCCTGGCGCGCACCGCGGGCACCGCGCTGACCGCACTGACCGCGCCGGTGACCTCCTGGGTACGGATCGGGCCGGAGGCGTCCGCGCCGTCCACCGTGATGGTCGGCTCGGCCGGGTCGGTGCCGGAGAGGATCTCGGGACGGTCCGCGGCGGCGGCGACGGCCTCGGCGTCCCGCACGTCGATGTCGTGGGTCAGCATCCACCAGGTGATCGCGCGGTACTGCGCGCCGGTGTCCAGGTAGCTCAGGCCGAGCTTGGCCGCGACGGCCCGGGAGGTGCTCGACTTGCCCGTGCCGGAGGGGCCGTCGATGGCGACGATGACGGGGACCGGGGCGTCCGGGGACACGGAGGACGCCTGCCGGGAGGTTGCTGCCACGGTGTCGGGCACCTTTCTCGAACTGCTCGGAGCACGGGTCGGGACGCGGGCGCGGGGCGCCGGCGAGGGGACGCCGGCACGCCCTCCCCGTCCGGCACAAGGCTACCGTCGGCCGAGGACACCTACTGCTGCCGGATGGCCCAGCCCCGCTCGCGCAGCGCCGCCGCCAGCACGGGGGCCGCGCTCGGCTCGACCATGAGCTGGACATGGCCGGCCTGCTGCCCGGTGGCGTGCTCGATCCGGACGTCCTCGATGTTGACGCCGACCCGTCCGGCGTCGGCGAAGATGCCGGCCAGCTCGCCCGGCCGGTCGCTGATGAGCACCGCCACCGTCTCGTAGGCGGCCGGGGCCTGCCCGTGCTTGCCCGGGATCCGGGCCCGTCCGCTGTTGCCGCGGCGCAGCACGTCCTCGATGCCCGCCGCCCCGCCGGTGCGCTCGGTCTCGTCGGCCGACTGCAGCGCGCGCAGCGCCCGCACCGTCTCCTCCAGGTCGCCGGCCACCGCGGCCAGGACGTCGGCCACGGGGCCGGGGTTGGCGGAGAGGATGTCGATCCACATGCCCGGGTCGGAGGCGGCGATCCGCGTCACGTCGCGGATGCCCTGGCCGCACAGGCGCACGGCCGTCTCGTCGGCTCCCTCCAGACGGGCCGCGACCAGGCTGGACAGCAGCTGCGGGGTGTGCGAGACCAGGGCGACGGCCCGGTCGTGGGCGTCGGCGTCCATCACCACGGGGACGGCGCGGCAGAGCGAGACCAGCTCCAGCGCGAGGTTGAGCACCTCGGTCTCGGTCTCCGGGGTGGGGGTCAGCACCCAGGGCCGTCCCTCGAAGAGGTCGGCGGTGGCGGCCAGCGGGCCGGAGATCTCGCGTCCGGACATCGGGTGCGTGCCCAGGTAGGTGGCCGGGTCGCAGCCCAGTGCCCGGGCCTCCCGGCGCGGGCCGCCCTTGACGCTGCCGACGTCCAGGTAGCCGCGTGCCGCCTTCCGGCGCTGGGCCGCGGCGAGGACGGCGGGGATGTGGGCGGGCGGCACGGCCACGACGGCGAGGTCCACCGGCCCCTCCGGGGGCCGGTCGGTCCCCGCGCCCAGGGAGGCGGCGGTACGCGCCTGGTCGGCGTCGTGGTCCTCCAGGTGCACCCGTACCCCGCGCCCGGCCAGCGCCAGGGCGATGGAGGTGCCGATCAGTCCGGTGCCGATGACGAGTGCGGTCCTCACCGCGCGACGCCCCCGCGCGGGGCGGCGGGGGAGCCGCCGCACGGGCCGGGGGCGGCTGCGGGCCGGGGGCCGGCCGGATCGCCGGCCGCCGGCGCGCCGCGCTCCGGAATCCCGGTGAGCGGCCGCGGAATCCGCTCGTCCCCGCGTCCGGCCTCCCGCCCGGCCATGCCCCGGTCCAACCGCACGGCGCACCGCACCGCTCCTACCGTCACCTGCTCGCTCCCCTGCGTCCGCGGCTTCGCTGCTGTCCCGACCAGCGTAGAGGCGCCGCTCCGGCCCCCGCCCCCGCGCCCGCCCTGCGAGACGGCCGCGTGCCACAATCGCGGCCATGTCCTCCGCGCCCGGCATACCCGCCCCGCACGACCAGGCACGGCACGATCCGGCGCCGCACGGCCTGGCACCGCACGATCTGGTGCGCGACCACACCGTCTACTCGTGTGTGATGGGCTCGCGCGCCTTCGGCCTGGCGACCGAGGGCAGCGACACCGACCGGCGCGGCGTGTACGCCGCGCCGACCCCGCTCTTCTGGCGCCTGGACAAGCCACCGACCCATGTGGAGGGCCCCGCCCGGAGGAGTTCTCCTGGGAGCTGGAGCGCTTCTGCGCGCTGGGGCTGGCCTCGAACCCGAACATCCTGGAGTGCCTGCACTCCCCCGTCGTCGAGCACCTGGACGAGACCGGCCGGGAGCTCCTGGCCCTGCGCGGCGCGTTCCTCTCCCGGTATGCGCACCGCACCTTCGCCGGGTACGCCGAGGGGCAGCACCGCAGGCTGCGGGCGCGGCTGCAGAGCCACGGCGAGGTGCGCTGGAAGCACGCCATGCACCTGATCCGGCTGCTGCTGTCCTGCCGCGACCTGCTGCGCACCGGGGAACTCGTCCTGGACGCCGGTCCGTACCGCGACCGTCTGCTGGCCGTCCGGCGCGGTGAGGTCTCCTGGCCCGAGGTGGAGTCCTGGCTGGCCCGCCTCCGCGAGGAGGTGGACGGGGCCGCCGCCGGCACCCCGCTGCCCGCCGGGCCGGACCGTGCCCGGGTGGAGGACTTCCTGGTCCGGGCCCGCCGCGCCTACGTCTGAGCCGTCCGCCCGGTGCCTGCGCCCCGGCCCCGGCCGGGGTTTTCCCCGGCCGGGGCCGACACCGGGCGGACGGGCGGCGGCCTAGAGGTCGACCTCCCGCATCAGCATACCGACCTCGGTGTTGGTCAGCCGGCGCAGCCAGCCGGACTTCTGGTCGCCCAGCGCGATGGGGCCGAAGCGGGTGCGCACCAGCTTGTCGACGGGGAAGCCGACCTCGGCGAGCATGCGGCGGACGATGTGCTTGCGGCCCTCGTGGAGGGTGACCTCGACGAGGTAGTTCTTGCCGGTGTTCTCCACGACCTTGAAGTGGTCGGCGCGGGCGTAGCCGTCCTCCAGCTTCACGCCGTCCTTGAGCCGCTTGCCCAGGTCGCGCGGGATGGGCCCCTGGATCGCGGCGAGGTAGGTCTTCGCCACGCCGTAGCGGGGATGGGTGAGGCGGTGGGCCAGCTCGCCGTGGTTGGTGAGCAGGATCAGGCCCTCGGTCTCGGTGTCGAGGCGGCCGACGTGGAACAGCCGGGTCTCGCGGTTGGTGACGTAGTCGCCCAGGCACTGGCGGCCTTCCGGGTCCTCCATGGAGGAGACGACGCCGGCGGGCTTGTTGAGCGCGAAGAACAGGTAGGACTGCGTGGCGATCGTCAGGCCGTCGACCTTGATCTCGTCCTTCTCCGGGTCCACCCGCAGCCCCTGCTCGACCACGATCTCGCCGTTGACCTCGACCCGGCGCTGGTCGATCAGTTCCTCGCAGGCCCGGCGCGAGCCCATGCCTGCGCGGGCCAGGACCTTCTGCAGCCTCTCGCCCTCCGCCTCGCCGAAGGTCTTGGGGAGCTTCAGCGCCGGCTTGGCGTGCCGTGCGCGGTTGCGCTCCTCGATCTGGGCGTCGTACTCGCGGGGGCGCGCCGGGACCGAGCGCCCGCGCGCGCTGCCCTTGCCGCCCTTGCCACCCTGCCCGGAACCGGCCTTGGGGCCCCTGGGGCCGCCCGTCCCGGCCCCCGCCCTCGGCCCGCCCCGGGAGGCGCCCCCGGGGCCCTGCCCCTGCCGGCCCTCCTGACCCTGGCCCTGCCGCCGGTCCTGGCCCTTGGCCCCGCCGGGCTTGGCGGACTTGCCCGGCCCGCCGGGCCTGCCCGGTTTGTCGGGCCTGCCGCCGGAGCCGGCGTCGTAACGGCGCTCCTCCGGGCGGGGGCGGCCCGCGCGCTTCTGCCTGTCGTCGCGGCTGTTGCCCGCGCCCCGGTGGTTCCGGTTGCTGTTCCTGCCGCTGCTTCGCATCAAGGTTTCCGTCTAACTGTCTCTAAGTCTGGGAATCGCCGCTGTCGTCCACGTCGAACGACGGCACACCCTCCTGGCTCTCGGCCTCGACCGCGTCCGCCTCGGGGAGGAAGGGCGCCAGTTCCGGAAGCTCCTCCAGACCCCGCAGGCCCATCCGCTCCAGGAAGTAGTTCGTCGTCCTGTACAGGATCGCACCTGTTTCGGGTTCGGTGCCCGCCTCCTCGATCAGCCCGCGCTGGAGGAGGGTGCGCATGACCCCGTCGCAGTTCACACCGCGCACGGCCGAGACCCGCGAGCGGCTGACCGGTTGACGGTACGCGACCACGGCCAGGGTCTCCAGCGCGGCCTGGGTCAGCCGGGCCTGCCGGCCGTCCAGGACGAAGCCCTCCACGGCGTCGGCGTACTCGGGGCGGGTGTAGTACCGCCAGCCTCCGGCGACCAGCCGCAGGTCGAAGCCGCGGCCCTGCCGGGCGTACTCGTCGGACAGCTCGCGCAGCGCCACGGCGATCGCGCGCCGGGGACGCTGGAGCACCTTGGCCAGGTGCTCCTCGGTGGCCGGCTCGTCGACGACCATCAGCACCGCCTCCAGGGCGGGCTTGAGGTCCAGCTCGGCGACAGAGGAGGCGCCGGCCGGCGGGCGGGGCTCCCCGGCCGCCTCCGTGCCCGCTCCCGTCCCGGTAGCGCCCGGTTCCGGGTCCGTTCCCGTGTCCGTGCTCATCCGAGGCCGTCCTTCCCGTCGTCTCCTGTGCTCCTGCCCGTGCCGTCGCCGGTGTCGAACTCGTCGGTGACCAGCGGTCGCGTCGCGTCCGCGCCGCTCCAGCGCACGGTGAGGCCGCCGAGCGCCTCCTCCTGTTCGAGGACGACCGCGCGCTCGCGGTAGAGCTCCAGCAGCGCCAGGAAGCGGGCGACGACGGTGAGTGTGTCGGCCGCGTCCTCGGTGAGCGACGCGAAGCTCGCCTCGCCCAGCTCCCGCAGCCTGGCGACCAGGATCTCCGCCTGCTCGCGCACGCTGACCAGCGGGGCGTGGATGTGGTCGACGTAGACCTGTGGTTCCGGTCTGGGCTGCATCGCCTTGACCGCGAGCCGGGCAAAACCCTCGGGACCGATGCTGATGACCACCTCGGGCAGCAGTTCGGCGTGGTGCGGCTCCAGCCCCACCGTACGCGGGTGGCGGCGTGCCTCGGCGGCCAGGCGGCCGTCGAAGATCTCGGCGACCCGCTTGTACGCGCGGTACTGCAGCAGCCGGGCGAAGAGCAGGTCGCGCGCCTCCAGCAGGGCGAGGTCCGCCTCGTCCTCGACCTCGGCGGCGGGCAGCAGCCGCGCGGCCTTCAGGTCGAGCAGGGTGGCGGCGACGACCAGGAACTCGGTGGTCTGATCGAGGTCCCAGTCGGGGCCCATGGCGCGGATGTGTGCCATGAACTCGTCGGTGACCTTCGACAGGGCGACCTCGGTGACGTCCAGCTTGTGCCGGGAGATGAGCTGGAGGAGGAGGTCGAAGGGGCCTTCGAAGTTGTCCAGGACCACCTTGAAGCGGCCGTCGCCGGGCTCTGCGGACCCGTCCTCGCCCTCTTCCTCCCGGGCGGCGGGCTCCCCGCCCTCCCCGCGCCCCGGGCTCCTGCCGGGCGGCGGCTGCCGCACCTCTTCCGATCCGGATCCGGGTTCGGGATCGCGCGGCGGTCCGGGCTCGGGTCCGGTGGCGGCCGGGCCGGGCTCGGGTCCGGTGGCGGCCGGGCCGGGCGGAGTGGCCGGTTCCGGCTCCTCCGGGGGCTCGGGTCCAGAGGCCGCCGGGGGTCCGGGAGGTCCCGGAGCGGCCGGCGCCGCCCCCGGCCCCCGGCCCAGTGGGCGGCGGGAGCGCCGGGGGGTCGGCGCGGGGTCGTCGGCGGTCGGCATCGCGGGGCAGGCTACCGCCCCGCGGGTCAGCGGCCGCGCAGGCGGCGCACCAGGATGCTCGCGTCGCCGCGCGCCTCCAGGTCCGCGAGGACCACGGCGACCGCCTCGCGGACGATCCGGCCGCGGTCCACGGCCAGGCCGTGCTCGCCGCGGAGCACCAGCCGGGCGTGCTCGAGGTCCATCAGCTCCTCGGCGGAGACGTAGACCGTGATCTTCTCGTCGTGACGCTCGCGCCCGCTGGGGCGCCGGGCCGCGGGCCTGCCGCGCCGGGGTGCCGCCGCGCCCACGGCCGTACGGCCCCTGCCCTGGCCCCTGGCAGCGCCCGCGGCGGGCTGGGCCGGGGGCTGGCCGGAGCCCGGGCGGGACTCCGCCGTGTCGCGGCCGCCGCGCCCGGCGTTCTGGCCGGGCACCGGGGGCTGCCGGGATTCCCGGCCGCCGGCCTCCGGGGCTTTGGCGGCGCCCGCCGTACGCTCCGGGCCGTCGGCGTCGCCGGTGGGTGTGTGCTCCGCCGCGGTGCCCTGTTCGCCCGCCGGGGCGGGGAGCCGGGCGGCGGCGGAGGCGTCGCCGCCGGTTTGCTGCTGGGGGGTCGACGGCTGGACCGGGGACCCTCCGGTGGAACGGAACAGTTCGTCGGCTGCCGGGAGACTCACTCGGCGTGGCACCGGGCGAGCACCTCCCTGGCGAGCTGGCGGTAGGCGGCGGCGCCGACGGAGTTGGAGGCGTAGGTGGTGATCGGTTCGCCGGCGACCGTGGTCTCCGGGAAGCGGACCGTGCGCCCGATGACGGTGTGGTACACGTTGTCGTCGAACGCCTCGACCACGCGCGCGAGCACCTCTCTGCTGTGCACGGTGCGCGAGTCGTACATCGTCGCCAGGATGCCGTCGAGCTCCAGTTCCGGGTTGAGCCGCTCCTGGACCTTCTCGATCGTCTCGGTCAGCAGCGCCACCCCGCGCAGCGCGAAGAACTCGCACTCCAGCGGCACGATCACCTTGTGCGCCGCGGTCAGCGCGTTGACGGTGAGCAGGCCGAGGGACGGCTGGCAGTCGATGACGATGAAGTCGTAGTCGGGCAGCAGCGGCGTCAGGGCGCGCTGGAGCGTCGACTCCCGGGCGACCTCGCTGACGAGCTGCACCTCGGCCGCGGACAGGTCGATGTTGCTGGGCAGCAGGTCCATGCCCGCCACGGCCGTCTTCAGCAGCACCTCGTCCGCCGACATGCCCCGCTCCATGAGCAGGTTGTAGACGGTCAGGTCCAGCTCCATCGGGTTGACGCCGAGGCCGACGGAGAGGGCGCCCTGGGGATCGAAGTCCACCAGCAGCACCCGGCGGCCGTACTCGGCGAGCGCGGCGCCCAGGTTGATGGTCGAGGTGGTCTTGCCCACCCCGCCCTTCTGGTTGCACATCGCGATGATCTTCGCCGGGCCGTGCTCGGTGACCGGGCCCGGGATCGGGAAGTACGGCAGCGGCCGGCCCGTGGGCCCGATGCGCTCACGGCGCTGGCGGGCGGCATCGGGCGCGAGGGTGGCCGCGTACTCGGGGTCGGGTTCGTACTCCGCGTCGGGGTCGTAGAAGTGCCCCTCGGGGAGTTCCTCGTAGTGGGGGTCCGCGTGGTCGGCCGGCCGGCCGGTCTCGCCGCCCCTGCGGTCGGCGGCCATGGCGTTCGCTCGGTGGCCGTCCATGCTCTGATTGGCTGTCATGCTCGCCTGGTTCTGGTGGGCTGCGAAAGTCTGGACAGCGACGGAGCCGACGGCTTCGAGTCCCGAGGGGGCTTCGCCCCGCGAAGGCATTCCCGGTCGTCCACCTGGGGGAGTAAATGTCGACTCATTCACAAGTCGTCCTACCTCCTTGGTGACCAGGAAACTTCTAGACAGGTCAGCGTGGCACCATGCCGATGATTGGCGACTCTATGGCGTGTCGGCCGTCCACAGCAACACAATCCGCCGCAGACGGCCGGATGTGTCGGCAACCATGTACCCGTCTGTCAAGGGTGTAACAGCCGCGCGGACGGGGTCTTCCGGGGGCGCGAAAGGTGCGAAGTACGACGATCGCGGCGAGTTGACGCCGCGTCGGCCCGGCACGGACCCCACCCTGGGGCCAACACCCCGGTCCCACCGGGGAAACCGCCGGCCGGCCCCCGGGAGGCCCGGGGTCCGGCCGGCGGAACGGCGGTGACGGTGTTGACGGGTGATGTTGACGCACGCCGTTGACCGTCACCGGCACTTCATATGACGACTTGTCTACTCAGTCGGCAGCCCGCCGACCGGCCCGACCGACCGGCCCGGCCGCCGGACGTCCGCCGGGCCGTCAGCCGAGCAGCGAGGCCGGCTCGCGCACCGGCAGCCCGTGCGCCTCGGCGACCGGACCGTAGGTGACCTCGCCCTCGTGGACGTTGAGGCCCCTGGCGAGCACGGGGTCGCGGCGCAGGGCGTCGCGCCAGCCGTGGTTGGCCAGCTCGACGATGTACGGCAGCGTGGCGTTGGTCAGCGCGTACGTCGAGGTGCTCGGCACCGCGCCGGGCATGTTGGCGACGCAGTAGAAGACCGAGTCGTGGACGGTGAAGGTCGGCTCCGCGTGGGTGGTGGGGCGCGAGTCCTCGAAGCAGCCGCCCTGGTCGATCGCGATGTCCACCAGGACGCTGCCCGGCTTCATCCGCGACACCAGCTCGTTGGTGACCAGCTTCGGCGCCTTGGCGCCCGGGATCAGCACCGCGCCGACGACCAGGTCGGCGTCGAGGACGGCCTTCTCCAGCTCGTACGCGTTGGAGGTGATCGTCCGCACCCGGGTGCCGAAGATCCGGTCGGCCTCGCGCAGCTTGCGCACGTCCTTGTCGAGCAGGGTGACGTGGAAGCCCATGCCGACGGCGATCTGGGTGGCGTTCCAGCCCGAGACGCCGCCGCCTATGACCACGGCACGACTCGGCGCGACACCCGGCACACCGCCGGGCAGCACCCCGCGGCCGCCGGCCGAGCGCATCAGGTGGTACGCGCCCACCTGCGGGGCGATCCGGCCCGCGACCTCCGACATCGGCGCCAGCAGGGGCAGCGCGCGGTCGGCGGTCTCCACCGTCTCGTAGGCGATGGCGGTGGTGCCCGAGCGCAGCAGCGCGTCGGTGCACTCGCGGGACGCGGCCAGGTGGAGGTAGGTGAACAGCGTCTGGTCCTTGCGCAGCCGGTGGTACTCCTCGGCGACCGGCTCCTTGACCTTCAGCAGCAGCTCGGCGGTGGCCCACACCTCGTCGGCGCTGTCCAGGATGACGGCGCCGGCCTCGGCGTACTCCCGGTCGGGGATGGAGGAGCCCTCGCCGGCGCTCCGCTCCACGTGGACCTGGTGCCCGTTGCGTACGAGCTCGTGCACACCGGCCGGGGTGATGGCCACGCGGAACTCGTTGTTCTTGACTTCGCGGGGGATGCCGACCTTCACGTCGATCACGGTCCTTGTCTCATGGGGGTGTCATGGTTGCGGAATGGACCGGGGCCCACCCCACCGCACCGGTACATGGGGTAAATGTCGGATGCGGTCGAGCGGCCGCAGCCCGGCCAGTTTAATGAAGGGTTTCGCCCTGTCCAGCCTTGCAAAGGGTTAATTTTTGCGAGGATCGCTGTCTATTTCGCAGGCCGACTGCCGCTCCCGGCGGCGCGCGGGGCTTCTTCCAGCATCCACCGCGCCCCCGCGGTACGCGAACGGGCGCCGTCTCCTCCGCCCGGTCCCCCGCCCGGCTCCGTGCCCCCGTCCCCGCGCCCGGCCCCCGGACGCCCCCACCGCAGGGCCCGGCGGCGGGTGCGCCGCGCCTCCTCGGCGCGGCCCGCGTACTCCTGGACCCTGGCCACCTCCTCCAGCGCCCGTGCGTACGCCTCGCCGTCCCGCAGCCGCCGGCAGGCCGCGGCGCAGGCCCGCCAGGCCCGCAGTGCCTCCTCCCACCGCCCCTCGCGCAGATACGCGGCCCCGATCAGCCCGTGCAGCCGGGCCTCGCCGGCCGGCTCGCCGCGGGTCTGGCACAGCGCCAGCGCCCTGCCGTACCAGTCGCCGGCGCGCCGGTCGTCCCCCAGGCGTGCGTAGGTGTCGCCCAGGGACTCCATCGCCCGCGCGGCCGCCGCAGCGCTCCGGTCGCCACCGCGCCCGCCGTCGGCCCGGGCCGCTTCCAGCGCGGCGCGGTAGCGCGTCAGCGCCCGGTGCGGACGGCCCGCGTGGGCGTCGAGGTCGCCGAGGTCGAGCAGGATCGCGGCGCGCTCGCCGTGCAGTCCGCGCCGCTCGGTGACCGGCAGCAGCAGTTCGTGGAGCCGGTACAGCTCGGGGGCGGCCGGCTCGGGTCCCGCGTGCGCGGTCAGGGCCCCGGCGAGGGCCGCGGCCAGCCGCCGGGCCAGGGTGTCCAGTTCCCCGTCCGCCACGGCGGTGCGGGCGGCCGCGCGCAGGCCCGGCAGCCGGGGGCCGAGCCAGGCGGCAGCGGCCGCGCGGCTTTCGAAACGCAGGGCGCGCGGCAACTCGGCCGCCGCACGGCGGGCCGGTGAGCCGGGCGGCTCGGCCGCGGCCCGGCAGGACCGCAGCAGCCGCACCGACCTCTCCAGCACCCGGGCCCGGGCCAGTCTCACGTCCTGCGGGCGCTCCCGTTCCTCCAGCACGGCCGCGAAGACGGGGGCGAGGCAGCCGGGGACGGCGTACAGCCCCGGGGTGGCGGTGGTGCGCAGCAGGCCGAGACCGGTGAAGGCCTCCAGCGTGGCCGCGGCCTCGTCCGCCCGGCAGCCGGCGAGGGCCGCGGCGGTGTGGGCGTCGGCGAGTCCGGCCGGGGCGAGCGCCAGCAGACGCAGAAAGCGCGCGGCGAAGGGCGGCAGCGAGCCGTGGACCAGGTGGAAGGCGCGGACCAGCGGCCGGGCGATCGGAGCGGGACGGGCGCGGGGACCGGGCAGGGCGGCTCGCGCGGGGCCGTGAGGGCCACTGGGAAGGCCGCCGAAGTGGCCGCCGGGCACCCGTCCCGACGCGTCCTCGGGTTCGTGGGCGTCGTCCGCCGCACCGCCGGGGAGGTCGTCGGGGAGGGCGGCGAACCGCCGGGCCGCCTCGGCCACGGACGCCGTGGGGTGGGCCGCCAGCCAGCCCCCGACCAGGGCGAGCGCCGCGGGACGCCCGCCACAGGCCTCGGCCAGGGCCTCCGCCGCACGCGGGTCGACGGTGACGCGCGGGGTGTCTCCGGCCCGCCGCTCCAGCAGGGCGACGGCAGCGGCCGTGTCGAGCCCCTCCAGCGTGCAGGGCCGCACGTCCGGAATGCCGGTCAGCGGGCCGCGGGAGACGGCCAGCACCAGGCAGCCCCGGCTGTCGGGCAGCAGGCCGTGAAGCTGCTCGGGAGCGGTCACGTCGTCCAGCACGAGCAGGGCGCGGCGGTCCGCCAGGGCTGCGCGCAGCGCCTCGGCGAGCTCGGCGTCCCCCGCCCCGGGGGGAGGCGCGGCCGCGGGCCCGCCGCCGGCGGCGAGAGCGTGGAGCAGATCACGGGCGGTGCGTTCGGTGGGGACGGGGGTGCCGTCCGGGTCGCTGAGCCGGGCGCGCAGGACCCCGTCGGGGTAGTCGGCGGCCACCCGCCGCGCGAACTCCTCCGCCAGCGCGGTGCGGCCCGAGCCGGGCCGGCCCGCGACGAGCAGGACGCGGCAGCGGGGCGGGGGGTGGCCGGAGAGGGTGTCGAGCCCGGCGTGCCCGACGTCGGTGCGCAACCGGTCCAGTTCGCGCCGCCGTCCGAGGAAACCGCCCGCCGCCCCGCCTCCGTCCACGGCTCCGGCGGACGGGGCCGGCCCGCCGGTGTGCACCGCCTGATCCGTCACGGCTGGAAGGGTAGTTCACCGCGGACGGTCCGCACCGGCGCCGCGTGCCCCGGGCGCGGAGCGGCCGCTCCGCGCCCGGGGCAGGGTCACACTCCGGCCGTCACGGCCGGCTCCTCACGCCTCGAAGGGCCTGGCGGGCCAGGCAGCCCCGGCCGGGCGCAGGGCGTCCAGGCCGCCCTCGGTCCGTGCGGCGGTCAGCGCCAGGACACCGGTCACCAGGCAGTTGTTGTGCAGGTCACCCGCCAGCGCGCCGCGCACCAGCTGCGCCAGGGGCACCCGGGTCACCTCCATCTCCGACTCCTCGTCGCTGACCTCGAAACGCTCGCCCTCGGCGTCGGACAGACCGCGGGCCAGGAAGACGCGCACCGCCTCGTCGCAGCCGCCGGGCGAGGTGTAGACGTCGATCAGCACCCGCCAGTCCTCGGCCTTGACGTGCGCCTCCTCGTACAGCTCGCGCCTGGCGGCGCTCAGCGGGTTCTCGCCGGGTACGTCGAGCAGGCCGGCGGGGATCTCCCACAGCTTGTGCCGCACCGGGTGCCGGTACTGGCTGATCACCAGCACCCGGTCCTGCTCGTCGAGGGCGAGGACGGCCACCGAGCCGGGGTGGACCTGGTAGTCGCGGGCGGCGACGGAGCCGTCCGGCATCACCACACGGTCGGTGCGCACGCTGGTCTTGGCGCCCTCGAAGGGCGTCTCGGAGGCGGTGACCCGCCACTGCTGCGGGACGTCCCGCAGCACCTGTCCGTCCGCGGGCCCTGCGGCCCGCCCGTCCCTGTCCGCCACGGCTCAGGCCTCCCGGCCCGCCGCGGCGGAGGCGGCCCGGGGGGCCGCGCCGGAGTCCTGCTGCCGCCTCACGGCCGCGCCGACCAGACCGGCGAAGAGCGGGTGCGGGCGGGTGGGCCGGGAACGCAGCTCGGGGTGGGCCTGGGTGGCGACCAGATAGGGGTGGGTCTCGCGCGGGTACTCCACGTACTCCACCAGCTTGTTGTCCGGGGAGGTGCCGGAGAACACCAGGCCGGTCTTCTCCAGCTCGGCCCGGTAGGCGTTGTTGACCTCGTAGCGGTGGCGGTGGCGCTCCTCGACGTACGGCTCGCCGCCGTAGACCTCGCGCACGATCGAGCCCTCGGCGAGCTTGGCCGGGTACATCCCCAGCCGCATGGTGCCGCCCAGGTCGCCCTCGCCGGCGACGATGTCGAGCTGCTCCTCCATGGTGGAGACCACCGGGTGGGGCGCGGCCTGGTCGAACTCGGTGGAATTGGCGCCCTCGATGCCGGCCAGGTTGCGGGCGGCCTCGATGACGATGCACTGCAGGCCCAGGCACAGGCCCAGCAGCGGAACGCCGTTCTCGCGGGCATAGGTGATCGCGGCGACCTTGCCCTCGACCCCGCGCTCGCCGAAGCCGCCGGGGATGCAGATCGCGTCCACGTCGCCGAGCTGCCTCCTCGCCCCGCCGGGGACGCGGCAGTCGTCGGAGGTGACCCACTTGATCTTCACGCGGGCGTTGTTGGCGAAGCCTCCGGCGCGCAGCGCCTCGGTGACCGACAGATAGGCGTCGGGCAGGTCGATGTACTTGCCGACCAGCGCGACGGTCACCTCGTGGTCGGGCTGGTGGACGCGGCGCAGCAGGTCGTCCCACTGGGTCCAGTCCACGTCGCGGAAGGGCAGGCCCATCCGGCGCACCACGTAGGCGTCCAGTCCCTCGGTGTGCAGCACCTTGGGGATGTCGTAGATCGACGGGGCGTCCTTGCAGGCCACCACCGCGTCCTCGTCCACGTCGCACATCAGCGAGATCTTGCGCTTGATGGAGACGGGCACGTCCCGGTCGGCGCGCAGCACGATGGCGTCGGGCTGGATGCCGATGTTGCGCAGGGCGGCGACCGAGTGCTGGGTGGGCTTGGTCTTCAGCTCGCCGGAGGGCCCGATGTAGGGCAGCAGCGAGATGTGGACGACGAAGACGTTGTCGCGGCCGACCTCGTGCCGCACCTGACGCACGGCCTCCAGGAACGGCAGCGACTCGATGTCGCCGACCGTGCCGCCGACCTCGGTGATCACCACGTCCACGTCCTCGGTGGCCATCCGGCGGATGCGGTGCTTGATCTCGTTGGTGATGTGCGGGATGACCTGCACGGTGTCGCCCAGGTACTCGCCTCGCCGCTCCTTGGCGATGACCGTGGAGTAGATCTGGCCGGTGGTGACGTTGGCGGAGCCGTCGAGGTCGACGTCGAGGAACCGCTCGTAGTGGCCGATGTCCAGATCGGTCTCGGCGCCGTCGTTGGTGACGAACACCTCGCCGTGCTGGAAGGGGTTCATCGTGCCGGGGTCGACGTTGAGGTACGGGTCGAGCTTCTGCATGGTGACCCGCAGTCCCCGCGCCTTGAGCAGGGCGCCCAGGCTGGAGGCGGTCAGGCCCTTGCCGAGCGAGGAGGCGACACCCCCGGTGACGAAGAGGTGCTTGGTCGTCATGGATGTCGAGGATCGAGTCGGCATGGCCAAGAGGGGGCTCCCGTGGTCGCGAGGTGACGTGCGCTGCGGCCGCCCCGGCCCGATCGGCTCGACCGGCGGGGTGCCGTCGCTGCGGTTCGGGGGTTGTTGTGCCCTCCGCTCCACGGGCTACCAGGGTATCAGCGGCGCGTCCGGGCTGCCGAGGCGCGGCCCGCCGCCACCCGGACCATGGCACAGTTACCGGGGCGGCTGCCGGGGCGCCCGCCCGTGCGACGGCCCCGGCGATCGTCACCGAAGCCGTACACCGCGGTTGTCAATCACCGGATTGTTGTCACCCGGAAGGCCCCGTCACCCCTAAGGTGACCTCGGCGCGGAACATCTGGCCGCGTCGTATCCTGCTCAGACTGTCCGCGCGGGCACACTCGCGCGGCAGGACGGAAGACCGCACGTCCCACGGGGCGTAGCCACTGTTCGACTGGAGATGCTCGTGGCCGGGCGCATCGAGGATTACGCACTCATCGGGGACATGCAGACCGCCGCCCTGGTATGCCGGGACGGCTCGGTGGACTGGCTGTGCCTGCCCCGGTTCGACTCGCACGCCGTCTTCGCCGGGCTCCTGGGCACCGAGGAGCACGGCTTCTGGCGTCTGGGTCCCGCCCACCCCGCCGGTCAGGAGCCGCCGGCGGCCAGCCGCCGCCGCTACCGGGGCGACTCCCTGGTTCTGGAGTCCGAGTGGGACACCCCGCGCGGAACAGTACGGGTGATCGACTTCATGCCGCCGCGCGAGCACCACGCACCGCAGCTCATCCGCATCGTGGAGGGCGTCAGCGGCCGTGTGCCGATGCGCTCGGCGCTGCGGATGCGGTTCTCCTACGGCTGGGTGGTGCCGTGGGTGCACAAGGTGGACGGCCGCACCGTCGCCGTCGCCGGCCCCGACTCCGTGTGGGTGGACTCCGAGGCCGACACCTACGGCGAGGACCTGACCACCTACGCCGACTTCACCGTCGCACCGGGCGACCGGGTGGCGATGACCATCAGCTGGCAGCCCTCGCACAAGGAGCCCCCGGCGCCGGCGGAGCCGGAGGCGTCCCTGGCCGCGACCGAGGACTTCTGGCGCGACTGGGTGCGCCAGTGCACCTACCACGGCCCCTACCGGGAGGCGGTGGTCCGCTCCCTGATCACGCTCAAGGCGCTCACCTACGCCCCGACCGGCGGCATCGTCGCGGCCCCCACCACCTCGCTGCCCGAGCACATCGGCGGTGTGCGCAACTGGGACTACCGCTTCACCTGGCTGCGCGACGCGGCGATCACACTGTCGTCGCTGCTGCGCACCGGCTACCGCAGCGAGGCGCTGGCCTGGCGCGAGTGGCTGCTGCGCGCGGTCGCCGGCGATCCGGAGAACCTGCAGATCATGTACGGCATCGCCGGTGAGCGCGAGCTGGGCGAGACGGAGCTGTCCTGGCTGCCCGGCTACGAGAACTCCCAGCCGGTGCGGGTCGGCAACGGCGCCGCCTCCCAGCTCCAGCTCGACGTCTACGGCGAGGTCATCGAGGCCCTGCACCTGGCGCACATGACCGGCCTGGCGCGCAACGACTACGCCAGCCTCCTGCAGATCAAGCTGATCACCTACCTGGAGGACCACTGGAACGAGCCGGACGAGGGGATATGGGAGGTGCGCGGCCCGCGCCGCCACTTCGTGCACTCCAAGGTCATGGCCTGGACGGCGGTGGACCGCACCATCCGCCTGATCGAGTCCGGCGAGGCCGACGGCCCGCTGGAGCGGTGGCGCGCGCTGCGCGACGAGATACACCGCGACGTCTGCGAGAAGGGCTACGACCCCGAGCGGAACACCTTCACCCAGTCCTACGGGTCCAAGGAGCTGGACGCCTCCCTGCTGCTGATCCCGCAGGTGGGCTTCCTGCCGCCGGACGACAAGCGGGTCATCGGCACCATCGAGGCCATCCAGCGCGAGCTGTCCACGCCGGACGGCTTCGTGCTGCGCTATCCGACCTCGGGCGAGCACGCCGGGCTGGACGGGCTGGAGGGCGACGAGGGCGCGTTCCTGGCCTGCTCCTTCTGGCTGGCCGACGACCTGGCGATGATCGGCCGGGTGGAGGAGGCGCGCAGGCTCTTCGAGAAGCTGCTCTCGCTCCGCAACGACCTGGGGCTGCTCGCGGAGGAGTGGGACTCCCGCCTGGGACGCCAGGTGGGCAACTTCCCGCAGGCGTTCAGCCACGTTCCGCTGATCGACACCGCCCTGCGTCTGACCGCCTCGGGCGCCTACGGCGGCTGACGGCCCACCCGCGCGACCACGCCGCGCCCCGCCCGGTGACGCCGGGTACCGCCCGGTGACGTCCGTTTCCCGGACGCGCCGGGCGGTGCCGTGCAACGGTGCTGTAGAACGTACGGCGGAGTTGTGAAAGCGCTCTCACCCGCGGAGTGGACCGGCCCCCCGCGTCCGGCGGTAGCGTCGGGGTTCCGCGAGATAAGGAGTTGTTCGCCCGTGCACGGTCCCAGACCCACCCTCGAAGCGGTCGCCGCCCACGCCGGGGTCTCCCGCGCCACCGTCTCGCGCGTGGTCAACGGGGGCGCCGGTGTCCGCAAGTCCCTGCGGGACCGGGTCCAGGCGTCCGTGGCCGAACTGGGCTACGTCCCCAACAGTGCGGCGCGCAGCCTGGTCACCCGCCGCACCGGAGCCGTCGCCGTGGTGATCGCCGAGCCGGAGACCCGGGTGTTCTCCGACCCCTTCTTCGCCCAGCAGTTGCGCGGCATCAGCCGCGAGCTGGCGGCGTGCGACACGCAACTGCTGCTCATGCTGCTGGAGGGCCGCACGGACTACGACCGCATCGGCCGCTATCTGTCGGGCGGGCACGTGGACGGCGCGCTGATGTTCTCGCTGCACCGCGACGACCCGCTGCCGTCCATGGCGAACGCCTCCGGCCTGCCCACGGTCTTCGGCGGGCGGCCGGGCTGGCCCGGCGCCGAGGACGACCCCGAGCTGCTGTACGTGGACACCGACAACCGGGGCGGCGCCCGGCAGGCGGTGGAGCATCTGCTTCGGCGGGGGCGGCGGCGGATCGCGGTGATCACCGGCCCGCTGGACCAGACCTCCGCCCTGGACCGGCTCGACGGCTACCTCGACGCCCTGGGCCTGTCCGAGCCCGACCCCGCCCTGGTCGCCCACGGCGACTTCACGGCCGAGGGCGGCGAGCGGGCCATGGCCGAGCTGCTGGACCGCTCGCCCGGCCCGGACGCGGTTTTCGCGGGCAACGACCTGACGGCCACGGGCGCGCTGCGGACGCTGCGCGCCCGCGGGGTGCGGGTGCCGCAGGACGTGGCGGTGGTCGGCTACGACGATCTGGAGCAGGCCGCCTGGGCCGAGCCCGCGCTGACCACCGTGCGCCAGGACATCCAGGGGATGGGACGGATGATGGCGGAGCTGCTGCTGCGGCGGCTCGGGCTGGTCGGCGCCTCCGGCGGCGAGCGGCCGACCCCGGTCGTCACCCCCGCGCGACTGGTCGTCCGCGCCTCCGGCTGACCCGCGCCGGGCCCAGGGCCCGGCGCGGGGCCGGGCAGGGCGGCGGTCCGGTCCGGCGGCGGTCCGGGCTGTCAGGTTCCCTGTGCCAGTTCGTCGTACACGCTCAGCACCTGGGCCACCGTGTCGTCCTCGCTCGGCCAGGTCGCGGCCTGGGCGCGCCCGGCCTCGGCCAGCCCGCGGCGCCGGGCGGGGTCGCCGAGCAGTCCGCCGACCGCCTCCGCCAGCGCGTCCGCGTCGCCGTAGGGCACCAGCAGCGCGGCGTCGCCGACCAGCTCCGGCAGACCGCCCACCGCGCTCGCCACCAGCGGCACCCCGGCCCGCAGCGCCTCCTGCGCCACCACCGCCCGGCCCTCCCAGCGCGCGGGCAGCACGGCGACATCGGCGGCGGCGAGCAGCTCCAGGGCGTCCTCGCGCCGCCCCAGCAGCCGTACCGGCAGTTCCTCGGCCTCGATGCGGCGCTGCAGCGCGGGGCGCGCCGGGCCCTCCCCGGCGATGGCCAGCAGCGGCTGCGGATCCAGCCGGCGCCAGGCCCGGGAGGCGGTCAGCAAGGTGGTGTGCCCCTGACGGGGGACGAGCCGGCCGATGGCGAGGACCAGCGGGCGGCCGGTGACGCCCAGTTCGGCCCGGGTCTTCTCCCGCGCCGCGTCGTCCGCCCCGCCCGGCCCCTCCCCGTATCTCCCGCCCGGCCCTTCCCTGTAACCCTCGTGCCCTCCACCCGTCACGGCCACGGTCACGGGAGCCAGCCGGGCGTCGCGGGCGCCGTGGCGGCGGGCCCGGTCCACCAGGTCCGAGGTGGTGCCGAACACCACCCGAGCGGCCCGCACCACCCGCCGCTCCAGCAACCGCATCAGCCGGGCCCGCACCCCCGCCGGCTGAGCCCGGGCGTGCCAGGTGACCACCAGCGGTGTCCGGCGCCGTCCGCACAGTGCCAGGGCGGCCGGCGCACCGGCGCGCATCCCGTGGGCGTGCACCACCGCGGCGTCCGCGCACACCACGCGCAGCACCCCGGCCGCCTCGGGACCGGTGCCGCAGGACAGGGGCACGAAGTGGGCGCCGAGGCCGGTGAAACCGTAGTCGGGTTCGGTGCCCGGCGGCGCGCAGACGGTCACCCGCACCCCCCGCGCCACCAGTCCGGCGGTCAGGGAGCGCACATGTGCGCAGACGCGGGCGCTGCCGCCGCCGATCACCTGCACGACGTGCAGCGGCGGCCCGCCGTGCGGGGGAACCGGGGTGGTGGTCTTCACTGGGTGCCGGGACTCCTGGGGTGGGGGCTCGAAGGATTCGGACGGCTCGGACCGGCGGATCCGCCCCGCCGGGGCCGCGGATCACGCACAGCAGCGTACGGCGTACAGACCGTGCGGCGCCTCCAGGATGCCACCCCGGCCCCGGTTGGACGCCACGCCGTACGGGTGAAACACCGGCGGCCGGAACGGGGTGCCCGGAGCCCGGCGTCAGATGCCGGAGCGGGCCGCCTCCAGCAGCTCCTCGGCGTGGGCGCGGGCGAGTTCCGAGTCCTCCTGCCCGGCCAGCATCCGGGACAGCTCGCGCACCCGGTCCTCGCCCCAGAGGGTCTTCACACCGCTGCGCGTCACCGAGCCGTCGGAGGTCTTCTCCACCACCAGATGCCGGTCGGCGAACGCCGCCACCTGCGGGAGGTGGGTGACGACCACGACCTGCGCCGACTTCGCCAGCCGCGCCAGCCGCCGCCCGACCTCCACCGCGGCCCGGCCGCCCACACCGGCGTCCACCTCGTCGAAGAGATAGGTCGGCACCGGGGCGGTGCCCGCGAAGACGACCTCGACGGCGAGCATCACCCGCGACAGCTCACCGCCCGAGGCGCCCTTGGCGATGGGGCGGGGCGGGGCGCCGGGGTGGGGGGCCAGCAGCAGCTCCACCTCGTCCACGCCGTGGGGGCCGAAGACGACCGGCCGCCCGTCCACCTCGATCCCCGACTCCTCGTCCGCCGTCTCGTGCCGGCGCAGCTCCACGGTGACGCGTGCGTGCGGCATGGCGAGCTCGGCCAGCTCGGCGGTGACCGCGTCGGCGAACCGCTTGGCGGCCTCCGTCCGCGCCTGCGTCAACCGCTGCGCGAGAGCCGCCAGTTCGGCGCGGAGCACATCGCGCTCGGCGGCCAGTTCCCCGATCCGGTCGTCGTCCCCCTCGAGTTCGGCCAGCCGGGCGGCGCTCTCCTCGGCCCAGGCCAGGACGGCGGCGGTGTCCTCGCCGTACTTGCGGGTCAGGTGGGACAGGACGGCCCGGCGCTCCTCGACGGCGGCCAGCCGCGCCGGGTCGGCGTCCAGGTCGTCGGCGTACCCGGCCAGCTCCCCGGCCACGTCCGCCAGCAGGATGCCCACCTCGCCCAGCCGGTCGGCCAGCGCCGCCAGCGACGGATCGTGCGACCGCACGGCCTCCAGCGCGCGCTGGGCGCCGGCGACCAGCGCGCCCGCGTCCACAGACTCCGGGTCGGCCGGATCGCCGGCCAGCGCGTCGTGGGCGGTGGCCGCGGCCGACGCCAGGGCCTCGGCGTGGCCGAGCCGCTCGGCCTCGGCGGCCAGTTCGGTGTCCTCCCCGGCCCGGGGCTCGGCCGCGGCGATCTCCTCCAGGCCGAAACGCAGCAGATCGGCCTCCTGGGCGCGCTCGCGGGCACGCGTGGTCAGCTCGGCCAGCTCGGCGGAGACCGTGCGCAGCCGCCGGTAGGCCCGGCCGTACTCGGCCAGGGGGGCGGAGACCGCCTCGCCCGCGTACCGGTCCAGCGCCTCACGCTGCCGGGCGGGCCGCAGCAGGCCCTGCTGGTCCGTCTGGCCGTGCACCGCGACCAGGTCCTCACCCAGCTCCGACAGCAGGCCGACGGGCGCCGAGCGCCCGCCGACATGGGCGCGCGAGCGCCCCTCGGCCGAGATCGTCCGGCTGACCAGCAGTACGCCCTCGTCCAGCTCCGCGCCCGCCTCCTCGGCGCGCCGCGCCGCGGGCGCGTCGGGCGGCAGCACGATCCGGCCCTCCACCACGGCGGCCTTGGCTCCCACCCGTACCAGGGCGGCGTCCGCCCGTCCGCCGAGCAGCAGTCCCAGACTGGTGACGACCATGGTCTTGCCCGCGCCGGTCTCGCCGGTCACCGCGGTGAAGCCGGGGGACAGCTCGACGACGGCGTCATCGATCACGCCCAGGGCCCGAATCCGCATCTCCTCCAACACGGATACGACCATACGAGGTTCCACGGCAGGATCCGCACTCACGGTCCGCACCACACGCCCCGCGCGCCCCTTCCTCCCCGCCGCGCGCACGCACGGCCGGCGCGGCAGACGCGGTCGCCCCGGCAGGCGGGCCGGCGCGGCGCGGTCAGTGCGGCGCCCCGCGCCACCCGGCCACCGGCAGGGCGAACTTCGCCACCAGGCGGTCGGTGAAGGAGGCGTGGTGCAGCCGCGCCAGCCGTACCGGCACCGCGCTGCGCCGCACCTCCACCCGGGCCCCGGCTGGCAGTTCGGCGGTGCGCCTCCCGTCGCACCACAGGACGCCCCCCTGGGTCTGCGGCTGCACCTCGACGGCCAGCACCGAATCGGGCGTGGTCACCAGGGGTTTGGCGAACAGCGCGTGGGCGCTGATGGGCACCAGCAGCAGCGCCTCGACCTCCGGCCAGACCACCGGCCCGCCCGCGGAGAAGGCGTAGGCCGTCGAACCGGTGGGCGTGGCGCACACCACACCGTCGCAGCCGAAACGGGAGACCGGCCGGCCGTCGACCTCCGCGACGACCTCCAGCATCCGCTCGCGGGCGGCCTTCTCCACCGAGGCCTCGTTCAGCGCCCAGTCGCGGTGGAGGACGTCCCCGTCGCTCAGGACGAGCACGTCGACGGTCATCCGCTCCTCCACCTCGTAGGAGCGCGCGACCACCCGCCGCACGACCTTGTCCAGATCGTCGCGCTCGGCCTCGGCGAGGAAACCGACCCGGCCGAGGTTGACCCCCAGCATCGGCACCCCCGAGGCCCGGGCGAACTCGGCGCCGCGCAGCAACGTCCCGTCCCCGCCGAGGACGACGATCAGCTCGCAGCCCTCCACGGCCTTCTCGCAGAGCTCGCCGTCCGCCACTGTCTGCACGGACGGCGGCAGCGTCAGGTCGGCCGCCTCCTGGGCCAGGACGCGCGCGCCGATGCCGTTGCGCAGCAGCCCCTGGACGACGAGCTCGGCGCTGCGGACGGCGGCCGGGCGGCCCGTGTGGGTGATCAGGAACACGGTCCGTCCCGCGCCCTCCGCGCTTCCGGCGCTCCCGGCGGCCGGCGCGGTCCGCCCGGTCGTGCTCTGCTTCGTGTTCTGCGTGGTCACTGGGGGCCCTCCGCCACGGCTCGGTCGACATCGGCCGGGTCCAGTTCGGGTGCCCCGGCACGCAGCCACAGGAAGTACTCGACGTTACCGGAGGGTCCCGGCAGAGGACTGGCGGTCACTCCGAGCACTCCGAGACCCAGTTCCGCCGCCCGGCCGGCGACGGTGCGGACCGCCTCGGCCCGCAGGGCCGGGCTGCGCACCACGCCCCCGCTGCCCAGCCGTTCCCGGCCCACCTCGAACTGCGGTTTGACCATCAGCACCAGATCGGCCCCGGGCGCCGCACAGCGCGCGAGGGCGGGCAGCACCAGGCCGAGCGGGATGAAGGACAGATCGCCGACGACGAGGTCCACCGGCTCACCTCCGATCTGCTCCAGGGTCAGCTCGCGGACGTTGGTGCGGTCGCGCACCAGCACCCGCTCGTCGCTCTGCAGCGACCAGGCGAGCTGCCCGTAGCCGACGTCCACGGCCACCACCCGCGCGGCGCCGGCGCGCAGCAGCACGTCGGTGAACCCGCCGGTGGACGCCCCGGCGTCCAGCGCCCGCCGCCCGGCCACGGTCAGCCCGCGCGGGGTGAACGCCTCCAGGGCGCCGGCCAGCTTGTGGCCACCGCGCGAGACGTAGTCGGGGTCGGCCGCGTCCTCGGTCACGACGACGGCGGCCCCGGTCTCCACCTGGGTGGCGGGTTTGGTCGCGGTGGCGCCGCCGACGGCGACCCGGCCAGCGGCGATGAGCCGGCCGGCGTGCTCGCGCGAGCGGGCCAGGCCGCGGCGCACCAGCTCCGCGTCGAGCCGGTTGCGCCGGCCACGCTGGTTTCGTGACGCTGCCACGTGCGGTTCAGCTCCCGGGGTTGTGCGGCACGCCCGGTACGGGCGGCCCGGGTCGCTGGTCGAGCGCGGTCAGCGTGTCACGCAGCCCGCGGTGCACATCCTCGTACACCTCCAGATGCCCGGAGACGGCGAGGTGGTCGGCGTCCGCCAGGCGACGCAGCCGGGCGTCGACGTCTGCGTCCCCGGTGGGAGTCACCCCCACCCCCAGGGGCCGCGGCCCGCCGTCCCCGGCCGGGGGCTCCTCCCCCGGCGCCGTTCCCGCGCCCACCGGGTCCTGTGCTGCTGGTTCCGTCTCCGGCGCGGTGCCGGACATCGGCTCGTCCATGGTCACGACGCTACCGCGCGCGGCGTCCTGGGCGACGGCGGGCACTCCCCCTGAGGTACCGTCGTGAGGCGATGGCGACCACACAGCAGTGCCGGACCGCGCTGGAGCGGCTGGCGAGGAACCTCGCGGACGCGGACGACGACGTGCGCAGCGCCGCCGCCCTGGAGCGCTCGGTCAGCTGCCATCTCACCGATCTGGACACCACCTTCACCGGCCGACTCGTCCACGGCCGCATCGAGGACATGGCCACCGTCCACGGCCCGCCCTCCGAGCGCGCCCAGATCAGACTGGCCATGACCAGCGACGATCTGGTCTCGCTGGTGGACGGACGGCTGAACTTCGCCGGGGCCTGGGCCCGGGGCCGCGTCAGACTGGAGGCGGGCCTGCGGGACCTGCTGCGGCTGCGGTCGCTGCTCTGACCACCGGCCCGGACACCTCCCGGCCGGACGCGCGGCCGGGAGGCTCTGCCTGAGAGCCGCGGAAACCGGATATGGGCGAAGGCCCCGGGCGGCGACGATGACCGTATGACCACCGCCTCCCACGCCCGCTCCTTCGACTCCGCCGCGGCCCTGTACGCCGCGGGCCGTCCCTCCTACCCGCCCGCCCTCCTGGACACCGTCGAGGAGCTCTGAGGCCGCGCCCTGGCCGGCGCCCGCGCCGCCGACGTCGGAGCCGGCACCGGGATCCTCACCGCGCTCCTGGCCGCCCGCGGCGCCCGTGCCGTGGCCGTCGAGCCCGGCGGCATGGCGGCCGAGTTCCGCCGCGCCCTCCCCGGCGTCCCCCTGGTGCGCGGCGACGGAGACCGCCTGCCGCTGGTCTCCGGCCGCTTCGACCTGGTCACCTACGCCACCGCCTGGCACTGGACCGACCCCGGGCGGTCGGTGCCCGAGGCCCTCCGCGTGCTGCGCCCCGGCGGCGCCCTCGCCGTCCTGCGCAACGACTCCGACGAGTCCGTCGGCTGGATCGCCGACCAGGCCGCCCGGGTGCGCCGCTTCTTCGGCGCCGACCAGGAGACGGTGGAGGCGGCCCGAGACCGCTCGCTGCCGTCCGGACCCGGTTTCGCCCGCCGGCGGGTGCGCTGGTCCCGACGGGTGCCGCTGGAGACCCATCTGGCCAACCTCGCCGGCCACTCCGACTTCCTCGTCATCGGCGAGGAGCGCGCCGCCGCCTTCCTGGCCGGGGAGCGCGAGCGACTGGACGGCCTCTTCCCCGACGGTACGGTCGAGGAGTCCTATGTCGCCTCGGCGAGCGTCGCCCTGCGCTGACCGCACCCGGCCCCAGGCGGCCACACCGCCCGCGCGCCCGGGGCGGGGCCGCCCGCGGACACGGAAGGCGGTGTCACAGGCCGAGAGCCGCCAGCGCCCCGTCCGCACCGGCCCGGCAGACGCCCTCCCCGGCCTGACTCCACGCGACCGCGCACAGCGCCCTCAGTCCGTCCAGCGGATCCTCCCCGCGGCCCTCCAGCCGCAGCGCGCCGCCCTCCGCCGAAGCGGTCCAGCCGCCGCACAGGAACCGGCTCCGCTCCCCGTCGCGCAGCTCCTCCACCTCCGGCTGCGCCCGGTGCAGCGCCCGCAGGTCGGCGGCCACATACGTCGGCCGGTGCTCGGGGGGAGCGGCCAGCAGCTGCACCGCGTCCGTGACTCCGGTGAGCACCAGCAGCGAGTCCACACCCCCCGCGTACGCGCCCTCGATGTCGGTGTCCAGCCGGTCCCCGACCACCAGCGGCCGCCGTGCGCCCGTACGCAGGATCGTCTCGCGGTGCATCGGCGGCAGGGGCTTGCCCGCCGTCCTCGGCTCCGGTGCCGGGCGCATCCATCGCGTCGCGATCCGCACCACCTCCACGGCCGCGCCGTTGCCCGGCGCGATGCCCCGGCCGCTGGGAATCGTCAGATCCCCGTTGGAGGCGAACCACGGCAGCCCGCGCCCCACCGCGATCGCCGCCTCCGCCAGCCGCCCCCAGGGCATCTCCGGCCCGCCGTAGCCCTGCACGACCGCCGCCGGATCGTCGTCCGCCGACTCCACCGGTTCCAGACCGCGCTCGCGCAGCGCCACCCGCAGGCCCTCCGCGCCCACACACAGCACCCGCGAGCCGGCCGGCAGCTCCTCGGAGATCATCCGCGCCACCGCCTGCGCCGAGGTGACCACCTCCCCCGGCTCGGCGGGCACCCCCAGCCGCGTCAGGTGCCCGGCGACGGTCGCGGGGGTGCGCGCCGCGTTATTCGTCACGTACGCCAGCCGCATCCCGGCCGCCCGGGCCGCCGCGAGCGACTCGACCGCGTGGACGACCGCCTCGCCGCCCGCGTAGACCACACCGTCCAGATCGAGCAGCGCGGTGTCGTACACCTGGCTCGGCGGGGCTCCGCAGCCCTCCGGCCGGATACGTATCGGGTGGCGGTGTCCGGTCATCGTCGTCTCGCTCCTCGCGCCGGCGGTCTTCCTCCCCCGATCATCTCCCACCCGGCACACCGGCATAACATGCACCAATGCTGCGATCCCCGGGCCCCGAACACCCCTCGGGCGGCCTTCTCCTCGCCCCCTTCCGCGGCCTGCGCTACGCCCCCGACCGGGTCGGCAGCCTGGCCGCCGTGACCTCGCCCCCGTACGACGTCGTGGTCCGGCCCGACGGCCTGCACCATCTGCAGACCGCGGACCCCCACAACATCGTGCGACTGATCCTCCCGGAGGCCGCCGACCCGGCCGCCCGGCACCTGCAGGCCGCCCGGACCCTGCGCCGCTGGGAGGCGCAGGGCGTCCTCGTACGGGACCCGGAGCCGGCCCTGTACGTCTACGAGCAGCGCCGGGGCGACGTGCTCCAGCGCGGCCTGATCGGCGCCCTGCGGCTGACCCCGCCGGAGGAGGGCCTCGTACTGCCCCACGAGGACGTGATGCCGGAGGTCGTCGAGGACCGCGCGGCCCTGATGCGCGAGACGGCCGCCAACCTCGAGCCACTGCTGCTGTCCTACCGCGGCGACGGCACCGCGACCGGCGCGACCGCCGTCATCGAGCGCACCACCGGCAGACCCCCGCTGCTCTCCACCACCACCGAGGACGGCTTCTCGCACCGGCTGTGGGCGGTCACCGACGCGCGGGAGATCGCCGAGGCCGGGCGCGACCTCTCCCGCCGCCAGGCGCTCATCGCCGACGGCCACCACCGCTGGGCCACCTATCTGCGCCTGCGGTCCGAGCGCGTCGGGGGGGCCACCGGCCGGCGCGGCTTCTGGGACCACGGCCTGGTGCTGCTGGTGGACACGGCCCGCTACCCACTGCGGGTGCAGGCCATCCACCGTGTGCTGCCCCGCCTGCCGGTGGCCGAGGCCCTGTCCCGGCTGCAGGGCGCCTTCCGCGTACGGACCGTCGACGGCCCGCTCCCCCACGCCCTGCGCGCTCTGGAGACCGCCCCCGGCAACGCCTTCCTGCTCACCGGCGACGGCGCCTTCCACCTGCTCCACGACCCCGACCCGGACCTGCTCGCGCGCACCGTCCGCGACGGCCCTCCCGAGGAGTGGCGGCGGCTGGACGCCACGGTCCTGCACTCGACCCTGCTGGCCGCTGTCTGGCACGTCCCGGACAACTCCGCCGAGATCGGCTACCTCCACGACACGGCGGCGGCCGTGGAGCAGGCCGAGCGGCTGGGCGGCTCGGCGGTCCTGATGCGCGCGGTCGCGGAGGAGACCGTGCGCGGGCTGGCCCGCCAGGGCGTGACCATGCCGCGAAAGTCCACGTCCTTCGGTCCCAAGCCGGCCACCGGCCTGGTGCTGCGCGCCCTCGACGGACTGCCGGAGGGGCCCGCCTGACCATACGGTGAGGGCGGGGCCCGTCCTTGGAACGGGCCCCGCCCTCACCGTATGACGCGCCTCAGAAGCCGCTCAGCGCTCTTCCTCCGTGCCCCGGTCACCGTCCCGGCCGCTGTCCCGGTCACGGCTCCCGTACTCGTTCCCCCGGTCCTCACCGCCGGCCTCGGCAGTCTCGACGGGGCCCTCCTCGCCCGTCTTCTCCGGCTCGGGCACCTCATCCAGGTCCGCCTCCGGGTCGAGCGCGTCCAGGAACTCCACACCGTCCAGCTGGGCCAGCCGGTCCGACGCGTCGGTCATCCCGCCCTGGTCCGCCTCCAGTGCCCTGGCGAACCATTCACGGGCCTCCTCCTCACGACCCACGGCCAGCAGCGCGTCGGCGTACGCGTAACGCAGCCGGGCCGTCCACGGCTGTACGGAGTTCGACGCCAGCTCGGGGCTCTGGAGCGTGACCACGGCTGCCTCGGCCTGTCCCATGTCGCGCCGTGCTCCCGCCGCGACCAGACGCATCTCCACCTGTCCGGCCTTGTCGAGCTTCTGCACCTCCGGCTCACCGGCCATGGCGAGCGCCTTCTCCGGTCGGCCGAGACCACGCTCGCAGTCGGCCATCACGGGCCACAGGTGGGAAGAACCGGTCATCCGGCGGGCAGCCCTGAACTCGGCCAGCGCCTCGGCGTACTTCCCCACCCCGTAGGCGGCGAAGCCCGCGGCCTCGCGCACCGCGGCGACACGGGAGGCCAGCCGCAGCGCGACCTTGGCATAGCCGTACGCCTGCTCGGCGTCCTCGTCCAGCAGCTTCGCGACCATCACCAGATTCCTGGCGACGTCCTCGGCGAGCGTCTTGGGCAGGCTCATCAGCTCCTGCCGCACGTCCTTGTCGAGTTCCTGCCCGGTGACATCCTCCGGGATCGGCAACCGCTTGATGGGCTCCCTGTCCTGGCCGCGGTCACCCGGACGCTCCTCACGCCGGTAACCGGCGCCTCCGCCCTCGCGCCGCCCGCGGAAACCACCACGGTCGTCGCGGCCCCGGCCGTACGGGCGCCTTCCCCGGTCGTCGTCACGGCGGAACGACGGCCGGTCATCGCGACGCTCGTCCCGGCGGTCATCG
>NZ_JBSVCZ010000025.1:0-107998 GCF_054072955.1 Streptomyces sp. SS8
GGGGGGCCCCCCCCCGGGGGGGCCCCCCCCCCCCCCCGGGGGGGTTCCGGCCCTCCGGCATGCGCTGCTCGCGGGTGCGGGCGGTTCTCCGGATGCGGAAGTCGCCCGCATGGCTCACCCTGGGGTGAGGTGGGGCGATCGTACGTCCGAGGAGGCCCCGTGCGCCCGTTTCCGGGCGTGCGGGAGACTCCGGGATCCCTCCGGGCCCGCCGCCGTTCGCCGTGCCCACTCGTGCCCGGATACGGCAAACGGGCGGCCACCCCGTGAGGGGGACCGCCCGTACGTCCGGCCCTGGGCCGGTCCGAGCTCGTCGGATGGGGACGCGTTTGCCGCCGGTCGGCAGATCAGTGCTCGCCGTCACCCGCCGTCGCGGGGGTGGCGTTGAGCCGCTCGGTCTCGTCCTGTATCTCCGCAGCGATCTTCTTGAGTTCCGGCTCGAACTTGCGGCCGTGGTGGGCGCAGAACAGCAGCTCTCCACCGCTGACGAGCACAACACGCAGGTATGCCTGGGCGCCGCAGCGGTCGCAGCGGTCAGCGGCCGTCAGCGGGCTCGCGGGGGTCAGAACAGTAGTCACGTCGCCTCTTCTCTAGCTCGACGAGCTGTCGTACCAGGGTCAACATCCAACCAGGCCGAAAACGTTCCCGCTCGTGGCTTTTCCTCGAAAATCTCTGTGTGAGGTGGCTGACATGTTGCCGGTTGGCGGCGAATGAGCCGATTACAGAGATGTGTTGATCTTTGCCGTCTTCGTGTTGTGTGTTCGGTTGTCTCCTCCGGCGCCGGTCTCGCCGGTGTCGTTCCAGAGGACGTGCCCGGAGCCTAGATGGTTCATGCCCGGAAGGGAACGTGATGTACACGTCACCCGGGCGAGTTATCGAACGCTTGGTCGACGCTGGTCTAGCATGGGCCTTCTCCTGGGTGGCTTCACCTTGGCTCTCCAAGGCCTCGGTACCCTCTGACCCGCAAGACAGCCATCCCCAGCGAAATTCAGCGAGGAGCGAACCGCGTGACCGCCGAGACTCCCCTGGCCTCCGGCAGGGGAAACCCCATGCCGTCCACCGCCCTGCTCACGGGCGCGGACCGTGACGGTTCCAACTACACCGCGCGGCACCTGCTCGTCCTCGAGGGACTGGAGGCGGTGCGCAAGCGGCCCGGCATGTACATCGGCTCCACCGACAGCCGCGGTCTGATGCACTGCCTCTGGGAGATCATCGACAACTCGGTCGACGAGGCCCTCGGAGGGCACTGCGACCACATCGAGGTGATCCTCGGCGAGGACGGCTCCGTCGAGGTGCAGGACAACGGCCGCGGCATCCCCGTCGACGTCGAGCCCAAGACGGGACTGTCGGGTGTCGAGGTCGTGATGACCAAGCTGCACGCCGGCGGAAAGTTCGGAGGCGGCTCCTACGCGGCCTCCGGCGGCCTGCACGGTGTCGGCGCGTCCGTCGTCAACGCCCTGTCCGCCCGCCTCGACGTCGAGGTCGACCGCGACGGCCGCACGCACTCCGTCAGCTTCCGGCGCGGTGTCCCGGGCATCTTCACCGAGTCCGGCCCGGACGCCCCCTTCGACCCGGCGAGCGGACTGCGCAAGGGCAGGAAGATCCCCAAGACCCGCACCGGCACCCGGGTGCGGTACTGGGCCGACCGGCAGATCTTCCTCAGGGACGCCCGGCTCTCCCTGGAGAACCTGCACGCGCGCGCCCGCCAGACCGCCTTCCTGGTGCCCGGCCTGACGATCGTCGTCCGCGACGAGCGCGGGATCGACGGGGCGCCGCCCGCGCGGGAGGTCTTCCGCTACGACGGCGGCATCAGCGAGTTCTGCGAGTACCTCGCCCCGGACCGGCCGCTGTGCGACGTGCTGCGGCTGACGGGCCAGGGCACCTTCAAGGAGACCGTCCCCGTCCTGGACGAGCGCGGCCACATGATCCCCACCGAGGTCACCCGTGAGCTGGGTGTGGACGTCGCGCTGCGCTGGGGGACGGGGTACGACACCACCGTCAGGTCGTTCGTCAACATCATCGCCACCCCCAAGGGCGGCACCCACGTCGCCGGTTTCGAGCGCGCCGTCACCCGCACGGTGAACGAGGTGCTGCGCTCCGCCAAGCTGCTGCGCGTCGCCGAGGACGACATCGTCAAGGACGACGCACTGGAGGGCATGACGGCGGTCGTCACCGTGCGGCTGGCCGAGCCGCAGTTCGAGGGGCAGACCAAGGAGGTGCTGGGCACCTCGGCCGCCTCCCGGATCGTCGCCCAGGTGGTCTCCAGGGAACTCAAGGCGTTTCTGACCTCCACCAAGCGCGACGCCAGGCAGCAGGCCCGCTCGGTGCTGGAGAAGGCCGTGGCCGCGGCCCGCACCCGCATCGCCGCCCGCCAGCACAAGGAGGCCCAGCGCCGCAAGACGGCGCTCGAGTCCTCCGCCCTGCCGGCCAAGCTCGCCGACTGCCGCAGCGACGACGTCGAGCGCAGCGAGCTGTTCATCGTCGAGGGCGACTCGGCGCTCGGCACCGCCAAGCTCGCCCGTAACTCCGAGTTCCAGGCGCTGCTGCCGATCCGCGGCAAGATCCTCAACGTCCAGAAGTCGTCCGTCTCCGACATGCTGAAGAACGCCGAGTGCGGCGCGATCATCCAGGTCATAGGGGCGGGCTCCGGCCGGACGTTCGACATCGACCAGGCCCGCTACGGCAAGGTCATCTTCCTGGCCGACGCCGATGTCGACGGCGCGCACATCCGCTGCCTGCTGCTGACCCTCTTCCAGCGCTACATGAGGCCGATGGTCGAGCAGGGCCGGGTCTTCTCGGCGGTGCCGCCGCTGCACCGGATCGAGCTGATCAACCCCCGGCGGGGCCAGGCGAAGTACATCTACACCTACTCCGACAGCGAGCTGCGCCAGACCCTCCTGGAGCTGCAGGGCAAGGGGGTCCGCTTCAAGGACTCCATCCAGCGTTACAAGGGCCTGGGCGAGATGGACGCGGACCAGCTCGCGGAGACGACGATGGACCCGCGCCACCGCACCCTGCGGCGCATCAACATCAGCGACCTGGAGGCCGCCGAGAAGACCTTCGACCTGCTGATGGGCAACGAGGTCGCGCCGCGCAAGGAGTTCATCACCACCTCCGCGGCCACGCTGGACCGCTCCCGGATCGACGTCTGACCCACGCCGCTTCGGGGCCCCGGCCGCCCTCACCCCGCCCCCGCCTCCGGCCCATCCGGAGGCGGGGGCGGGGTCCTTCCGGGACCGGGTCCGGTTCCCGGCGGCCGGTGGCTCCGGCGGGCCGGTCCGCCGGGAACCGGTCCGGTGAATCCTCCCCTGAAAGGGTGAAGAGTCCGGGTTCCTCCTCAGGTGGGCCCGGAGCCCTGCCCATCCTGGGACATGCGGATCGACGACCCCTGGCACGACACCCTCGCCTCCGGCTGGGGCGAGGAGCGCGGCGCCACCGCGGCGCCCTTTCCCCGGTGGTCCGCCCCCGGTACGGCGGCCGCACCCGCCGCCCGCTCCGGTGCGGCGGTCCTCCGCGCAACGCGCCGCCGGCGCCGCCTCGTGCTGTCCGCGAGTGCCGTCCTCCTCGTCTGCCAGCTGGCATATCTGATCGCCGCCACCGCCTCGCCCACCGTGACGGACCGGACACCGGACGGCACATCCGTCACGGTGGGTACGGCCGCCGGGTTCGCGCAGCTCGCCGCCGTCTGCCTGCTGGCCTGTGCGTACGCCCGGCACACGCGACCGCACCGCGGCGGGGGCGGGGAGACCGCAGGGGAATGCCGGTGCTCCTGTGGAGCGGTCTGAGCGGCGGGCCCGGCGGCGCCTGCACGGGGCCGTCGGGCAGGCGCCGCCGGGCCCGCCGACCGGCGCACCGCCGGGTCGCGCCCCGTCCCGGCCCGCCCATGGCCCCGGCGCGCGGAGGTCAGAGCGGGGTCACGTCCACGGCCGTCACGCGGGGCTGTACGGAGGGAGCGGCACCGCAGCTCGCGGCCACGGGCGGGACGTCGGTGTCCTCGGTGACCGTGACGCTCCAGGAGCGGCCGTCGGCGTGGACCACCGTGACGCTCCACCGCGGAGCGCCGCCCGTTGTGGAGGTGACCGTCAGGGCGTCGGCGCCCGCCTCGCCCGTCAGCCCGCGCACCGCCAGATCGGCGGCCTGGCCGGGCCGCTCCCAGGCGGACCGGCCACGGCACCCTTCGGTGACGATCCGGCCGTGCCGCAGCTCGTCCAGCACGCCCTTGACGGCGTGGCCCCCCAGCCTGGCGTACGCGTAGCCGTGGGGCAGGACCAGCAGGGTGGGGGCGAAGCGGTGACCGCCGATGTGGGTGGTCTCCCACACCTCGCAGGTGTCGGAGGCCGCCAGCTCCGCGGCCAGCGGGCGGCCCAGGACGGCACAGCAGCGGTCGCGCCTGCCGTTGGTGCACACCAGGGCCAGGGGATCGCCGCCGTACGGCTCCCACAGCCCGCCGTGGTCGCCCGCGCCGAGCGAGGCCATGGCGGCCGCGTCGAGGCCGTACAGCTCGTCCGTGCCGGTGAGCCGGGCGGTACGCACCCAGGACCGGCCGGGGACGGTGTGGGCGAGGTAGACGCGGCGCAGGGCGGGCCCGTGGCGGCCTGGGCGGCGGATCAGCGCGACCCGTACACCGGTGTCGGCGGCGGCACGCTCCAGCGCACGGCCGAGCGCCGGGTCGAGACGGCTGTCGGTGAGGGCCTTCGCCCCCCACGGGCCGGGCTGCTCGACCAGCAGCCATGTCCGGGCGGTCGCGGCGGTGGCGGCCGGCGGTTCGGCCAGCGCCCGGGAGGCGGTCGAACAGGTACTCACACAGGGGAGCCTAACCGCTCCCGCCCGGGGATTCCCGCCGGCGGAACCGGCGGGCCCGGGCGGATCCCGGCAGGTCTTCGCAGGCCCTGGGCAGGCTCTCGGGCGCGCGGGCGGCAGCGGGGAGGAGGGAGGCCGTCGGCTACCATCGGCAGCCGTCCCGGTACGGCTGCCACCCGCAGGATGGAGGCGCGAGCTTGGTCAGGAAGCGGATCCCGGTCGTCGTGCTCGCCGGCTTCCTCGGTTCGGGGAAGACCACCGTCCTCAACCACCTCCTCGCCCACAGCGGCGGTACCCGCATCGGCGTGGTCGTCAACGACTTCGGCAGCATCGAGATCGACGCCATGTCGGTGGCTGGACAGGTCGACTCGATGATCTCCCTGGGCAACGGCTGTCTGTGCTGCGCGGTCGACACCAGCGACCTGGACACCATGCTGGAGCGCCTGGCGCGCCCCTCGGCCCGCATCGACGTCATCGTGGTGGAGGCCAGCGGGCTGGCGGAGCCGGAGACCCTGATCCGCATGATCCTCTCCAGCGACGAGGAGAACATCGTCTACGGCGGGCTGGTGGAGGTCGTCGACGCCGCGGAGTTCGAGGCCACCCGGGCCAGGCACCCGGAGCTCGAACGGCATGTGGCGATGGCCGATCTGGTGGTGCTCAACAAGGCGGACCGGGCCGGAGAGGAGGAGCTGTCCGCCCTGGCCGGCCGGCTGCGCGGGATCGGCCGGGGCGTGCCCGTCGTCCCCGCCTCCCACGGGCGTATCGACCCGGAGCTGCTCTTCGACCCGCGCCCCCGCGACGACGGCGCACAGGGCGTGCGGCAGCTCTCCTTCGAGGACGTGTGGGCCGAGATCCGTGAGGGCGGGCACGGATGCGGCGACGGACACGACGGACACGCCGGGCACCTTCACGCCGCCTACCAGAGCGTGGAGTTCACCACCGGCGAGCCGCTGGACCCGCGCCGGCTGATGGAGTTCCTGGACGGCAGGCCCGACGGCCTGTACCGGATCAAGGGCTTCGTCAACTTCGCTGTGCCCGGCCACCAGGAGAAGTACGGGCTGCACGCGGTCGGCCGCTTTCTGCGCTTCAACCCCGGCCCGTGGGAGAACGGCGAGCCGCGCCTGACACAGCTCGTGCTGATCGGCTCCGGCATCGACGCCGACGCGGTGCGCGAGGAACTGGCCTCCTGCACGGCCACCGGCTCACCGCGGGAGACGGGCCCCGACAGCATGTGGGGCGTCCTGCGCTACGTACGGCCCTGAGCGCACCGTTTCACGGAACGACCCGGTGGCGCGGCGGCCGGCCCGCACCACCGGACCGGACCGCCGCACCGGGGCGTCACACCGGTCCGGCGACCACCGAGACCGGCTTGGCCAGCGGAGTGCCCGAGCCGTCGCGGCGCGGGTCCGGCTCCGGCAGTTCCACCGGCGATCCCTTGGCGTCCGCCGCGCGGGCGGGAGCGGCGCCGGCCCAGGCGAAGGCCAGACGCTCCTCGCCCTTGAGGAAGCGCTGGCAGCGCACCCCGCCCGTGGCCCGGCCCTTGCGGGGGTACTGGTCGAACGGTGTCAGCTTGGCCGTCCCGAACTCGTCGGCCAGCGTGCCGCTCGACCCCGCGACCGTGAAGACCACCGCGTCGGCGGCCGGGTCGACGGCGGTGAAGGAGATCACCTTCGCTCCCTGGCCCAGCTTGACGCCCGCCACGCCGCCGGCCGGGCGCCCCTGCGGCCTGACCTGCCCGGCGGGGAAGCGCAGCAACTGCGCCTCGTCGGTGACGAAGACCAGGTCCTCCTCACCGGTGCGCAACTCCACCGCGCCGACGATCCGGTCGCCCTCCTTGAGGGAGATGACCTCCAACTCGCCCTTGTTGGAGGGATAGTCGGGCACCACCCGTTTGACCACGCCCTGCTCCGTGCCCAGCGCCAGCCCCGGCGAGGACTCGTCCAGGGTGGTGAGGCACACCAGCTCCTCGCCGTCCTTCAGGGACAGAAACTCCGTGAACCGGGCGCCGCCCGCCAGGTTCGGCGCGGAGTTCTCCGGAAGCTGCGGCAGGTCGATGACCGAGATCCGCAGCAGGCGCCCGGCCGAGGTCACCGCCCCCACCTCGCCCCGGGCCGTCGCGGGGACGGCCGAGACGACCACGTCGTGCTTGCGCCGCTTGGCGGAGGCGTCGAAGGCCGGCTCGCCGCCCGCGGTGCGGGCCAGCAGCCCGGTGGAGGACAGCAGCACCCGGCACGGGTCGTCCGCCACCTGGAGCGGAACGGCCGCCACCGGAACGTCCGCCGAGGACAGCAGCTCGGTGCGGCGCGGGGTGCCGTACTTCCTGGCGACCGCGGACAGCTCCGAGGAGACCAGCTTGCGCAGCTCCGCGTCGGACTCCAGGATGCGGGTCAGCTCCCCGATCTCGGCGTTCAGCCGGTCGCGCTCGGACTCCAGCTCGATGCGGTCGAACTTCGTCAGCCTGCGCAGCGGGGTGTCCAGGATGTACTGCGTCTGCACCTCGGACAGGCCGAACCGCTCGATCAGCGACTCCTTGGCCTGTGCGGCGTTCTCGCTGGAGCGGATGATCCGGATGACCTCGTCGATGTCGACCAGCGCCACCAGCAGGCCCTCGACCAGGTGCAGCCGGTCGCGCCGCTTGCCGCGCCGGAACTCGCTGCGCCGCCGCACCACGGTGAAGCGGTGGTCGACGTAGACCTCCAGCAGCTCCTTCAGGCCCAGTGTCAGCGGCTGGCCGTCGACCAGGGCCACGTTGTTGATGCCGAAGGACTCCTCCATCGGCGTCAGCTTGTAGAGCTGCTCCAGCACGGCCTCGGGGTTGAAGCCGTTCTTGATCTCGATGACCAGACGCAGCCCGTGCTCGCGGTCGGTGAGGTCCTTGACGTCGGCGATGCCCTGGATCTTCTTGCCGTTGACCAGGTCCTTGATCTTGGAGATGACCTTCTCGGGGCCGACGTTGAAGGGCAGCTCGGTGACGACCAGGCCCTTGCGGCGCGCGGTGACGTTCTCCACCGAGACCGTGGCGCGGATCTTGAAGGTGCCGCGCCCCTTGGCGTAGGCGTCCTTGATGCCCTCCAGCCCGACGATCCGGCCGCCGGTGGGCAGGTCCGGGCCCGGCACGAAACGCATCAGCGTCTCCAGGTCCGCGCCGGGGTGCTTGATCAGGTGCCGGGCGGCGGCGATCACCTCGCCCAGGTTGTGCGGGGGCATGTTGGTGGCCATGCCGACCGCGATGCCCGAGGCGCCGTTGACCAGCAGGTTGGGGTAGGCCGAGGGCAGCACGGACGGCTCGGACTCGCTGCCGTCGTAGTTGGGCGCGAAGTCGACGGTGTCCTCGTCGATCGACTCGACCATCAGCCCGGCCGCCGGGGCGGAGCGGCACTCGGTGTACCGCATGGCGGCGGGCGGGTCGTCGTTGCCCAGCGAGCCGAAGTTGCCGTGCCCGTCCACCAGCGGCAGCCGCATCGAGAAGGGCTGGGCCAGGCGCACCAGCGCGTCGTAGATGGCGCTGTCGCCGTGCGGGTGGAGCTTGCCCATCACCTCGCCGACGACGCGGGCGCACTTGACGTAGCCGCGCTCCGGCCGCAGCCCCATCTCGTGCATCTGGTAGAGGATCCGCCGGTGGACCGGCTTGAGCCCGTCGCGTGCGTCGGGCAGGGCGCGCGAGTAGATGACCGAGTAGGCGTACTCCAGGAAGGAGCCCTGCATCTCGTCGACGACGTCGATGTCGAGGACGCGCTCCTCGAACTCTCCCCCGGGCGGCGGGGTCTTCGTGCTGCGGCGGGCCATCGCGGCTGCGACTCCTTCTTGCTTACTGCGGACTGTGTGTCCCCGTGCCGGGGCATGGGACGGACGGGCACCATTGTGGACCTCGGCACCGACACTCCGGTCCCCGCCCCGAACCGTACGGGAACTTCGCGCTTTGTCCGGCCGCTTGCATACAGTGACCACACACGCGTTGTGAGAACGCGGTCCGCGATCGCGATCGAAGGGACTCCCTGCCCATGGCTCACACGGCCTCCCCTCCGCCCACCGCCGGCGGCCTGACGGCGACCGAGCACCGGCTGGCCAACGGCCTGCGCGTGGTGCTCTCCGAGGACCACCAGACGCCGGTCGCCGCGGTCTGCCTCTGGTACGACGTCGGATCGCGCCACGAGGTCGCCGGGCGCACGGGCCTGGCGCACCTCTTCGAGCACCTGATGTTCCAGGGATCGGCCCAGGTGAAGGGGAACGGTCACTTCGAGCTGGTGCAGGGGGCGGGCGGCTCGCTCAACGGCACCACCAGCTTCGAGCGCACCAACTACTTCGAGACGATGCCCGCCCACCAGCTGGAGCTGGCGCTGTGGCTGGAGGCCGACCGCATGGGGTCGCTGCTGGCCGCCCTGGACGAGGAGTCCATGGAGAACCAGCGCGACGTGGTGAAGAACGAACGACGTCAGCGGTACGACAACGTGCCCTACGGCACGGCGTTCGAGAGGCTGACGGCGATGGTCTACCCCGAGGGCCACCCGTACCACCACACCCCGATCGGCTCCATGGCCGACCTGGACGCCGCCTCCCTGGAGGACGCGCGGGACTTCTTCCGCACCTACTACGCGCCGAACAACGCCGTGCTGGCGGTCGTCGGCGACATCGACCCGGAGCGCACGCTCGCCTGGGCCGAGAAGTACTTCGGCTCCATCCCCTCCCACGAGGGCAAGCGGCCGCCGCGGGACGGCTCCCTGCCGGATGTCATCGGCGAGGAGGTCAAGCAGGTCCTCCACGAGGAGGTGCCCTCCCGGGCGATGATGGCCGCCTACCGGCTGCCGCACGACGGCACCCGTGAGGCGGACGCCGCCGACCTGGCGCTGACGGTGCTCGGCGGCGGCGAGTCCTCCCGTCTGCAGACCCGTCTGGTCCGCCGCGACCGCACCGCCGTCACCGCCGGTTTCGGCATGCTGCGGCTGGCGGGGGCGCCCTCGATGGGGTGGCTGGACGTGAAGGCGTCCGGCGACGCCGAGATCGCCGACATCGAGCGGGCGGTCGACGAGGAGCTGGCCCGCTTCGCGCAGGAGGGGCCGACCCCGGCGGAGATGGAGCGCGCCCAGGCGCTGCTGGAGCGCGAGTGGCTGGACCGGCTGGCCACGGTCGGCGGCCGCGCCGACGAGCTGTGCCGCTACGCGGTGCTGTTCGGCGACCCCCAGCTCGCCCTGACCGCGGTGGAGCGCGTGCTCCAGGTCACCGCCGACGAGGTGCGCGAGGTGGCCGCGGCCCGGTTGCGCCCCGACAACCGCGCGGTGCTGATCTACGAGCCCACCCAGGCGACCGCCCCCGACACCGCGGCCGACGTCTCCGAGGGCGCCACCGTCTCCGAGACCGGCACCGCCGCCGACACCCACGACCAGGAGGCCGCTCAGTGAGCGACGCCACGGCCCAGAACGGAATGTCGATGGAGTTCCACCCCCAGCCCCGCGGCGGCGAGCCCAGGCCGTGGGCGTTCCCCGCCCCCGAGCGTGGTGAGCTGCCCAACGGGCTGACCGTGCTGCGCTGCCACCGCCCCGGCCAGAAGGTCGTGGCCGTCGAGGTCAACCTCGTCGCGCCGCTGGAGGCCGAGCCCCGTGACCGGGAGGGCGTGGCCGGGATCATGGCCCGGGCGCTGAGCGAGGGCACCGACCGGCACAGCGCCGAGGAGTTCGCCGCCGAGCTGGAGCGGTGCGGCGCCACCCTGGACGCACACGCCGACCACCCCGGTGTACGGGTCTCCCTGGAGGTCCCGGCCTCCCGGCTGACCAGGGCGCTGGGCCTGCTCGCCGACGCGCTGCGCGCCCCCGCCTTCCCCGGGGGCGAGGTCGAGCGGCTGGTGCGCAACCGCCTGGACGAGATCCCGCACGAGCTGGCCAATCCCGCCCGCCGGGCGGCCATCGCGCTGTCGAAGGAGCTGTTCCCGGCCGACTCCCGGCTCTCGCGTCCCCGCCAGGGAGCCGAGGAGACCATCAGGAACATCGACGCCGAGGCGGTGCGCGCCTTCTACACGGAGCACGTGCGGCCCTCGACGGCCACGGCCGTGGTGGTCGGCGACTTCACCGGGGTGGACCTGGACAAGGCACTGGCCGAGACCCTCGGCGACTGGAAGGGCGCGGCCGCCGGGCCCCGCCCGGTCCCGCCGATCACGGCGGACGACACCGGCCGCGTGATCGTCGTGGACCGGCCCGGAGCGGTGCAGACCCAGCTGCTCATCGGCAGGGTCGGCCCCGACCGGCACGACCGGGTCTGGCCCGCCCAGGTGCTGGGCACGTACTGCCTGGGCGGCACGCTCACCTCCCGCCTGGACCGGGTGCTGCGCGAGGAGAAGGGCTACACCTACGGCGTGCGGGCCTTCGCCCAGGTGCTGCGCTCCTCGCCCGAGGGTACCGGCGCCTCGATGCTGGCGATCAACGGTTCGGTGGCCACCGATGTGACGGGTCCCGCTCTGGAGGACCTGTGGCGCGTGCTGCGCACCCTGGCGCAGGAGGGTCTCACCGACGCCGAGCGCGACACGGCCGTGCAGAACCTGGTGGGGGTGGCCCCGCTGCGTTACGAGACGGCGGCGGCCGTCGCCGGCACCCTCGCCGACCAGGTGGAACAGCACCTCCCCGACGACTACCAGGCGAAGCTGTACGCCCGCCTCGCCGAGACCGGCACGGTGGAGGCGACGGCGGCGGCCGTGGCCGCCTTCCCCGCGGACCGCCTGGTGACGGTGCTGGTGGGAGACGCGTCACAGATCGCCGACACGGTGCGCGACCTGGGCATCGGAGAGGTGACGGTCGTCACGGACCAGTGATCCCCGGCCGTCCCGTGGCGGTCGCACAGCGTAGGGCCCTTGGTGGGAAGCCACACCAAGGGCCCTACGTATGTCCGGTTTTGAGCCGTTCCGGTGGGTGGCTCATGTGGCATGGCCTACAAAAGCAGCTTTTTGCTTGCTCGCTCAAATTTGTCCGTTTAGCGTCGATCTCGCTGGCCGTCAGAAGTGACCGCGACCGCGGCCGACGGCAGTGATCGCCGAGTCCCCCGAGCGGGGGAGCCGGGGACCCACCCTCCCGTCCTTCACACGCGGGAGCGGTCCTCTTCCGAGGCACCTGGGGTGAATCGGGCCGTGCGCCCGTAGGAGACCTTCCTGCTCCGAACCCGACAGCTAACCCGGTAGGCGAGAAGGAAGGAAAGGAGCACGCCACCCATGGCGTTCACCCGTGCCACCGCGCAGCTCGCCGAGAAGCTGGCCGGAAAGCTCACCGGGCTCACCGAGAGCCTCACCGAGAAGCACCACCTCTCCAGCCGCTCCATGCGCACCCGCGTGGGCCTGGCCGGAGCCGCCGCCCTGACCGTCACCGGCGTGGTCGGCGCCGCCGCTCCCGCGATCGCCGCTCCGGAGGGGGGCTCGGGGACCTACGCCCTGGGCTTCGTCCAGGCCATGGCCGTCGGTGACACGATCGCCGACGACGTCAGGGCCCAGGCCCAGGCCCAGCAGCGCGTCGCCGACGCCGCCGAGGAGAAGGCCGAGGAGGCGGAGAAGGCCGCCGCCGAGCGCGAGGCCGCCGCCGAGCGCGAGGCCGAGAAGCGCGAAGCCGAGAAGGCCGCCGCCGAGAAGCGCGAGGCCGCCGAGGCCAAGCGCGCGAACGAGCGCGCCGACCGCTCCGCCGAGCGCCGTTCGGCCACCGGCTACGTCGACCCGGTCGCGGGCGTGGACACCACCACCGCCTACAAGCAGGCCGGCGCCTCCTGGTCCTCCGGCAAGCACAGCGGCATCGACTTCCCCGCCAACACCGGCACCCCGGTGCGGTCCGTCGGCCCGGGCACCGTGGTGACGGTCGGCTGGGGCGGCGCGTACGGCAACCAGGTCGTCATCCGCCACGACGACGGCAAGTACACCCAGTACGCCCACCTGTCCGCCACCAAGGTCTCGGCGGGCCAGAAGGTCGACGGCGGCCAGCACATCGGCGCGGTCGGCTCCACCGGCAACAGCACCGGCCCGCACCTGCACTTCGAGGCCCGCAACGGCGCCTACTACGGATCGGACTTCAACCCGATCACCTACCTGGCGGGCAAGGGCGTCGACGTCTGACGGACCCCGCCCGCAGGGCGCCGGGCAGCCGCGCCCGTCACACACCGGCATCCGCCGCGCGACCCGTGAGGTCGCGCGGCGGATGTTTTCACGCCTGTTTCCCGGCGGGCATCGGAAAACGCGTTCCAGTGGAATACAGTTCCACTCTGCGGTACTTCGGGGAACATGGAGACGGCGGTGGAGGTCGGCCCATGCGCATTTCCGCGCACATGGTGTGCAGCGCGGTCCGTGACGACATCGTCCGTGGTGTTTTCCCGCCCGGAGCCCGGCTCACCGAGGAACTCCTCGCCAGACGCTACGGCGTCTCGCGCGTCCCGGTGCGCGAGGCACTGCGGACCCTGGAGTCGGAGGGGTTCGTCGTCTCCCGCCGCCACGCGGGCGCCTGCGTCGCCCGGCCCACCGAGCAGGAGGCCGCCGACCTGCTCGACATCCGCGCCCTGCTGGAGCCGCTGGGCACGGCGCGGGCCGCCCGGCGCCGCACCGAGGCGCAGCTGAGGGTCCTGCGGGGGCTGGTCCGACTGGGGCTGCAGCGGGCGGAGAGCGGCCGGCTGTCCGACCTGGGCGTCCTGGAGGACTGGTACCACGAGACGCTGGCCCGGGCGTCGGGCAGCCCCAGCCTGGCCTCGCTGCTCACCCAGCTGCGCCGCAAGATCACCTGGGTGTACGCCGCGGAACCGCCGCTGCGCGCGGTCGCCGTGTGGCGCGAGCGCGGAGCCATCGTGGACGCCGTCGCGCGCGGCGACGCGGAAGGGGCGCGCGTCCTGGCCGGCGAGCACGTGGAGCGCTCCGTCGCGGTGCGCCGTGAGCAGCGTCCGGTGGCCGCGCGACGGCCGCCGGGAAATCCCCGTGAGGAGAGCGAAACACGCCGTAAACACACCGTGTGACAATTCGTAACAGAAATTGTGTACACAGGACGGGAATACGCGGGGAATGCATGCCGGGAAAGTTCCGGGTGCGGGAAAAGGCTGCGGGGTCGCTCGCCCCGCAGCCTTTGCCGGTGGATTTCCGTCGGTGGTATCCGTCGCGTTTCGTTCCGGGCCCGTGTCCAGTGCCGTATGCGGGCCCGGACCGCGGCCGGCTCGCCGGCCCGCGCGGCTCAGAGGGCTCCGGGCAGCTCGTCCAGCCCCTCGGAGACCAGCTTCGCCAGCCGGTCCAGGGCGGCGTCGGCGTCCTCGGCGGCGGAGGCCAGCACGATCTCCTGGCCGCCCTCCACGCCCAGTCCCAGCACCGAGAGCATCGAGGCGGCGTTGACCGGTTCGCCGTCCGGCCTGGCCACGGTGACGGGGACGCCGGAGGCGGTCGCGGCGCGGACGAAGACCGCGGCGGGGCGGGCGTGAAGGCCCTCGGGCCAGCCGACGGTGACACGGCGCTCTGCCATGGTGTTGCCCTTCGAGTCGAAACGGATCGGAACGGACCGAACCGGAACGGGCCGGACAGGGCCGGACCGGTGCGGGGCCGACCGGGAACGGGCCGCGTGCCCGGGGGCCAGCCCAGCTTCGCACAGGCGGGTCCTCCGGAACGGGAGCCGACACCTCCGCGATCCGGGCCGCGGTGACTAGGCTGACATCCATGCGGACGCCGAGCGAGCCTGCCTACCCCGCCCACTGGGAAGCCGACGTGGTACTGCGCGACGGAGGTACGGCCCGGGTCCGCCCCATCACACCCGACGACGCCGAGCGCCTGGTCAGCTTCTACGAGCAGGTCTCCGACCAGTCGAAGTACTACCGCTTCTTCGCCCCCTACCCCCGGCTCTCCGACCGCGACGTACGCCGCTTCACCCACCACGACTACGTCGACCGGGTCGGCCTGGCCGCCATCGTCGGCGACGAGTTCATCGCCACCGTCCGCTACGACCGCATAGACGCCACCGGCCGCCCCGCCTCCCTGCCCGCCGACGAGGCCGAGGTCGCCTTCCTCGTCCGCGACGACCACCAGGGCCGCGGGGTCGGCTCCGCCCTGCTGGAGCACATCGCCGCCTGCGCCCGCGAGCGCGGGGTGCGCCGCTTCGTCGCCGAGGTCCTGCCCGCCAACACCAAGATGGTCAAGGTCTTCACGGACGCCGGCTACTCCCAGAAGCGCAGCTTCGAGGACGGTGCGGTCCACCTCACCTTCGGCATCGAACCGACCGAGCAGTCCCTGGCGGTCATGCGGGCCCGCGAGCAGCGCGCCGAGGGCCGGTCCGTGCAGCGGCTGCTGTCCCCCGGCGCGGTCGCCGTCATCGGCGCCAGCCGCAACCCGGGCGGAGCCGGGCGCACCGTCCTGGAGAGTCTGCGCACGGCCGGTTTCACCGGCCGCGTCCACGCCGTCAACCGCGCGCTGGAGGAGGGGCGCACCGAGATCGACTCGGTGCCCGCCCACCGCTCGGTGCGCGACATCCCCGAGCCCGTCGACCTCGCCGTCGTCGCCGTCCCCGCCCGGGAGGTGCCCGGGGTGGTCGACGAGTGCGGGGAGCGGGGCGTGCAGGGACTGGTCGTCCTCTCCGCCGACTTCGGCCGTGACGCACAGCGCGAGCTGGTGCGGCAGGCCCGCTCGTACGGGATGCGCATCATCGGACCCAACGCCTTCGGGCTGATCAACACCGCCCCGGACGTCCGGCTCAACGCCACCCTGTCGCCCGAGACGCCCGAGCGCGGCCGCATCGGGCTGTTCACCCAGTCCGGGGCCATCGGCATCGCCGTGCTCGCGGGGCTCCACCGCCGGGGCCGGGGGGCCGGCGGCATCTCCACCTTCGTCTCGGCCGGCAACCGCGCCGACGTCTCCGGCAACGACGTGCTCCAGTACTGGGACGACGACCCCGACACCGACGTCGTCCTGATGTACCTGGAGTCCTTCGGCAACCCCAGGAAGTTCAACCGCCTGGCCCGGCGCACCGCCGCCCGCAAGCCGATCGTCGTGGTCAAGGGCGCCCGTCACAACGCCAGCGCCCCGCCCCCCGGCCACGCCGTCCCGGCCGGCCGCACCCCCGACGCCACGGTCTCCTCGCTGCTGCGGCAGGCCGGGGTCATCCGCGTCGACACCGTCACCGAACTCGTCGACGCCGGCGTGCTGCTGGCCACCCAGCCGCTGCCCGCCGGCCCGCGGGTGGGCATCCTGGGCAACGCCGAGTCGCTGTGCCTGCTCACCTACGACGCCTGCCTGGCCCGGGGCCTGCGCCCGCAGCCCGTCACCGACCTGACCACCGAGGCCACCCCCGAGGACTTCCGGCGGGCCCTGGCCGCCACCCTCGCCGACCCGGCCACCGACGCCGTCGTGGTCACCGCCATCCCCTGGGTGGACGGCAGCCACGGCCCGGGGGACGCGACCCTGCTGGCCGATGCGCTGGCCCGGGCGCTGCGCGAGCCGGCCGGCGGTGAGGGCGGCGGCGAGGACGGCGACCGCGGCGGCGCGGAGGCCGCGAGCGCCCCGGCCAAGCCGGTGGTCGTGGTCCATCTGGCCATCGAGGGCCTGGACGCCGCCCTCGCCGGGCACCGCCTGCCCGCCTACCCCGCCCCCGAGCGCGCGGCGGGCGCCCTGTCGGAGGCGGTCCGCTACGCGCAGTGGCGGCGCGAGGCGGCCGAACCCGGCCGGGTGCCCGAGTACGACGACATCGACGAGGCGTCCGCCGCCGCCCTGCTGACCCGGGTGCGCGAACCGGACCGCGGCACGCTCCGCAGCACCCCCCTGAGCGGCGAGGAGACGGCCGAACTGCTGGGCCACTACGGCGTGTCGGTGCAGCCCGTCCTGCCCGCGCCCGACGCCCGCGCGGCCCGCGCCGCCGCGAAGAGGCTGGGCTACCCCGTGGCCCTGAAGACCACCGCCCCCCATCTGCGCCACCGCCCCGACCTGGGAGGCGTACGGCTGGACATCGGCAGCGAGGCCGGACTGCGGCGCGCCTACGCCAGGATGACCGAACAGCTGGGCGATCCCGCCGAGCTGCGGCCCGTCATCCAGGCCATGGCACCCCGAGGCGTGGACACCGCGGTGAAGGCCACCGTCGACCCCGCCATCGGCGCGGTGCTCTCCTTCGGACTGGCCGGACCGCCCTCGGAACTGCTGGGCGACGTCGCCCACCGGCTCGTCCCCGTCACCGACCGGGACGCGGCCGGCCTGGTCCGCTCCATCCGCTCCGCGCCCGTGCTGTTCGGCTGGCGCGGCGCCCAGCCGGTGGACACCGGCGCCCTGGAGGAGCTGCTGCTGCGCGTCTCCCGGCTGGTCGAGGACCATCCCGAGGTCGTCTCCGTCGACCTGGAACCGGTGGTCGTCGCTGCTCGCGGGCTGACCGTCCTGGACGCGGCCGTCCGCGTCGCCGAGCCGCCCGCGCCCTTCGGCACGGCCCACCCCGCCTGGGCCGACCTCGGCCCCCGCCGCCTGCCCGCGTACTGACCCGCCCGGTCCCCGTAGGATGGGCCGCATGGCGAAGACCGGTACGACGACCCAGGGGCTGCGCGCGGCCATCGAGCGCAGCGGCTACTACCCGGCTCTCGTGGCCGAGGCGGTCGAGTCCGCCGTGGGCGGCGAGCCCGTTTCCTCGTACGTTGTCCACCAGGAGACGACCTTCGACTCCAACGAGGTCCGCCGCCACGTCACGGTGCTGGTGCTCACCGACACCCGGTTCATCGTCAGCCACACCGACGAGCAGCCCGCCGACGGCACCTCCCCCTCGCCGTACGCCACCACCTCCACCGAGTCGGTGAAGCTGGAGCGGATCTCCTCGGTCGTCCTCAGCCGTGTCGTCGCCAACCCCGAGTCCTACACTCCCGGCACCCTGCCGCGAGAGGTCGTCCTCACCATCGGCTGGGGCGCCGTCTCCCGCCTCGACATGGAGCCCGCCAACTGCGGCGACCCCAACTGCGAGGCCGACCACGGCTACACGGGCTCCCTGACCGCAGACGACCTCTCGCTGCGCGTCAGCGAGGCGGGCGACGGACCGGACACCGTCCGCCAGGCGCTCACCTTCGCGCAGGCGCTGTCCGAGGCCACCGCGGCGACCGCCGGCGCCCGCTGATGGTCCAGTCCCTCCCGTACGGCCCGGCCGCCCACGACCCCGCTCCCCTGGATCCGCGTACCGCCCCCGTGCCGCGCTACGGCGACGCCTCGCTGGCCGACCTGCTGCCCGCCGTCGCCGCCGGACAGGGCGTGCCCGGTCTCTCCTCGGGCCTGGAACTGGAGCCCGCCGACCGGGTGTGCGTCTTCCTGGTGGACGGCATGGGCTGGGAGCTGCTGGCCGCCCATCCCGGCGAGGCCCCCTTCCTGGCCTCCCTGCTGGCCACCTCCCGCGGCGGCACCGGGCAGCCCCTCACCGCGGGCTTCCCCTCCACCACCGCCACCTCGCTCGCCTCCGTGGGCACCGGCCGGGTGCCCGGCGCCCACGGGCTGCCCGGCTACACCGTGCTCGACCCGGCCACCGGTGAACTGATGAACCAGCTGCGCTGGCAGCCGTGGACCGACCCGTACCAGTGGCAGCCGTACCCCACCGTCTTCCGGCTCGCCGACGCCGCGGGCGTCGCCACCTGCCAGGTCACCGCCCCACACTTCGAGCACACTCCGCTCACGAAGATCGCCCTGTCGGGAGGCTCCTTCCTGGGCCGGCTGTCGGCCGAGGACCGCATGGACCTGGCCGCCGAGCGGCTGGGCTCGGCCGGCCGCTCGCTGGTCTACACGTACTACGCCGAACTCGACGGCAGCGGCCACCGCCACGGCGTGGACTCCGACGCCTGGCGCGGCCGGCTGATGTACGTCGACGGTCTCGCCCAGCGCCTGGCCGAGCAGCTCCCGCCGCGCTCCGCGCTCTACATCACCGCCGACCACGGCATGGTGGACGTCCCGCAGGACCCGGACGCCCGCTACGACTTCGACCACGACTGGGAGCTGCGCGCGGGCGTCGCACGCCTGGGGGGCGAGGGCCGGGCCCGCCATCTGTACGCCGTGCCCGGCGCGGCCGGGGACGTCCACGCCGTCTGGCGCGAGGTCCTGGCGGACCGGGCGTGGGTGGCCACCCGGGACGAGGCGATCGAACTGGGCTGGTTCGGGCCGGAGGTCGACGACCGGGTGCGCGGCCGGATCGGCGACGTGGTGGCCGCGATGAGCGACACGGCCGCCGTCGTCGCCACCGAGACCGAGCCCAACGAGTCCGAACTGATCGGCATGCACGGCTCGATGACACCCGCCGAGCAACTGGTCCCTCTGCTGGAAGTCCGCACATAGCCCGGCGCCGCCGCGTCCCGCTGGATCCGTCCGCAGCCGCGCACCGCCCGCGCCCCAAGCCGACCGCCGAACGCCGAAAGGTTCCGCCTCCCCATGCCCGAACTGGTCTTCTTCGCCGGAACGATGGACTGCGGGAAGAGCACCCTCGCGCTCCAGATCCAGCACAACCGCTCGGCACGGGGACTGTCGGGGATGATCTTCACCCGCAACGACCGGGCGGGGGAGGGCCGGCTCTCCTCAAGGCTCGGTCTGGTCACCGAGGCGGTGGAGGCGGGCGAGGGCTTCGACTTCCACGCCCACCTGGTGCGGCACCTGACCTCCGGCGGGCGCACCGACTACGTGATCGCGGACGAGGCGCAGTTCCTCGAACCCGGGCAGGTCGACCAACTCGCCTGCGTCGTCGACGATCTGGGCATCGACGTCTTCGCCTTCGGCATCACCACCGACTTCCGCACCAGGCTCTTCCCGGGCTCGCAGCGGCTGATCGAGCTGGCCGACCGGATCGAGTCCCTCCAGGTCGAGGCGCTGTGCTGGTGCGGCGCGCGCGCCACCCACAACGCCCGCACGGCCGGCGGCCGGATGGTCGTCGAGGGCGCCCAGGTCGTCGTCGGGGACGTCGCCGGCGCGCATGGCGCCGCGGGGGAGGACGTCGGCTACGAGGTGCTGTGCCGTCGCCACCACCGGCGCCGGCTCACCGCGGCCGCGGCCCGGGCGGGGGCGCTGTCCCCGGACGTACTGCCCGTGGACGGTGCGGACGCCCCCGCCCTGCACCGCGGCTGAGCGCCCCTCACGAGGCGCTTCCCGCAAGGGCCCTCACGAGCCCCGGCGGCCCGTGTGGATCACCGCGAAGGGGGCGCCCTCCCGGTCGGTGACCCGTGCCGTCCGCCCGTACGGCGTGTCGTGCGGCGGCAGCAGGACGCGCCCGCCCAGCTCGGTCACCCGGCGCGCCGCCGCGTCGGTGTCGGCCACCTCGACGTACATCAGCCAGTGCGAGCCGCGGTCGTGCGGCAGTCCGTCACCGACGCCGTGGACGCCGCCGACGATCCGGCCGTGCGCCGTCAGGGTGAGGCGCTCCGGCTCCGCGTCCGCGCCGCCGCCGCCCGCCCCCGGGTGTTCCCCGGCGGGCTCGGCCTCCAGACCGAACACCGCCTGGTAGAACTTCTCGACCGCCGACGCCCGGTGGGTGATCAGCTCGTTCCACACCACCGTGCCCGGCCCGCCGCCCATGCGGGCCCCGGGCCGGGTGTCCGCCTGCCGTATCCCGAAGGAGGCCCCGGCCGGGTCCGCCGCGATCGCCACGCGCATCGTCCCCTCCATGTCCAGCGGTCCCACCCCGACCGTCCCGCCGCACAGTCTGACCAACTCCGCGGACTTGTCGGCGTCGTCGGCGGACAGGTACGGCAGCCAGGCGGGAAGGCACTGCCGTCCCCGCGGCATCTGGCCGATGCACGCGACCTCGTTCCCGCCGAGAAGTGCGCGGAAGTGCGGGCCGGCCGACCCCGGCCCCGGGCCCTGCCGGTATTCCCAGCCGAACAACTCGTGGTAGAACTCCTGGCTCGCCGCCGGGTCGCGGGCCAGCAGACTCAGCCAGGAGGGGGTGCCCGGAGCGTGTCGTGCCACTGCCTCGGTCATCTGTTCACTTCTCTCCTCGGGACCGTCGTCGATGCGGTCGTTCGGTGATCTTCCGTGCACTGTCGGTGGCCATGGTCTCATTCGGCGCCCATGCCGCGCACGGGGCCGTCCCGCCCGGGAAGAGGGCGGGACGGCCCTCGGGGGAGGATGACGGACATTCCGCCCCAAGCCCCCGCCGCGCGCGCCGACACGGGCCGGCCGCGCCGGGTGGTGGCGAGGACATACGGGAACGGCCGCGCGAAGATACGGCCATGGCAGTCATCGTCTCCCCTACCCAACTCGCGCGCGAACTCACCGGTTCGCCTTCCTCACCGCCTACCCCGCCCACGCTGCTCGATGTCCGCTGGGAGCTGACCGGCCCCTCCCGGCGACCGGACTACGAGGCGGCGCACCTGCCCGGAGCCGTGTACGTCGACCTGGAGACCGAACTGGCCGGCCCGGTGGGGGAGGGGACGGGGCGTCACCCGCTCCCGGACCCAAGCGCGTTCGGGGCGGCCATGCGCCGGGCCGGGGTCCGCCAGGGGCACCCGGTGGTGGTCTACGACGGCGGCCGGGGGTGGGCCGCCGCCCGCGCCTGGTGGCTGCTGCGCTGGGCCGGCCACGAGGACGTACGGGTGCTGGACGGTGGTCTCGAGGCATGGGAGGGCCCGCTGACGGGGGAGGTGCCGCGGCCGCCCGAGGGTGACTTCACGCCCCGGCCGGGCTCGCTTCCCGTGCTCGACGCCGACGGTGCGGCGGCCCTGGCCCGCACCGGGGTGCTGCTCGACGCACGCTCGGGCGAGCGCTACCGCGGTGAGGTCGAGCCGATCGACCGCGTCGCCGGGCACATTCCGGGCGCGGTATCGGCACCCACCACCGGGAACACCGCCGAAAGCGTCTCCCGGGGCGCTTCCGGAAGCACCCCCGGCGCCTTCCGGCCCGCCGCCGAACTGGCCGCCCGCTTCGCCGCGCTGGGTATCGACGCGGACACCGAGGTCGGCGTCTACTGCGGTTCGGGGGTCTCCGCGGCCCACGAGATCCTGGCCCTGGCGGTCGCGGGCATCGACGCCGCGCTGTATCCGGGCTCCTGGTCGCAGTGGTCCGCCGATCCCTCCCGTCCGGTGGCCACGGGCCCCGAACCGGGCTGAGGGGCGGACCGGCGCACACGCGGGAGGGCGGCGGGGACCCGCCCCGCCGCCCCTTGGCCTACTCCTGTTTCTTGCGGCGCGTGCCGAAGACGATCTCGTCCCAGCTGGGGACCGCGGCGCGGCGGCCCGGGCGGACGCCGTCCGCCTCGGCCTGACGGTCGGTGCTGCCGGTGAGCCGGTCGCGGTGGCCCGCCACCGAGCGCGGCATGAGCACATCGGCGTAGGCCGCCCCCGCGCTCGCCGCGGGAGCGGGCGGCTCCACCGCCTCCGGCTCCTCGGCCTCGTCCTCCGGCGCGCCGTCGGGGGAGGACTGCTCCGGCACCACCAGATCGCCCCGGAAGCTGGGCACCGCCTCCAGCAGACTGGTCAGCGAGTCCCGCTCGCCGACCCCGTCCTGGCCCGCGGCCTCCGAGGGCTCGGACTCAAAGGCGTCGGAACGCTCCGTCCGGTCGAAGCGGTCGCGCGGCAGCCGCGCGATGCGCGGCACGAACGGAAAGCTCGGCTCGGGGGTGTCGTCGCTCTCGCCGATCAGCGCCCGCGCCTCGTCGTCCACGGCCTGCACCAGCCGCCGCGGCGGATCGTAGGTCCAGCTCGCCGAGTGCGGCTCGCCGGCCACCCGGTAGACGAGCAGCACCTCCCAGGTGCCGTCGTCCCGGCGCCAGGAGTCCCACTGCACCGTGTCCTTGTCGGCGCCGCGCAGCATCAACCGCTCGGCCACGGCCTCACCGAGCTGTGGACCGGTGCTCTCGCCGGGGCGGCGCACCGGCGTCTTGCGGGCCCGCTCGGCCATGAACGCGCGCTCGGCGAGCACCGGCCCCTCGAACCGCCGTACGCGGTCCACGGGGATGCCGGCGAGCTGGGCGACCTCCTCGGCGGTGGCTCCGGCCCGTATGCGGGCCTGGATGTCGCGGGGGCGCAGATGGCTCTCGACCTCGATCTCGATCTGGCCGAGCCTGGCGCGGTCGTTGCGGACGGCGGCTCGCAGCCGCTCGTCGATCGGGAGTGTGTACTCCGTGTTGTCGGCAGCCTTGAGCACCAGCCGTGTGCCGTCGTTGCTGACGGCCACGACACGCAGTTCGGGCATGGGAACCTCCCGGGTGGTGCCTGCCGACGTCACGTGCGTCGCTGCTCCCGTTGGACGAGTGTGGCGTGCCCGGGCGCAGCCTGCCACAACCTTGCCGACCTGCCCGGCGTGTCGGGCCCGCGCCCTGATCCGCCACTGTGGCACGGTTGCCTGTTGACCACGGAAAGTGACCTCGGTGGTGACTGTCCGTGGTACCGGCTGACCGGAGCCGGGGTCAGGGCTCGCCACACTACTCCATTGGGGCCACACCGTTGGATCGGCACGCCGCCCAAGTTCTCACAGTGCGGGGGAGTTGAACACCACGCGGGTCGCAAAAAGACGGCATCGAAGGTGTGGATCTTCACGGAATCCGCCGAAACGGAACCACCACCTTGGCCGGAAACCGCCTGGCGGGGAGCGCAGAGGAAGATACGTGCGACCCGGCCCGGTAGGGGGACGGGTGGGGCGGCGGGCTGACGGCGGGCCGCTGCCCGGCTCAGTCGCCCAGCACCCTCCGCAGGTGGTCGTTGCCGAACACCCGGTCCGGGTCGAGGCGGTCGCGCAGCGCGGTGAACTCCGCGAAGCGCGGGTAGACCCCGGCCAGGTACGCGGCGTCGCGGCTGTGCAGCTTCCCCCAGTGGGGGCGCCCGCCGTGCGCGACCATGATCTGCTCGGCGGCCGTGAAGTACCGCTCGTGCGGGGTGCCCCGGTACACGTGCACCGCGATGTAGGCGGTGTCGCGGCCCGAGGCCGTGGAGAGCGTGATGTCGTCGGCGGGCGCGACGCGCACCTCGACGGGGAAGTTCACCCGCAGCTCCGAACGGTCGACCACCGCGCGCAGTTCGCGCAGCGCCTCCACCGCGGCCTCCCGCGGCAGGGCGTACTCCATCTCCACGAAGCGCACCCGGCGCGGGGAGGTGAACACCTTGTAGGGGATGTCGGTGTAGGTGCGGGCCGACAGGGCGCGCCCGGCGATCCGCGCGATGCCGGGGACGGCGGCGGGGAAGGCCCGGCCCACCGAGCAGGCGGCCTGGAAGACGCCGTTGGCCAGCAACTCGTCCTCCAGCCAGCCGCCCAGGCGCGGCAGCGGGTCGGCCGGGCCGTCGCTGCGGTTGTTGCGCTTGGTGACGCAGCGGTCGGTGTGCGGGAACCAGTAGAACTCGAAGTGCTCGTTGCCGCGCACCAGATGGTCGAAGTCCTCCAGTACCGCCTCCAGGCGCATGGGCTCCTCGCGCGCGGTCAGCAGGAACAGCGGCTCCACGGCGAAGGTGATCTCGGTGATCACTCCCAGCGCCCCCAGGCCGACGCGGGCCGCCGCGAAGACGTCCCCGTTCTCGCCTCCCTCGTCCCCCGAGCACCGCAGGACCGATCCGTCGGCCAGGACCATCTCCAGAGCGCGGATCTGGGTGGCGAGCGAGCCGGAGTCGCGGCCGGTGCCGTGGGTGCCGGTGCCGACCGCGCCGGAGACGGTCTGCTCCATGATGTCGCCCATGTTGGTCAGGGACAGCCTCTCGGCGGCCAGCACCTCGTTGAGCCGCTTCAGCGGCGTCCCGGCGGCCACCGTCACCGTCCCCGCCTCGCGGTCGATCCGGCGGACGCCGGTGAGGCGGTCGGGGCGTATCAGCACACCCTCGGTGGCGGCCACGGGTGTGAACGAGTGCCCGGTGCCGGCGGCCTTGACCGTCAGCCCGTCCTCGGCGGCGCGGCGCACCACCTCGGCGAGCGCCTCGGTGGTGGAGGGGGCCGAGGTCCGCAGCGGACGGGCGGTCGCGTTGCCCGCCCAGTTGCGCCACGTCGGCGGCGCGGGCCGCCCCGTGCGCCGTGCGGTGTGCGTGGTCATCGCTGACGGCCCTCCCCATGGCTGGCGTACCGCGCGGACGGTGGCCCCGCCGGTCGGAGGGGGATCATACTCACGCGGGGCCTCTTCCGGACCCCCGCGGGTCCGGGCGGTGGGCGACGGAGCCGGATGGCAGGATCGGGGCATGTCCGACGCAACTGACGCCCGCCCCTACGACGCCCTGCTGCTGCTGTCCTTCGGAGGACCGGAGGGCCCCGACGACGTGGTGCCGTTCCTGGAGAACGTCACCCGCGGAAGAGGCATTCCGAAGGAGCGGCTGGAGGAGGTCGGGCAGCACTACTACCTGTTCGGCGGGGTCAGCCCGATCAACGCCCAGAACCGTCGGCTGCTCGCGGCCCTGCGCGAGGACTTCGCCGCCAACGGGCTGGACCTGCCCGTCTACTGGGGCAACCGGAACTGGGCGCCGTACCTGACCGACACCCTGCGCGAGATGGTGGCCGACGGCCGCCGCCGGATCCTGGTGCTGGCCACCAGCGCGTACGCCTCGTACTCAGGCTGCCGCCAGTACCGGGAGAACCTCGCCGAGGCCCTGGCCACCCTGGAGGCCGAGGGACTGCGGGTGCCGCGGGTGGACAAGCTGCGGCACTACTTCAACCACCCCGGCTTCGTCCGCCCCATGACCGACGGGGTGCTGGCCGCCCTCGCCGAGCTGCCCGGGGACGTCCGGGCGGGGGCCCATCTGGTCTTCACCACCCACTCCATCCCCCTGTCCCAGTCCGAGACCTCCGGGCCCGACGGCGGCGCGTACGTCGCCCAGCACCTGGACGTGGCACGGGTGATCGCCGCCGCGGTGCGCGAGGAGACCGGGGTGGACCGGCCCTGGGAACTGGTCTACCAGTCCCGCAGCGGCGCCCCCCACATCCCCTGGCTGGAGCCGGACGTCTGCGACCACCTGGAGGCGCTGCACGGACAGGGCGCACCGGCCGCGGTGATGATCCCCATCGGTTTCGTCTCGGACCACATGGAGGTCCTGTACGACCTCGACACCGAGGCGATGGCCAAGGCCGGAGAGCTGGGCCTGCCGGCGGTGCGGTCGGCCACCGTCGGCGCCGACCCGCGCTTCGCCGCGGCCGTGCGCGACCTGGTGGCCGAGCGCGCCGCCGCCGAGCGCGGCGAGAACCCCGAGCGCTGCGCGCTGGGCGCGCTGGGCCCCAGCCACGACGTGTGCCCGGTGAGCTGCTGCCCGGCGCGTACGCCCAGGCCCGCCGCCGCGGGCGCCGACAGCCCTTACGCCTGACGCCGCCCCGGCGCCCGTACGACACCCGTCCGATGCCCTCACCACACCGCCGAGGAGAGCCGTGACCGACGCCGCAAGCTCCGCCGGGCCCGCTGCCGACAGCCCTGCCGGGACCGGGACGGAGACCGAACGCGCGACCGCCGCCGTGGCGGACCCGCTCAACAGGGAGCTTCTGGGCCTCGCGCTGGAGGCCGCCCGCCGGGCGGGCGCGCTGCTGAGCGAGGGACGCCCCGCCGACCTGGGGGTGGCCGCGACCAAGAGCAGCCCCGTCGACGTCGTCACCGAGATGGACCTGGCCTCCGAGAAGCTGATCACCGGCTTCCTGGCCGACCACCGTCCCGAGGACGGCTTCCTGGGGGAGGAGGGGGCCTCCAGCGAGGGAGGCAGCGGGGTGCGCTGGGTGATCGACCCGATCGACGGCACCGTGAACTACCTCTACGGGCAGCCCGCCTGGGCCGTCTCGATCGCCGCCGAGCACCGGGGCGAGACGGTCGTCGGCGTGGTCCACGTCCCGCCGCGCGGCGAGACCTACCACGCGGTGCTGGGCGGAGGCGCCTGGCTGAACGGGAGGCGGGTGCGCTGCCGCCCCTCGCCGCCGCTGGAGCAGGCGCTGATCGGCACTGGTTTCAACTACATTGCCGAGCGCCGCGGGGCCCAGGCCGAGGTGGCCCGCCGCCTGCTGCCGGAGGTCCGCGACATCCGCCGCTCCGGTTCGGCCGCCATCGACCTGTGCGACGTGGGCGGCGGGCGGCTGGACGGCTTCTACGAGCGCGGGCTGCACCCCTGGGACTTCGCCGCGGGCGATCTGGTCGCCCGCGAGGCGGGTGCCCTCACCGGCGGGCGGCCCGGCTCCCCGCCGACTGGCGAGCTGACGGTGGCCGCCTCGCCCGGGGTCTTCGGCGCGCTCCAGCCGCTGCTGGAGGAACTGGGCGCCTGGCACGACTGAACGGCTCCGGTCCGGGCATGAGGGGCACCGGCCCCCCGTGCGCCCCGCACACCGGCGCCCCGGGAGGAGGAACCTCCCGGGGCGCCGGTGTGCGATGCCGGTCAGGCGCAGGTGGTGGCGCCGATCTCCACTCCGTACTCGGCGGCCAGACGGCGCAGGTCCTCGAGCTCGGCCTGCTCGACGTCCACCAGGAAGTCGTCGCCCGACTCACGAGCGCGGATCAGGTCGGACTCCGTGGTCCGTATGCGCTGCAGAATGCCTGCGGTGAACGCGTCCATGGTGCGCCCCCTCGTCGTGGGTCGTCGGCACGGGGTGTGCCGGGGGTGGGGCGATCACGGTGTGTACCCCGAGCGGTCGGCCGACGGCTCTCCCGGGGCTGGGAAGAGGGGTCGTGACATGCCGTCTACAGGGCGTGATCGCGGGTGTACTGCCGTCCTCCCCATCCCAAACCTCAGAGAAACCTCAAGAAGGACGAAAATTCGGTGAACGGCTGCGACGGAAGTCCCTTACGGCCCGTTTACTGAGGTCGCGGGCACGATGGACATGATGGAACAGGCGGGGGCGCGCCCCCGCCCGGCTCCGTGCCGCTCCCGGCCGTCCACGAACGGCCGGGACGGTTCCCGCCCCGCGAAGCCCCCGTGAAGCCCCGTGAACCGAGGGAAGGACACCACCCGTGCGCGTACTCGTCGTCGAGGACGAGCGGCTGCTCGCCGATGCCGTGGCCACCGGACTGCGCCGGGAGGCCATGGCCGTCGACGTGGTCTACGACGGCGCCGCGGCCCTGGAGCGCGTCGGGGTCAACGACTACGACGTGGTGGTGCTCGACCGCGACCTGCCGCTGGTCCACGGTGACGACGTGTGCCGCGAGATCATCCGGCTGGGCCTGCCGACCCGGGTGCTGATGCTCACCGCCTCCGGCGACGTCAGCGACCGGGTGGAGGGCCTGGAACTGGGCGCGGACGACTACCTGCCCAAGCCCTTCGCCTTCAGCGAGCTGACCGCCCGGGTGCGGGCGCTCGGCCGCCGCAGCACCGCGCCCCTGCCGCCGGTGCTGGAGCGCTCCGGGATCCGGCTGGACCCCAACCGCCGCGAGGTCTTCCGCGACGGCCGGCAGGTGCAGTTGGCCCCCAAGGAGTTCGCGGTGCTGGAGGTGCTCATGCGGGGCGAGGGATCGGTGGTCTCCGCCGAGCAGCTCCTGGAGAAGGCCTGGGACGAGAACACCGATCCGTTCACCAACGTCGTACGGGTCACCGTGATGACCCTGCGCCGCAAACTCGGCGAGCCGCCGGTGATCGTCACCGTGCCCGGTTCCGGATACCGCATCTGAGCCCCTCATGACACCCAGCACGCCCGGTACCCCCGGCCCCCCTCCCCAGCCCCCGGCGACCCCGCCCAAGCCCACTTGGGACCCCTTCCAGCCGGGCCGCTCCCATCCCTGGCTGCGGCCCACCATCCGCATACGCCTGACCCTGCTGTACGGCGGGATGTTCCTGATCGCCGGGATGGTGCTGCTGGCGATCATCTACCTGCTGGCGGCCCAGGCCCTGAAGGACGGCAGCCATCTGCCCTTCCAGATCATCGGTGTGCGGGACCAGACCACCGACGCCGTCTGCAGTCTGCCCAGCCGGGCGGACGGCGGGGAGCTGACCCCCCAGGAGCTGACCGCCGCCGTCCAGCAGTGCATGGAGAACCAGCGGCAGGTGGCCCTGGAGGTCCTGCTCAACCGCTCCCTGATGGCCCTGCTGGGCCTGGCCGTGGCCGCCTTCGCCTTCGGCTACGTCATGGCCGGCCGGGTGCTCTCGCCCCTGGAGCGCATCACGCGCACCGCCCAGCGGGTCGCCGGCTCCGACCTGCACCGCCGCATCGAGCTGGACGGACCGGACGACGAACTCAAGGAGCTGGCCGACACCTTCGACCAGATGCTGGACCGGCTGGACCGGGCCTTCACCGCCCAGCAGCGGTTCGTCGCCAACGCCTCGCACGAGCTGCGCACCCCGCTGGCGATCAACCGAACCCTGCTGGAGGTCCAGCTCTCCGATCCCGGCGCCTCCCCGGAGCTGGTCCAGCTCGGCAAGACGCTGCTCGCCACGAACGAGCGCAGCGAGCAGCTGGTGGAGGGACTGCTGCTGCTCGCCCGCAGCGAGAACGAGATCGTGGACCGCAAGCCCGTGGACCTGGCCGAGGTCGCCTCCCAGGCCGTGGAGCAGGCGCGCGGCGAGGCCCAGGACAGGGGCGTGGAGCTGCGGGGCGTGCGCCGGCCCGCGTATGTGCAGGGCAGCGGGGTGCTGCTGGAGCGGGTCGCGCTCAACCTGGTGCAGAACGCCGTGCGCTACAACGTCTCCCGTGACGGCTGGGTGTCGGTGGACACCCGGGCACAGCCGGGACAGGCGGTGCTGGTGGTGGAGAACACCGGCCCGGCGGTCCCGGCGTACGAGGTGGACAACCTCTTCGAGCCCTTCCGCAGGCTGCGCACCGAGCGCACCGGCAGCGACAGGGGGGTCGGCCTGGGGCTGTCGATCGTGCGGTCGGTGGTGCGCGCCCACGGCGGGGCGGTCACGGCCAGGCCGCGCGAGGAGGGCGGACTGGTGGTGCGGGTCACGCTCCCCCTCTGACGCTTCCCGTCCGGCGCCGCGCGGACGCCGCGCGGACGTGCTGCGGAACGGGGCGAGGACAGGGCCGGACGGGACGAAAGGCGATCATGGAATAACCTCGCCGCGCCCGGCGTTATGGGGCGGAATCCGGGAATTCCTCCACGGTTCGAACCGGTTGTGATCGATCACACACGCGATTTTTCGGTCACACGCGTACAGCACCCCAGGGCCTGCCGAAAAATGCCGGAAAATCCATGTTTTCGCAGGTCGTGATCGTGGAAAAGAGGGGAGGCGGTATGCGCAAAGTGGACACGGGGGCCGTCCCGGGCCCTCGGTCGACGGCCGACTCGGTCACCCCATCAGGGGCGCGGTTGGGTGTCGATTGAGTAACAGGGCTTGAAGTGAGGCAAAATCTCCGCCTCAGGTCGGGCACAAGTCCGGCCTCTCGCGCGTTACGTGCGCTGGAGACACCACAGACACCCAGAGGGGGAGAGCGACATGGCGACCGACTACGACACTCCACGCAAGACCGATGACGACGTCAACGAGGACAGCATCGAGGAACTGAAGGCCCGGCGGAACGACAAGTCCGCCTCGACCGTCGACGTCGACGAGTTCGAGCAGGCCGAGGGCCTGGAACTGCCCGGAGCGGATCTCTCCAACGAGGAGCTGTCCGTGCGGGTGCTGCCCCGCCAGGCCGACGAGTTCACCTGCATGAGCTGCTTCCTGGTCCACCACCGCTCGCAGCTGGCGGCGGAGAAGAACGGTCACCCCATCTGCCGCGACTGCGCGGCCTGAGCCGGGGCCGGCTGATGACGGCCGAGGAAGCACGTGACGCCGAGCGGGGCCAGGACGGGGAGGCCTCGCTCGCGCCCGTACCCGCACCCGGATCCGCGCCCGCAGCCGCTCTCGGCCGCGGGCTGCGGCGTCTCCGTCCGCGCCGCCGGGCCGGCGCGGACGGCGCGGGCAGACCGGACGGCGGGGGCAGACCGGACGGCGCCGGCGGGCCGGACGGGGGCAGCGCACAGGAGCCGCGCGAGCGCGGCACCGTCAGGGCGTTCCTGGGCGTGGTGGCCGACCGCATCGTCGACCTCGCCCCCAGGATCCCGGTGAGGGACCTGGACACGCTCCGCCGGCAGTTCCCGGGCCTGGGGCCGGAGGAGATGGCCGACCGGCTGATATCGGGCGCCGTGAAGGGCAGCGCGACCGTCGGCGCCGGAGTGGGCGCCTCGGCGATGCTGCCCGTACCGCCGGCGATGCCCGCCGAGCTGGCCACCGAGGTCGTCGGGGTGGCCGCGGTGGAGCTCAAGCTCATCGCCGAACTCCACGAGGTCTACGGGCTGCGCCCGCCCGGCAACGCCCGGGAGCGGGCCGCCGCCTACCTCGCCGAGTGGACCCAGGAGCGCGGGATAGAACTGGCCGCGCCCGCGACGTTCGGCGCGGCCTTCGGCGGCCACATGAGACGCCAGCTGCGCCAGACCCTCCTCAAGCGCACCATGCGCAACCTCCCCAACCTCACGCCGTTCATGATCGGCGCGGCGGTGGGAGCCCTGATGAACCGGCGCGACACCAGGAAGCTGGCGGAGAGGATCCGCGGCGACCTGAGAGGGCGGCGGATCCCCTGGGGCGCGATCCCCCTGGAGGACCGCCCGGGGAAGATCATCCCCTCGCAGCTCCGGCACGCCCCGGAAGAGGACGGCTGACCCCCGGCCGACAGCCGGCGTCCCCCGCCGAGCCCCCGGCCCGCTTGCGCCCGCCCGGCGTCCCCCGCCGCGGCCCGCGCTACCGGCGTGCGGCCTCCAGCGCGTCGGCCAGCGCCCGCGGGCGCCGTGTGGACAGGTACAGGTACGGTGTGGGATCCGCGGGGTCGGTGACCTCCACACGCAGCGCCGTGGGCACATAGCCGCGCAGCAGCATGTAGGCGCGCGGGTCGGCACGGTGGGTGCGCCAGGCGCGGGCCTCCTCCTCGTCCAGGACGTGCGCCTCGCCCAGCGCGGAGACCGGCACCCGGGCGTCCCCCGCGACCAGTGAGTCCGCGATCACGCGGATACGGGCCGAACCGTAGGCGCTCACCGCCACCGCGCCCAGCGCCGTCCCCACCACCAGACCGCCCAGCAGGGGCATCAGGCCCAGGGGGAACAGGATCAGGCCCAGGGAGATTCCGGACAGGGCGGCGATCAGCCACCAGGGGCGGGGCGCGGTCAGCCGCTCGTCGTACAGCACGCCGGGAGGAAGCATGTGCCCAGCTTGGCACGCCCGCGACCGGCTCACTGACCCGGCGGTAAGGTCAGCATCCGTGAGTGCCACCAAGACATCCCTGACCCCGCCGGACGACGCCGTTCCCCCCGTGCGCCACCCCGACGCCCCCGCCCCCGGAGAGCCGCTGGGCGCCCACTACGCGCAGTGCTTCGGCTGCGGCACCGAGCAGCCCCACGGACTGCACATCGACGCCCGGGCGGGCGAGGGGGTCAGCGTCACCGCCGAGTTCACCGTCCACCCCGAGCACCAGGGCGCCCCCGGCCTCGCCCACGGCGGGCTGCTGTCCACCGCCATGGACGAGATCCTGGGCTCCCTGAACTGGCTGATGCACACCATCTCGGTCACCGGGCGCCTGGAGACCGACTTCCTCCAGCCCGTCCCCGTGGACTCCGTGCTGCACCTGGCGGCGCGGGTGACCGCCCGGCACGGACGCAAGATCTACTGCACCGCCACCGGACACATCGGCGGCCCCGACGGCCCTCTCGCGGTGCGCGCCGACGCCCTCTTCATCGAGGTCAAGGTCGAGCACTTCGTCGACCACGGCCGCAAGGACGAGATCGAGGCCGCGATGGCCGACCCCGACACCGTCCGCCGGGCCCGCGCCTTCGAGGTGAACCCGTGAGCGGCGCCGGCCTGCCCGGACGCGGCCCCGTCGAGGTGCTGATCCGCCGCCTCGACCCCGAGGTGCCGCTTCCCGCCTACGCCCACCCCGGCGACGCGGGCTGCGATCTGGTCACCACCGAGGCGGCCGAACTGGCCCCCGGTGAGAGGGCCGTTCTGCCCACGGGGGTTTCCATCGCACTGCCCGACGGGTACGCCGCCTTCGTGCATCCGCGCTCCGGCCTGGCGGCCCGCTGCGGGGTCTGCCTCGTGAATGCCCCCGGAACCGTCGACGCCGGGTACCGTGGGGAGATCAGGGTGATCGTGGCCAACCTGGATCCGCGCGAGAGTGTGCGGTTCGAGCGCTTCGACCGCATCGCCCAGCTCGTCGTCCAGCAAGTCGAGAAGGTGCGCTTCCACGAGGTGGAGGAACTGCCGGGATCGGCGCGAGCGGCGGGGGGCTTCGGCTCCACGGGCGGCCACGCCGCACAGGACGGCACCGCACAGGACCACGCTGCACAGCACAACCATTACGCTGCGGTCGCGGCCGACGAGGCTGCCGACCTGAAGGGACAGTGACGTGTTCGGACGTCGTCGCAAGAAGCAGGTAGGGCCCGAGGGCGCCTCGGACGAGTTCGAGACGGAACGATCCGACGAGGGCACCGACGCGTCGGACGGGTCCGCCGACGGCACCGATGGCGAGCAGACCCGGGTCAAGCTTCCCCCGGCCCCCCGGCCGGACGGCCCCTGGGACGTGAGCGAGCTGCACGCCCCGGGCGAGGGCCGGGTCGACCTGGGCGGCATGTTCGTGCCCGGAGTGCCGGGCATGGAACTGCGGGTGGAGGTCGCCGGTGACGCCATCGTCGCCGCGACGATCGTGCTCAAGGACAGCGCCGTCCAGCTCCAGGCGTTCGCCGCACCCAAGCGCGAGGGCATCTGGGACGAGGTGCGCGAGGAGATCGCCTCGGGCATCACCCAGAAGGGCGGGATCATCGACGAGGTCGAGGGCCCCCTGGGCTGGGAGCTGCGCGCGCAGGTGCCGGTCAGGCTGCCCGACGGCAACAGCGGCATGCAGGTCGTGCGCTTCGTCGGCGTGGACGGCCCCCGCTGGTTCCTGCGCGGTGTCATCTCCGGTCAGGGCGCGGTGCAGCCGCAGGCCGCCGGGCTGCTGGAGCAGATCTTCCGCGACACGGTCGTGGTGCGCGGGGACTCCCCGATGGCGCCCCGCGACCCGATCGTCCTCAAGCTCCCCGACGACGCGCAGATGGTGCCCGACGGCGTCCAGCAGGAGCAGGCCCAGGAGGGCTCCCGCTTCGCCGGCGGCATCGACAAGCTCCAGCGCGGCCCGGAGATCACCGAGGTCCGCTGAGCGGCGCGCGGGAAGCGGTGCGCGGGGCGTCGCCGGGGGCCCGCCGCCCCGCACGTGACGGCGGAGCCCCGCCGGGGGCGGCGGACGCCGGGCTCGGCGACGGCCGGCGCCGTCCGTGCCGGGGACGCCGTACGGGCGCCGTGGCCGCCGCCGAGAGCCCGCGCCGCGCCCGCGGCCACACGTCCGCCGCCCGCACCGCGCGGTCTGCCGCCCACCGTCCACCGGCCGGCGCGGCGGACCGTGGGCCCGGTGCGCGCCGCGGGACGCCGTCGGGCACCGGGAGGCTCGGCGGACGCGGGGGAGACGCGGGGGAGGAGCCTTCGGTCACATCCGCCTCCAGGGCCCTCAGGGGCATTACCGGGGGTGACGGGCGCGGGTAGGCTGGCCGTATGAGTGGCGTTACCCGACTCGAGAGGGGCGGCCGGCTGCGGCGCCTCCTCGGGCGTCTGGCCTCCTCCCAGGAGGATCTGCTCTCCGCCGAACTCCGGCAGGACACCGAGGAGAGCGGCTGCACACGCATCTGCGACTGCGGCGACCGGCAGATCGTCACGGTGACCGGTACGCTGCGCACGGTGACGCAGCGCCCCAGGGCGGGCGTGCCCGCCCTGGAGGCGGAGCTGTTCGACGGGTCCGCCCCGCTGGACGTGGTGTGGCTCGGCCGCCGGTCCATCGCGGGCATAGAACCGGGCCGCAGGCTGGTCGCACACGGGCGGATCGCGATGAACCGCGGCCGTCCGGTGCTGTTCAACCCCAAGTACGAGCTGCGACCCATCGGACAGGACAGCGGACAGGAGTAACGGGTGACCTCTCTCGACAAGCCGGCCGCTGGCGTGGACGGGACCGGGCCCGCGGCCGAGGCCGGCGCGCCCGGTCCGACGGTCACGGACAAGGCACTGATGGAGGCGTTCGGCGGAGTGCGGGGCATGGTGGACACCACCGTGCCCGGGCTGGTCTTCGTGCTGGTCTACACGATCAGGCGGGACATCCACCTCGCGGCCGTCGCCGCCCTGGGCCTGAGCGTCCTGCTCGCGCTGGCCCGCCTGGTGCAGCGCGAGACCCTCAAGCACGCCTTCAGCGGCGTCTTCGGGGTCGGGATCGGCGCGGTCTTCGCGATGATGTCGGGCGACGCCAAGAACTTCTACCTGCCGGGCATGCTCTACACCCTGGGGCTGGCGGTCGCGTACTGCCTCTCGGCGATGGTGCGCTTCCCGCTGATCGGGGTGCTGCTCGGGCCGCTGATGCGCGAGAACCTCTCCTGGCGCACCCGCAACCCCGGCCGCCTGGCGGCCTACACCAAGGCGACCTGGGCCTGGGGCATCGTCCTGCTGGCCAAGTCGGCCATCCTCTTCCCGATCTACTTCTGGGGCGACGCCACCCAGCTCGGCTGGGTGAAGGTGGCACTCGGCATCCCGCCGCTGCTGCTGTGCGTCTACCTGACCTACGTCTTCCTGGCCAAGGCCCCGCCGCCGATCGACGTGATCGCCGAGATGGAGGCGGAGGAGGCCGCGGAGGCGGAGAGGGAGAAGGAGCGGGAACGCGAGCGCGTGGCGGGCGAGGCGCGGACGGACTCCTGAGCCCCGTACGGCCCCGCGGCGGCCGTACGGCACCCGACGAGGGCGGCGGCCCCGGTCCACCGACCGGGGCCGCCGCCCTCCCCATGTGCGGAGCCTGCCGCTACCGGGAGTCGTCCTCCGGCTCCCGGCGCACCGACAGCAGCTCCTCCAGCTGCTCCTCGCGGGACTGGGCGGCGACGAACAGCAGTTCGTCGCCCGGCTCCAGGGCTTCCTCGGGACCCGGGGTGAGGACCCTGCTGCCGCGGATTATCGTCACCAGCGCGGTGTCCTCGGGCCACCGCACCTCGCCCACCCGCGTGCCGGCCAGCGCCGACTCGGGGGGCAGGGTCAGCTCGACCAGGTTGGCGTCGCCCTGGCTGAAGCGCAGCAGCCGCACCAGATCGCCGACGCTGACGGCCTCCTCGACCAGCGCGGACATCAGCCGCGGGGTCGAGACGGCCACGTCGATGCCCCAGGACTCGTTGAACAGCCACTCGTTCTTGGGGTGGTTCACCCGCGCCACGACCCTTGGTACGGCGTACTCCGTCTTGGCCAGCAGGGAGACCACGAGGTTGACCTTGTCGTCACCGGTCGCTGCGATCACGACGTTGCAGCGCTGGAGGGCGGCCTCGTCCAGCGAGGTGATCTCGCAGGCGTCGGCCAGCAGCCACTCGGCCTGCGGCACCTGCTCCACCGAGATGGCGCCGGGCGCCTTGTCGATCAGCAGCACCTCGTGGCCGTTCTCCAGCAGTTCCCCGGCGATGGAACGGCCCACCGCGCCGGCCCCGGCGATCGCGACCCTCATCGTGCCTCTCCCTCGGGACCGCGCGAGAACGCGGCCTCCACGTCGCCGACCCGGTCGCAGCGCATCATCACGTGCACCAGATCGCCCTCCTGGATCACCGTGTCGGAGGTGGGCAGCATCGCCTCGCCCAGCCTGGTGATGAAGGCGACCCGGGTGCCCGTCTCCTGCTGGAGGCGGCTCACCCGGTGCCCGACCCAGGCGGAGGAGGCGTGCACCTCGGCGAGCTGGACGCCTCCGGTCGGGTCCAGCCACAGCGGCTCCGCCCCGGAGGGCAGGAGCCGCCGCAGCATCTGGTCGGCCGTCCAGCGGACCGTGGCGACGGTCGGGATCCCCAGCCGCTGGTAGACCTCGGCGCGGCGGGGGTCGTAGATGCGGGCGGCCACGTTCTCCACGCCGAACATCTCGCGCGCCACGCGGGCGGCGATGATGTTGGAGTTGTCGCCGCTGCTGACGGCGGCGAACGCCCCGGCCTCCTCTATCCCCGCCTCGCGCAGGGTGTCGCGGTCGAAGCCGATCCCCTCCACCCGGCGCCCGCCGAAGGAGGAGCCGAGGCGGCGGAAGGCCGCCTCGTCCCGGTCGATGATCGCAACCGTGTGACCCCGCTGTTCCAGGGTCCGGGCGAGCGCGGCGCCCACGCGCCCGCATCCCATGATGACGATGTGCATGAGGCCGCTACCCCGTGCCTTCCTGTGCCGTGACGACCCGGGCCCGCATCGCGCGTCATCCTTCCCGCCCCGACCGGGGCACCTGCCGATCTGTCCTGCGCCGTAACGCTACCCGGCGTCCGGCGCGGGGCGCCCCTCCCGGTCCCCTCCGGGCCGTGTCTTCGTCTCCTGGCCGCGGCGGCTCAGCGCGCTGGGCCACCACACGGCCGGGCCGATGTCCCTGGCGAGGGCCGGGACGAGCAGGGAGCGCACGAGGACGGTGTCCATGAGCACGCCGAAGGCGACGATGAAGGCGATCTGGACCAGGAAGGACAGCGGGATCACCACCAGCGCCGCGAAGGTGGCGGCCAGCACCACCCCGGCCGAGGTGATCACTCCGCCGGTGGCGGTCAGGCCCTTGAGCACGCCCATCCGGTTGCCGTGCAGCAGGGTCTCCTCGCGGACCCTGGTCATCAGGAAGATGTTGTAGTCCACTCCGAGGGCGACCAGGAACACGAACCCGTACAGCGGGATGGAGGGGTCGGTGCCGCTGTAGCCGAGGAGGCCCTCGAAGACCAGGGCGGCGATGCCCAGGGTGGCCAGGAAGTTCAGGGCCACGGTCGCCACCAGCAGCACGGGCATCACCACCGACCGCAGCAGCCCGATCAGGATGACCAGAATGATCACCAGGACGACGGGGATGATCAGCGCGCGGTCCTCGCGGGCGGTGTCGCGGCTGTCGAGCTGCTGGGCGGTGTAGCCGCCGACCAGGGCGTCCGCGCCGTCCACCGCGCCCACCGACTCCCGCAGCCGCTCGACGGTCTCCAGGGCCTCGTCGGAGTCGGCCCCGGCCGACAGGGTGGCCTGGACGCTCACCCGGCCGTCGACGACCAGCGGTTCGCCCCCGCCGGGGCGGCCCGAGGAGGTGACCGGGGCGGCCGAGGCGACGCCCTCGGTGTCCTGCGCGGCGGCGGTGACCTCCCGCACCCGGTCGGCGTCCGCGATGATCACGGCGGGGTTGCCGGAACCGCCGGGGAAGTGCTCGTTGAGCCTCTCCTGGGCGGTGACGGACTGGGCCCCGCCGACGAAGATCTCCTTGGTCGGCACGCCGGTGGACGACAGGGCCGGGAAGAACGCGGCGGCGACGGCCAGGCCCGCCAGGGACACCGCCCACACCCGGCGCGGGGAGCGGTCCACCAGGGCCGCCACCCGGCCCCACACGCCCCGGGCGGCCGACGGGTCGGAGGGGTCCGCGGGCGGCTTGGGGCGGGCGGGCCAGTACGCGGACCGGCCGAGCACCGCCAGCACCGCGGGCAGGAAGGTCAGGGCGCTGAGCATCGCGCAGGCGATGCCGATGGCGCCGACCGGGCCCAGGGCGCGGTTGTTGCGCAGATCGCTCAGCAGCAGGGCCAGCAGGCCCAGGGCGACGGTGGAGCCGCTGGCGACGATGGCGCCCAGGGAGCGGCGCAGCGCGGTCCGCGCGGAGCCCACGCGGTCGCCGCTGTGGGCGAGTTCCTCGCGGAAGCGGGCCGACAGCAGCAGCCCGTAGTCGGTGGCGGCGCCGATGACCAGGATGAACAGGATGCCCTGCACCTGGCCGTCCACCCGTACGACGTCCCGTTCGGCCAGGAAGTAGACGATCGCGGTGGCCAGCGCGAGGGCGAAGACCGAGCCGAGGATGATCGCCAGTGGCAGCAGCACGCTGCGGTAGACCAGCAGCAGGATCAGCAGCACCACACTGAGCGCCACGCCCAGCAGCAGCCCGTCGATACCGGCGAACGCCTCGGACAGGTCCGCCTGGGTGGCGGCCGGGCCCGCGACGTACGCCCCGGCGCCCTCCACCTGCCCGGCGGTCTCCAGGATGGCGTCGATGACGTCGCCCATCCCCTCGTCGAGTTCGGAGGAGAGCGGGAGGACGGCCTGCAGGGCCTCGCCGTCCTGGGAGGGCTGCACGGGCGAGGGGCGGCCGGCGACGCCGGGGGCCTGGGCCAGTTCGGCCAGCGCCTGCTCGGCCTGCTGCCGCTGACCGGCGTCGATGCCGCCCTCGTCGGCCTCCCAGACGATGATGGCGGGCACGGTCTCGGAGGTCCGGAAGTCCTCCTGAGCCTCGATCACCTTGGTCGACTCGGCGCTCTCGGGCAGGAAGGAGGCCTGGTCGTTGGTGGAGACCTCGCTGATCTTCCCGGCGTACGGGCCGAAGGCGCCGCCGACCGCCAGCCAGACGACGATCAGCGCGGCGGGCACCAGCCACCTGAGGAAACGCGGTGTGGGTTTCATCGACTCCCCTGAACCGAAGGATGTGGGCACCGCCTGCGCGGGCTTAAATCTTTTTCATTGAGAAACTTGACGATCAAGACTGTATATCGTGGGGGAGTGCACGACTCAGACGACCCCACCGGCAGACCGGCCGGCGAACCCGCCGACGCCGTCGCCGAGCCCCCCGCCGGCCCCGACGGCGGTCCGACCGGGCTCCAGGCGTTCGCCGTACTGCTGCGCCGCATGAACGGCGAGTTCAGCCGCATGGCGCACGACTTCGCCCACTCCCACGGCCTGCACCCCACCGACGTCCAGGCCCTGGTGGAGATCCTGGACGGCGAGCGGGACGGGCCCGTCACCCCCGGGCTGCTGCGCGAACGGCTCCAGCTCACCTCCGGCGCGGTCACCGCCTGCCTGGACCGCCTGGAACGCGCGGGCCACATCCGGCGCACCCGGGACTCGGCCGACCGCAGAATCGTCCACCTCCACTACGCCCCTCGGGGCCGGGAGGTGGCCCGCGAGTACTTCCGTCCCCTCGCGCGTGCCACCGACGCCGTGCGGCAGCGCTTCAGCGACGCGGAACTCCACGCCGTCGTGCGCTTCCTGGCAGCCATGAACGAGGAGTTGGCCGCGCTGCGCCACCACCCGGACGGGAGCCCGCCCCGGAGGTGACCGACCGCCGCCGCCCGACACCCGCGGCCCCCGCCTCGGCCGCCGAGGCGATGTTGCGCGCCATTCCGCCGAATACCACCGCGTGGAACGGCGAAACGCCCCACCAGTACGCCTGCCCCAGCAGACCGTGCGGGTGGAACAGCGCCCGCTGCCGGTAGACGGTCTCCCCGCCCGGCCCCCGGTCCGCCCGCAGCTCCAGCCAGGCCAGCCCAGGCAGCCGCATCTCCGCCCGCAGCCGCAGCAGCCGCCCCGGCTCGATCTCCTCCACCCGCCAGAAGTCCAGCGAGTCGCCCGCACGCAGCCGCTCGGCGTCCCGCCGCCCCCGCTGCAGCCCGATCCCGCCCACCAGCCGGTCCAGCCAGCCGCGCACCGCCCAGGCCAGCGGCGCGGAGTACCAGCCGTTCTCACCGCCGATGCCCTCGATCACCCGCCACAGCGCCTGCGGCGAGGCGGCCACGGTGCGCTCGCGCTCGTCGGTGTAGAGGCTGCCGCCCGCCCAGTTCGGGTCGGTGGGCAGCGGATCGCTGGGCGCGCCGGGGACGGAGGCCGAGGACCAGCGGGTGGCCACCTCCGCGTCCTTGATCCGCTTCAGTGCCAGCCGCAGCGCCTGGTCCAGACCCTGCAGGCCGCCGGGCGGGTCGGGGACGTAGCGGGCGATGTCGTGCTCGGCGCAGACCACCTCGTGCCGCAGCGACTCCGCCAGCGGCCGGGCCAGTGCGCGCGGGACGGGAGTGATCAGGCCGATCCAGTGGCTGGACAGGGTGGGGGAGAGCACCGGCACCGGGACGATGACCCGCCTGGGCAGCCCGGCCACCGCGGCGTAGCGCTGCATCATGTCGTGGTAGGTGAGGATCTCCGGGCCGCCGATGTCGAAGGTCCGGTTCACCTCGGGCGGCAGCGACGCGCAGCCGGCCAGGTAGCGCAGCGCGTCGCGCACCGCGATCGGCTGGAGCCGGGTGCGCACCCAGCTCGGGGTGACCATCAGCGGCAGCCGCTCGGTCAGATAGCGCAGCATCTCGAACGACGCCGAACCCGAGCCGATGATCACCGCCGCCCGCAGCACGGCGGTCGGCACGCCGGAGGCCAGCAGCAGCCGTCCCACCTCGGCGCGGGAGCGCAGATGTGGGGAGAGCTCCTCCTCGGGAACCCCGGCCGGGGTCAGCCCGCCCAGGTAGACGATCCGGCCCACCCCGGCCGCCCGGGCCTGCTCGCCGAAGATCCGCGCGGCCTCGCGGTCGGTGCTCTCGAAGCGGGAGCCGCCGCCCATGGAGTGCACCAGGTAGTAGGCGACGTCCATGCCCTCCATCGCCGCGCGCACCGACGCGGCGTCGGTGACGTCGCCGCGCACCACCTCCGCCCGCTCCGCCCAGGGGTGGTCGCGCAGCTTGGCCGGGGTGCGGGCCAGGCAGCGCACGGTGTGGCCCGCGGCCAGCAGCTCGGGCACCAGCCGGCCGCCGATGTAGCCGGTGGCCCCGGTGACCAGGCAGCGCAGCGGCCGGCCCGCGGGCCCTCCCCCCTGCCCGCCCGTGCTCCCGCTCCCGCCGGTACCGCCGGTGCGGTCCGTACCGCCGTCCTCGCCGCCGCCGTCCATGTGCCGGTCCGTCCTCTCCGCCATACGGCCATGCTTGGCCCCGCCCCCACCTCCCGCAACTCGCGGGGAGTGGCGCCCGGGGCCCGCCTTCCCGCCGTGACCTGCCGCACTCCGGCCCGGCGGCGGTTGGGTGGGCCGGCCAGGTGAGGCTTACGATCCTCTGCGTGTCCAAGCTGACCGACGTGTCCAAACGGATCCTGATCGGCAGTGCGCTGCGCAGCGACCGGCTCACCCAGACGCTCCTGCCCAAGCGCATCGCCCTCCCGGTCTTCGCCTCCGACCCCCTGTCATCGGTCGCGTACGCGCCGGGCGAGGTCCTGATGGTGCTCTCCATCGCGGGGTTTTCCGCCTACCGCTTCGGGCCGTGGATCACCCTCGCCGTCGTCGTGCTCCTGTTCGTGGTGGTGGCGTCGTACCGGCAGAACGTCCGCGCCTACCCCTCCGGAGGCGGCGACTACGAGGTCGCCACCGTCAACCTCGGCCCCCGCGCCGGGCTCACCGTCGCCGGGGCCCTGCTGGTGGACTACGTCCTGACGGTGGCCGTGTCGGTCGCGGCCGGGGTGGAGAACCTCGCCTCGGCCATCCCGTTCGTCTCCGAGAACAAGACCGGCACGGCGGTGGCGGTCATCGCGCTGCTGGCCGTGCTGAACCTGCGCGGCGTACGCGAGTCCGGCACGATATTCGCCGCCCCCACCTACCTCTTCGTCGCCTGTGTGCTCGGCACCATCGCCTGGGGCGCCTTCCGCGGCCTGGTCCTGGGTGACGAGATGTCGGCGCCCAGCGCCGGATACGAGGTCAGCGCCGAGACCGCCGAGCTGACCGGCTTCGCCCTGCTCTTCCTGCTCCTGCGGGCCTTCTCGTCCGGCTGCGCCGCCCTCACCGGCGTCGGCGCCATCAGCAACGGCGTCCCCGCCTTCCGCCGCCCCAAGAGCCGCAACGCCGCGACCACCCTGGCGCTGCTGGGCGGACTGGCCGCCACCATGTTCGGCGGCATCATCGCCCTGGCCCTGGCCACCGGTGTGAAGATGTCCGAGACGCCCGCCACCGACATCCTCATCGACGGCCGCCCCGCCGGCCCCGACTACCACCAGGACCCGGTCATCGCCCAGGTCTCCGCGGCCGTCTTCGGCAACGGCTCGCTCCCCTTCCTCCTGGTCGCCGCGGCCACCGCGCTCATCCTCTTCCTGGCCGCCAACACCGCCTACAACGGCTTCCCCGTCCTCGGCTCGATCCTCGCCCAGGACCGCTACCTGCCCCGCCAGTTGCACACCCGCGGCGACCGGCTGGCCTTCTCCAACGGCATCGTGCTGCTGGCCGTCTTCGCGGGCGTGCTCGTCCACGCCTACGACGCCGACTCCACCCGGCTGATCCAGCTCTACATCGTCGGCGTCTTCGTCTCCTTCACCTTCAGCCAGACCGGCATGGTCCGGCACTGGAACCGCCACCTCGCCCAGGAGACCGACCCCGCGGCCCGCCGCCGGATGAGGCGCTCCCGCGCCATCAACGCCCTCGGCGCCTTCTTCACCGGCCTGGTCCTGGTGGTGGTGCTGGTCACCAAGTTCAGCCACGGCGCCTGGGTCGCACTCATCGGCATGGCGCTCTTCTACGCGATGATGACCGCCATCCGCCGCCACTACGACCGGGTGGCCGAGGAGCTGGCGCTGCCTGCCGAGGCCGGGCGGGAGGAGATGGCCAGGCCCTCGCGGGTGCACTCCATCGTCCTGGTCTCCAAGGTCCACCGGCCCACCCTGCGGGCACTGGCGTACGCCAAGATGATGCGCTCCGACGTCCTGGAGGCCCTCAGCGTCAACGTCGACCCCGAGGAGACCCGCGCCCTGTTCGAGGAGTGGAACCGGCGCGGCATCGACATCCCGCTGAAGACCCTGGACTCCCCCTACCGCGAGGTCACCAGGCCGGTCGTGGAGTACGTCAAGGGCCTGCGCCGCAGCAACCCGCGCGCCGTGGTCAGCGTCTACATCCCCGAGTACGTCGTCGGCCACTGGTACGAGCAGCTCCTGCACAACCAGAGCGCCCTGCGGCTCAAGGGCCGCCTGCTGTTCACCCCCGGCGTGATGGTCACCTCCGTGCCCTACCAGCTGGAGTCCTCCGAGCGCGCCCGGCTGAGGGCGCGCAGGCGCTCGGAGTGGAGCGCGCCCGGCGCGGTGCGCCGCGGCCCCGTCGGCCCCGACCGGCCCGCGGGCCGGCCGGAGGGCGACGGGCGACAGGAGTGACCCGGGCGGACCGGTAGGCTGGAGGACTGCCGTCCATGCGCCCCGCCGTCCGTTGGAGCCGCTCCCCATGCCCCCCGCAACACCCCCCGCCGCGTCCCCCGAAACCGCACCGTCGCTGGTGGGCCGGGAGTACGAGGTCGAGATCGGCCCCGTCGCGCACGGCGGCCACTGCATCGCCCGCACCGAGGAGGGGCGTGTGCTGTTCGTGCGCCACGCCCTGCCCGGCGAGCGGGTCGTCGCGAAGGTGACCGAGGGCCGGGAGGACTCCCGCTTCCTGCGCGCCGACGCCGTCGAGGTCCTGGAGCCCTCCAAGGACCGCGTCGAGGCGCCCTGCCCGTTCGCCGGCCCCGGCCTGTGCGGCGGCTGCGACTGGCAGCACGCCGCCCCCGGAGCCCAGCGGCGGCTGAAGGCCTCCGTCATCGCCGAACAGTTGACGCGGCTGGCGGGGCTCACGGCCGAGGACGCCGGCTGGGACGGCACCGTCGAGCCCGCCCCCGGCGACAAGGTGCCCAAGGGCGAGGTCCCGGCCTGGCGCACCCGCGTCCACTACAGCGTGGACGACGAGGGCCGCGCCGGGCTGCTGCGCCACCGCTCCCACGAGGTGCAGCCCGTCGACCGCTGCCTGATCGCCGCGCCGGAGGTGAGCGAGCTGGGCGTCGAGAAGCGCCGGTGGCCGCAGATCGCCACCGTCGACGCGACCGCCGCCACCGGCTCCGGCGACCGCCAGGTCGTGCTCACACCCCGCCCCGGCGGGCGCCTGCCCCTGGTGGAGCTGGACCGGCCGGTGTCGGTGCTGCGGGGCGAGGAGCCCCGCGGACGCAGCGCGGAGCGCGGCGGCGAGCGGGCCGTGCACCGGGTGCACGGCCGCCCCTTCGTCCGTGAGCGCGCCGTCGGCCGCACCTGGAGGATCAGCGCGGGCGGCTTCTGGCAGGTCCACCCCAAGGCCGCCGAACTGCTGGTCGAGGCCGTGATGACCGGCCTGACGCCGCGCAAGGGCGAGATGGCCCTCGACCTGTACTGCGGCGCCGGGCTGTTCGCCGGAGCCCTGGCCGAGCGCGTCGGGGACAAGGGTGCGGTGCTCGGCATCGAGTCCTCCAGGCGCGCGGTGGAGGACGCCCGCCACAACCTCGCCGACCTCGACCGCGTCCGCGTCGAGCGCGGCAACGTCGAGCAGGTACTGCCGCGCACCGGCATCACCGAGGCCGACATCGTCGTCCTCGACCCGCCCCGCTCCGGGGCCGGCCGGAAGACGGTGCGGCAGGTGGCCTCCCTCGGCCCGCGCCGGATCGCCTACGTCGCCTGCGACCCGGCCGCCCTCGCCCGCGACCTGGCGTACTTCCGCGAGGAGGGCTACGTCCCGCACTTCCTGCGGGCCTTCGACCTGTTCCCGATGACCCACCACGTGGAGTGCGTCGCCGTCCTCAAGCCCGCCCCGAAGCGCCCCTGACCTGAGGTTTCACCGAGCCGGGCACCGCGCTCGACCTGTTCCCGGCCATCCACCGGATGGAACGGCCGCTCCGCCCGCGGAGGCGGCCCGGCCTGCGGTTCTGTCGCGAAGCGCCCCTGGTGCCCACCGCGGTGCGAGGGCCTCGCCCGGAGTCCGGACGCCCGTGTGACGCCCGGCTCCCCACGGCAGGACCGACGGAAGCGGCGTGCCGTGATGTGCGCGACGCGGCCTTGCCGCGGAGTCGCCGGGACCGCCCCGCGGAGCTCGTCGCCGACGGCATCGCCGGTCCCGGCCAACCGGGGTCATACGGAATGCGTCTGAGTGCGCTCAGACGCATTCCGTCGTAGTGGGGCGGGATGACGAAGGCTCCGGTGAGCGGGAGCGTGCCGACCAAACCAGTGGACGCGGCCGGCCTGCCGGTTCTTCGCGAGGGCGGGTGAGCCGAGCAGCCCGGAGACTCACCTCCGCTCCCCGGCCGTCAGGTTCGACGGCCCGGTTCCGCCGGGTCACCTCGTGTCACGCGGGGACCCTCCGCCCGTGGCGTTCGCGGTGTGACACGGTTCGGGTGGCGGGTCGCCGACGGTGGTGGCCCGGCGCCCGCGACGCTGATCGCGACGCGGCCCAGGGGCCTTCGAGCATGGGGCGCGCTTACGGGAGGACGATGTCGCGGCCGGGGCCGCCTTCGAGGTTGTCCCTTCCGGCGCCACCACGGACGAGGTCGTCGCCGCCTTCGCCGTCCAGTGTGTCGTTGCCGGGTCCACCGAGGAGGATGTCGTGGCCGTCCCCGCCCATGGCGTGGTCGTCGCCGGGGCCGGCGTACACGATGTCGTCACCGCCGTAGCCCTCGATCATGTCGTCGCCCCGGCCGCCCCACATCCGCTGGTTGCCGCTGTCACCCATCAGGTGGTCCATGCCGTCCCCGCCGTGCAGGGCCGCGGGTCCCATGACCATGTCGTTCCCCGCGCCGCCCAGCACCGTGCGTGCGGTGTGGGCGTGCAGTTCGTCGTCGCCGGGACCGCCGCTGACGGTGCCGATCCCGGGTGTGAAGGCGGCGATCGTGTCGTCGCCGTCGCCGAGGAAGACGTCGATTCTGTCGGGCCGGGGGCTGTCGGCGGGCAGTTCGCAGACGACGGAGGTGGTGTCCTCGGGCCTGGAGTAGGCACAGTGGTCGCCCGGCGCGAGGGGGACCACGTCGCTGAAGCCGATCCGCCGGATCCCGTCACTGGTGTACATGGTGAATATGCTGAGGTCGTTGACCTGTCCCGCAGCGGCGGTGAAGACGATCGACTGAGTCGCCCAGTCGGCGCCGACACGGGCCTTGGCCTCGGCGGTTGCGGCGGCTGCCGGGCCGGCGGTGAGGCCGGCGGCTAACAGGGTCACGGCGACCGCGCTGACAGCGGCTCGGTTTCGGTTCATGAGACCTCATCTCGATGGGGGGCGGTCGACCCGCTCGGTGTGGTGCTGCCCGGGACCGGGCGGACGGTCGTGGGGGCAGTCTCCCCCACCGGTCCGGAGGATCTGCAAGACCCCGTAATGACCATTCGTCACGGGGGAGACGATGTCCCTACGGCCCGGCCGGCGGTCCGGGGTGGGGTTCTGGCTCCCGACTCCCGGCAGATCCCCTGCTCGCCGCCCCCTCATGTGATCAACTCCGTTTGTTTCATTGACATTTCACTCAGAAGCCGTACTGTTGGGAGCGCTCCCATGGTGCATCGTAACTGGAAGGAGTTCCCCCCACATGCGTAAGAAGAGCCCATTAACCGGACGTTCCCGGACGGCCCTCCGCCGGCCCCTCCAGGCGCTGGTCATGCTGTTCGCCGTGGTCGTCGGCGCACTGACCTGGTCGGCCCCCGCCCAGGCTCACGGCACCATCGTCGACCCCGCCTCCCGCGCGTACCAGTGCTGGAAGACGTGGGGCAGCAACCACACGAACCCGGCCATGCAGACCCAGGACCCCATGTGTTATCAGGCGTTCCAGGCCAACCCTGACACCATGTGGAACTGGATGAGCGCGCTCCGCGACGGCCTCGGCGGCCAGTTCCAGGCGCGGACCCCCGACGGAACGCTCTGCAGCAACAACCTCTCGCGGAACGCCAGCCTGAACAGGCCCGGGGCGTGGAAGACGACCAACGTCAGCAACAACTTCACGGTCCGGCTGCACGACCAGGCGTCCCACGGTGCCGACTACTTCAGGGTCTACGTGAGCAAGCAGGGCTTCGACCCCAAGACCCAGACCCTGGGCTGGGGCAACCTCGACTTCATCACGCAGACCGGCCGCTTCGCCCCGGCGCAGGACATCAGTTTCAACGTCAACACCTCCGGCTACACCGGACACCACATCCTGTTCGTGATCTGGCAGGCCTCGCACCTCGACCAGGCATACATGTGGTGCAGCGACGTGAACTTCGGCTGAGCCGGAGAGCGCCGCACACGGCACCCGCCCCGGCCGGGTGCCGGTAACCCGCAGCCCGGCCGACCGAGCCCCGTCGGGGCAGGGGACCCTTCTGGTCACCCTGCCCCGACGGGGCTGCCTGCGCTCCTGGTGTGAACACCCCCCGATCGCGCGGCAGCCGCACGGCGACCGGCTCCCCACCGTCTCGTCGAGGGCCCGGTCGCCGTCGACGACCGTCCTGGTGCGGCTTTTGGCCGACAGTACGGGCGGGCGGCGGACATGACCCCCGCGGAGGGCGGCCCGTGGCAGACCTCGACGCCGCTCGGCGGCAGGGACTCCGGGTCGCCAATGAGCCGGCGGCGAGCCCTTGGAGGGCCGTAGGCCGAGCCGAGCCCGGCTTCTGGGTTTCGGCCGGTCCAGCAGCATCCGGGGACGCGGCGGACTGCCCCGGAGCGGAACCGGCTGAGGTCCGTCCCGGGGCCCGGCTTCGCCCGACATCCCGCCCGGGGCCCTTGTCGCGGCCTCCCGGAGGGCGGACACCGCCTCCCCGTGAGTCCCGGGGATGTTCCGTCGTCGGGGGCGGCGCATGCGAGAGGTGTTGACGTCGTCCACCGGTTCCCTATCATTCAGGTTGCTCGATACTTCGACCGTCGTTCGGTATTTCGAACGCGTTGGAGGTGCTCACCGTGCAGCAAGGGCATCTCCGGGTCGCACCCCCCACGAACGCCGAGCCGCAAGGAGCCTGGCGCATGCGTATGCCACGGCCTCATGAACCCTTCCCCTTCCGCCGCGAGCCGGCGGCCGCCGACCGGCCTCGCCGCCGGCGCGGCCCTCCCGCGCCGAGCACGCCCTCGGACAGGTCCCGCGGCCATGCCGGAGGGGGGTGGGTGTCGTCGCCCCACCGCCCGAGCGGCAGGACATCCCACCGGCCGACCCGGTCCTCCCCGGCAGCCGCGCCCGGGTGCGCACGCTGACCGCACTGCACCGACAGTCCGGCCGGCCTCCGAAGAGACCGACCGGAACCACCCACTCAAGGTTGGGGGAGCCCCCATGTACAGAGGAAGTTCCATCCGCAGACGTCCGACCGCGGCGCTCGCCGCCGCGGTCGCGGCCCTGGCCGCGCTGGCGGCGATGCTCGTCGCCCCGTCGGCCCAGGCCGCCACCAGTGGCGCCTTACGCGGCGCCGGCTCGAACCGGTGCCTCGACGTGCTGGGTGGCAACACGGACAACGGCACGCAACTGCAGATCTACGACTGCTGGGGCGGGAGCAACCAGCAGTGGACGCTCACGGACGACAACCGGCTGACCGTGTACGGCGACAAGTGCCTGGACGTCCCGGACCACGCCACCGCGCCCGGCACCCGGGTGCAGATCTGGACCTGTTCCGGCGGTGCGAACCAGCAGTGGCGGGTGAACTCCGACGGCACGATCGTCGGCGTGGAGTCCGGGCTCTGCCTGGAGGCCGCGAGCGCCGGGACGGCCAACGGCACGGCGGTGCAGATCTGGACGTGCAACGGCGGCAGCAACCAGAAGTGGACGGGCCTGTCCGGGACGCCGCCGACGGACGGCACGTGCTCCCTGCCGTCGACGTACCGGTGGACGTCGACGGGTGCGCTGGCGCAGCCGGCCCACGGGTGGGCCGCGGTGAAGGACTTCACCGCCGTGAAGCACAACGGCAGGTACCTGGTCTACGGGACGAACTACTCGGGATCGTCGTACGGCTCGATGATGTTCAGTCCCTTCACCAACTGGTCGGACATGGCGTCGGCCGACCAGAGAGGGATGAACCAGGCCGCGGTGGCGCCCACGCTGTTCTACTTCGCGCCCAAGAACATCTGGGTGCTGGCGTACCAGTGGGGTCAGTGGCCCTTCATCTACCGCACGTCGAGCGATCCCACCAACCCCAACGGCTGGTCCTCCCCGCAGCCGCTGTTCACCGGGAGCATCTCCGGCTCCGACACCGGCCCGATCGACCAGACCCTGATCGCCGACGACCGGAACATGTACCTGTTCTTCGCCGGTGACAACGGCAAGATCTACCGGGCGAGCATGCCGCTCGGGAACTTCCCGGGCAACTTCGGATCGTCGTACACGACGATCATGAGCGACACGAAGGCCAACCTGTTCGAGGGCGTACAGGTCTACAAGGTCAAGGGCCAGAACCAGTACCTCATGATCGTCGAGGCGATGGGCGCGAACGGGCGCTACTTCCGCTCCTTCACGGCCTCCAGCCTGAGCGGCTCGTGGACCCCGCAGGCCACCAGCGAGAGCAACCCCTTCGCGGGCAAGGCCAACAGCGGTGCCACCTGGACCAACGACATCAGCCACGGTGACCTGGTCCGCGAGAACCCCGACCAGACCATGACCATCGACCCCTGCAACCTGCAGTTCCTCTACCAGGGCATGACCCCCGGCGCGGGCGGCGACTACAACCGGCTGCCGTGGCGGCCGGGTGTCCTCACCCTGCGGCGCTGACCCGCTCGTTTCCCGGTGAGTGCGTGATGTGGTGCGGTCCGCTGCGCGGATGACCCCACCCGCCGCCCGGCACCCACCACATCGGGGAGCCCCGGCCGTACGACGGCCGGGGCTCCTCCCGCCTTCCCGGACCTGCACCGATCAGTGACCGAGTCAGGAACATCCGTGTTCGCGGTGGTTGAGTTCGTGGTAGCCGCGAAAGTCGAAGAAGCGCAGGCCGTCGATCACGGCGCCCGAGATGATTTCCGGCAGGGTCCACGGGTGGGGGGTGTAGTCGTCCACTGCCACGCCTCCGTGCCCAAGCAGCAGCGAGATCATCCGGTGAACCTCCGCGGTGCCGTCGATCCGCCTGTGCGGCGGGGCCTGAGCCCCGAGCGATGAGCGCGCCCGGCGAGAATTCAACTGAAAGCTCAGTCAAATGGATTGACGTCCGCTGATGCCTGCGTAGGCTGGTTGGTGGCGCTCGACGTGATGTCGGCGTCAACACTGTCTCGGGGGTGGGGCTGAGTGAACGGAACCAGATGCACGCGGTGTGAGCTTCTGATCGGCATGGGATGCGCCTGCCCCTCTCCGGGGAAGGGGCGGCGGAAGCGGCCGGTCGCGGTCCGGCGGATCCCGAAGTCCAAGGCCCGGCAGGGCGTTAAGCGGCCGGACTCCGCCCGCCCGCTCAGGGGCGACGCGTTCTCGTACGGCGATTACGGCGATTACGGCGACGACCGCGCGGCCGAGGAGTTCCGGGAGGAGCTCCGCGACATCACGGAGCGCGGCAGCAGTGTGCGAACCGTCTCGGGTGGGCTGCCCACTCTCGGACGCCGCCGCTGACCCTGCCCCCAGCCCTGGCCGGCGTCCCTGCCGGCCGGGGCGAACGTCTCATAGGTGTGATCCGTGATCCCTCCGCCCATGTCGGACCGACCCGTTAGGATCCCGCCCGGGGACCGGCCCGCGAGCGCCGGCCGGACGGCCCCGGCAGGCCGGGGCGGCGGAGACGACGAGCGAGGACAGCGCATGCGGGAAGGCCGGTGGACCACGGTCACCGAGTCCGAGTTCGATCACGAACGCCGGGGCCTGGAGGCCGTCCGGGAGAGGCTGCCGGACGCCGAACCATGGCGGGCCTGGTCGAACTTCACCTTCACCGCGGGCACCGGGCACGTCCGCGAGGTCGATCTGCTCGTCGTCGCCCCCGGCGGCGTCTACATGATCGAGCTGAAGGACTGGCACGGCTCGGTCACCTCCGTCGGCGGCACCTGGGTGCAGACCACGCCCGACGGCCGGCGCCGCACCCACTCCAACCCCCTGCATCTGGTCAACAGGAAGGCCAAGGAGCTGTCCGGGCTGCTCGGGCAGGCCGGGCAGCCCGGCAGGCGGATCTGGGTCGGCGAGGCCGTCTGCTTCACCGACGACTCACTGCGCGTGAGGCTGCCCGCCCACGACCGGAACGGCGTCCACACGGTCGCCGAGCTGGTCGAGCTGCTCAAGCGGCCCCCGCGTGACGAGCGCGGCAGGATCTCCCCGGGCGACTCCCGCCAGATCAAGGCCGCGCTGGAGAAGATCGGCATCCGCCGCAGCGACGCCGAGTACAAGGTCGGCCCCTACGAGCTGGAGCGCCGCCCCTTCGACTCCGGCCAGACCTGGGCCGACTACGAGGCGCGCCACAGCGAGCTGCCCGAGCGCGCCCGGGTCCGCGTCTACCTGAGCGAGCGAGGCTCGGACTCCTCGCTGCGGCAGTCCGTGGAGAACGCCGCCCGCCGCGAGGCGGCCGTCCTGCAGCGCTTCCGGCACCCCGGCGTCGTCCCCTACCGGCAGTACTTCCCGACCGGGCACCCGGCGGGCCCCGCGCTGGTCTTCGACTACGACCGGCGGACGATGAAGCTGGACGAGTACCTGGTCCAGTACGGCGCGAAGCTGGACATCCTCGGCCGGATGGCGCTGGTCCGCCAGCTCGCCGAGACCATGCGCTCCGCGCACGCCCGGCGCATCCACCACCGGGCCCTGGCCGCCCGCTCCGTCCACGTCCTGCCCCGCCCGGGCGGCGGGCCGGGGAAGGCGGCCGGGGAGGAGGCGGCCTGGCTCAGCCCGGGGCTGCAGATCTCCGACTGGCAGATCGCCACCCAGCGCAGCGCGGACTCCTCCCAGGCCGGGGGCGCCACGCGCCTGGCGCCGACGGCCCTGTCCGCGATGAACCTGGCCGACGACGAGGACCCCTACCTCGCGCCCGAGCTGACCGCGCTCCGCCCCGACCCGGTCTCCCTGGACGTCTACGGCCTCGGCGTCCTCACCTATCTGCTGGTCACCGACCGGGCCCCGGCCGCCAGCCAGGCCGAGCTGCGCGCCCGCCTGGAGACCGGGGAGGGGCTGCGGCCCAGCTCCCTGGTGGACGGCCTGTCGGAGGACGTCGACGAGCTGGTGCAGGCCGCCACGGCGTACAGCCCGGACCGGCGCCTGTCCAGTGTCGACGACTTCCTGGAGATGCTGGAGGTCGTCGAGGACTCCCTGACCGCCCCCGCCTCCGAGGCCGCCACCGACACCGCCTCCGAGGCCGCCGCGCCGGAGAAGGACCCGCTGGAGGCCGTCCCCGGCGATGTGCTCGACGGACGCTGGGAGATCCGCCGCCGCCTGGGCACGGGCTCCACCAGCCGCGCCTTCCTCGTCCGCGACCTTCAGGCGCAGGTGCGCAGGACCCGCCCGCTGGCCGTGCTGAAGGTGGCCCTGTCCGACAGCCGGGGCGACATCCTCGTCCGCGAGGCCGAGGTGATGGGCCGCCTGCGTCCCCACTCCGGCATCATCCGCCTGGTCGAGCCGGAGCCGCTGCGCATCGCGGGCCGCACCGTCCTGGCGCTGGAGTACGTGGGCGACGAACGCGACGAGGCCGGGGAGCCGGGTGAGCGCAAGACCCCCCGCCGCCGCGAGGAGACCGTCGCCCGCCAGCTCCGCGACGACGGCCGGCTCCCGGTCGACCAGCTGGAGGCGTACGGCGACTACCTCTTCGGCGCGGTCGACTTCCTGGAGGGCGAGGGCGTCTGGCACCGCGACATCAAGCCGGACAACATCGCCATCCGCATCCGCCCCAACCGCACCCGCGAACTGGTCCTCATCGACTTCTCGCTCGCCGGATACCCGGCGAAGAACACCGACGCGGGCACCGACGGCTACCTCGACCCGTTCGTCGGCGTCATCACGCGTGGCAGCTACGACTCCCACGCCGAGCGGTACGCCGTGGCCGTCACCCTGCACCAGATGGCCTCCCGCGAGCTGCCCAGGTGGGGCGACGGCAGCGTCCCGCCCCGGATGACGGACGCGAAGGAGTGGCCGTACCCGACCATCGCGGCCGAGGCGTTCGACCCGGCCGTGCGCGAGGGGCTGGTCGCCTTCTTCCGGAAGGCCCTGCACCGTGATGTGAGCAAGCGGTTCCCCGAGCTCAAGCCGATGCGGGACGCCTGGCGCAAGGTCTTCCTCGACGCCTCGCGGGCCGTCCCCTCCAGCCACCGCACCCGCCACCCGGCCCCGGCCGCCACCGGCTCCGCCGCGGGCCCCGGCACGGCCGGGGCGGCTCCCCTCGGCGCCATCGCGGACGCCGAGCCGGAGACCGCCGAGCAGCAGCGCGACCGCCTCGCCGCCGAGGTCACCCGCGACACCCCGCTGACCGTCTCCGGCCTCACGGGCGCGGCCCAGTCCTTCCTCTACGGCCTGGGCATCGGCACCGTCGGTGAACTCCTCGACTACAGCCGCCGCAAGCTCGTCAACGCCCCGGGCCTGGGCGCCAAGACCCGCAACGAGGTGCAGCGGCGGCAGCGGGAGTGGGGCGAGAGGCTGCGCGGCACACCCGTCTCGCCGCTCACGCCCGAGGGCCGGGCGGAGGCGAAGGAGGAGCTGGAGCAGCTCACCGCCGCCGAGTCCGCCCTCGCGGGCGACCTGGCGGCGGCCGACGCCGCCGGCGGGCTGTCGGCCCGCGCCCTGCGCTCGGTCAGCCTCGACGCCCTCGCCACGATCCTCGTCCCGCCGGTCAACAACAACGGCTCCAACCGCAACAAGGCCGAGATGGTGCGGCTGCTGCTGCGCCTGCCCGACGAGCACGGAGTCCTGCCGGACATCGGGGTCTGGCCCAGACAGAAGGACGTCGCCGAGGCGCTGGGGCTCAGCGCCGGGCGCATCCCGCAGATGCTCAAGGAGGAGCGCAGGCGTTGGAAGGCCGCTCCGGCCGTCCGCGCCCTGCGCGACGAGATCCTCGACCTGCTCGCGGGCATGGGGCGCGTCGCCTCCGCCGTCGAGATAGCCGACGCCCTCGCCGTGCGGCGCGGCAGCCAGCTCTCCGAGCGCGAACAGCGGCGCGCGCTGGCGCTGGCGGCCGTGCGCGCCGTGGTCGAGGCCGAGCAACTCGTCCCCGACGAGGCGGAGTTCCAGCACCAGCCCAACCGCAGGGCCACCGAGGAGTCCCTCGGCGCGGGCCTGCTGGCCCTGGACGTGCGCGAGGACGACGCACCGGACACCCCGACCGCGCCCGGTCTGCTGGACTACGCGACCAGACTCGGCAGGACGGCCGACCGTCTCGCCAGGCTGGACACCCTGCCGACGGCCACGACCGTACTGGCGGAGCTGGGCGCGGTGACCGTGCCGCCCGGCACGGTCGACTGGGACGAGCGGCGCATGGTCGAACTGGCCGCCGCCACCTCCGTCAACGCCGCCGCCACCCCGCGCCTGGAGATCTACCCGCGCGACCTGCCCCTCGTCCGCGCCCTGCGGCTGACCCAGGCCGGACTCGTCCGCTGGAACCCGGGCGTGCCGGAGGGCAGGCAGCCCGGCCTGACCGGTGAGGAGATCCACGAGCGGATCCGCGCCCGCTTCCCCGAGCTGGTCGTCCCGGACGGGCGCGGCGGCACGACGCACGACCTGCCGGCCGGCGGACCGCTCACCAAGGCGCTGCGCGAAGCGGGCTTCGAGCTGTCGCTCAAGACGCGCGAGGACACGGGCACGCTGCGCTACCTGCCGACGCGGGTGGACGACGCCTCCAGCTACCTCACGACGGGCGCCTGGCGGCAGTCCACCCGCATCGGCACCGTGACCCGGTACGCGGACGACCCGCAGCTCGCGGGCGCGGTGCGCGCGGAGGAACGGCTCACCGCCTCGGCCCGCCGGGACGGCTACCGGGTGCTGACGGTGAGGCAGCAGCTCGTACGGGACGCGGTGCGGGAACTGGGCGCCGAACGCCTGGGCGCGCGGGCCGTCTCGGTGACCGAGCTGTTCCTCCAGGGCCTGCGTGCGCAGGTCGCGCCGGGCACCAAGCCCACCTGGGAGACCCTGCTCAAGGCGGACGCCGCAGAACCGGGCTCGAAGGGCGCGGTGCGGTTCGCGGAGTACGCGCGGACGGCCTGGGGGTTCGTGGAGCCGCGGATCGCGGAGCTGCTGGGCGAAGGCGAAGGCGATGACGGGAGCGGCGGCGCGGCGGGCCCGGTCCTGCTGACGGAGGCCGGGGTGTTCGCCCGGTACGACGCGATGGGCGTCCTGGACCGGCTGGCGTCGGCGGCCCGGCGGGGCGGGCGGGGGCTGTGGCTCCTGGTCCCGCAGGCCGACCCCTCGCGCGAGCCCAGGCTCGGGCAGGTGGCCGTGCCGTACCAGGCCGGCCTGGGGGAGTGGATCCAGCTTCCGGACACCTGGGTCGGCAACGCCCACCGGGGATCCGGCGAGAACGTGGCGAGTGGTGTCGAGGGAGACGCGAAGTGACCTACCGCAAGGCCCTGTTGGACGACCTGAAGCAGCAGGCCGAGGTGGTCGGGACCGACCTCGGCCACCGGCGGGCCGAGCAGGGCGGGCACGGCCTGACCGACGACGACCTGCGCGCCTGGCGGCCCCCGGCCGCCACCCGGGGCCGCCGCGCCGCCGCGAAGAAGTAGCGGAAGCAGCAGGAACAGCAGAACCCCGGGGCGGGCCGGGCCCGGGGCCTCCGGCCCCGGCCGCCCTCACCACCCGCCCGCCCGTCCACCGCAGAGCCGCACACCGCAGAGCCGCACACCGCACGTCCGCAAGGAGAGCGAGAAAACCCGATGGCCCAGCAGCCCCTCCTCCGCGATGTCATCGACATCAAGGAGTCCATCTCCACCTCGGACTTCGTGCTGTCCCTCGCCGAGGCGACGACGCCCGAGGGTGCCCGGCACGCGCTCAGGGACTACGTCGTCACCGAGCGGCTGCTGGAGAACTTCGACGAGGCGCTGGCCCTCATCAAGTCCGCGCTGGACGGCCACCGCTCCAAGGCGGCGTATCTGCACGGCTCGTTCGGTTCCGGCAAGTCGCACTTCATGGCCGTCCTCTACGCACTGCTCAGCGGCGACCCGGCCGCCCGCGCCCGCACCGAGTTCGACCCGGTGCTGACCCGGCACGAGTGGCTGAGCACGGACGGCAGGAGGTTCCTGCTGGTGCCGTACCACATGCTCGGCGCGAAGGCCCTGGAGCAGCGTGTCCTCGGCGGCTATGTGCACCACGTCAAGAAGCTGCACCCGGACGCCCCGACCCCGCAGGTGTACCGGACCGACTCCCTCTTCGACGACATCCGCGCCATGCGCGCCAACATCGGCGACGAGGCCGTCATCCGGGGCCTGGGGGGCAGCGGCATGGACGGCGGCGAGGAGGACGAGTGGGGCGAGGGCTTCGCCTGGACCCCGCGACTGCTGGACACCGCGCTCGCCGCCGAGGAGGACCATGAGGCGGGCGTCCCGCTCAACCTCCTCAACCCCTCCACCCCGGCCGAGCTGCGCGCCAAGCTGGTCAACGACGCGAGCACCAACCTCCTGCCCGGCTTCGCCAGGAACGCCGCCGAGGACGAGCACGGATTCGTCTCCCTGGACGCCGGCCTGTCCGTGATCGCCGAGCACGCCAAGTCGCTCGGCTACGACGGCCTGATCCTGTTCATGGACGAGCTGATCCTGTGGCTGGCCACCCTCATCCACGACCAGAAGTTCGTGGCCCGCGAGGCCAGCAAGATCACGAACTTCGTGGAGGGCGGCGACGCCCGCCGCGCCATCCCCGTGGTGTCGTTCATCGCCCGCCAGCGCGACCTGCGCGAGCTGGTCGGCGAGGAGGTGTCCGGCGCGGCCGAGTCGTCCATCCAGGACACCCTGAACCTGGCCTCCGGCCGGTTCGACAAGATCACCCTGGAGGACCGCAACCTTCCGCAGATCGCCCACGCCCGCCTGCTGAAGCCCAGGGACGCCGAGGCGGCCAGGCTGGTCGACGAGGCGTTCGCGCAGACCAAGAAGGCCGGCGCGCAGGTCTGGGACACCCTCCTGGGCTCCGACAAGGGCACCACCGGGGCGGACGAGGAGTCGTTCCGGCTGACGTACCCCTTCTCGCCCGCCTTCATGGACACCCTCGTCCACATCTCCTCCGCGCTCCAGCGCTCCCGCACCGGCCTGAAGCTGATGGGCCAGCTCCTGGCCGACCACCGCAACGAGATCCGCCTCGGGCAGCTCGTCCCCGTCGGCGACCTCTACCCGGTGATCGCCGAGGGCGGCGACAAGCCGTTCACCGACAGCCTCAAGGTCGTCTTCGAGGCCGCCGACAAGCTCTACAGGACCAAGCTGCGGCCCTATCTGCTCAGCTCCTACGACATCACCGAGGACGACGTCGAGCAGTACCGCAACCGGCCCGAGTCCATCACCGACCCCAGGCGGCTGGCCGGCTGCCGGATGTTCACCGGCGACAACCGGCTGGTGTGCACCCTGCTGCTGTCGGCGCTCGCGCCCAGCGTGCCGGCGCTGTCGGAGCTGACCATCCGGCGGCTCGGCGCGCTCAACCACGGCTCGGTCCTCGCCCCCATCCCGGGCGCCGAGGTCGGCATCATCAAGAACAAGGTCGCCGAGTGGGCCGCCCGGTTCCCCGAGATCAAGGAGACCGGCACCGAGGCCAACCCCGGCGTGCGGCTGGAGCTGTCCGGCGTCGACGTGGACTCCGTCATCGCCAACGCCCAGGTCAACGACAACCCCGGCAACCGGGCCGCACTCGCCCGGCGCCTGCTGTCGGAGGAACTGGGCGTCGAACACGGCCAGTTGAGCGACCAGCTCGGCTTCACCTGGCGCGGCACCGCCCGTACCGCCGAGGTCGTCTTCGGCAACGTCGCCGACGAGGACGAGCTGCCCGACCACGACCTGATGCCGCAGCAGGACGGTCTGTGGCGCATCGCCATAGACCTCCCCTTCGACGAGGGCGAGTGGGGTCCGGTCGAGGACGCCAACCGCATCCAGCGGCTGCGCGAGCGGCAGCAGGGCGAGCGGTCCCGCACCGTCGCCTGGCTGCCCGCGCACCTGTCCGCGCAGCGCTTCGCCGACTTCCGGCGCCTGGTCGTCATCGACAAGGCCCTCGCCGACGAGCACCGCTTCGACACCCAGTACGCCGGCCACCTCAACGCCGACAACCGCAGCCGCGCCAAGGGCCTGCTGGAGACCCAGCGCGAGGCCCTGCTCAAGCAGGTCAGGGGCGCCTTCAAGCAGGCCTACGGGCTCGCCCGGAAGCAGGCCGCCGACGTGGTGCCCGACTTCGACGACCACCTGGCCGCCCTGCCGGACGTGGACGACCTGACCCTGTCCTTCGGGCAGAACATGTACGACGGCATCCGGCACGTCGCCGGCAAGCTGCTCGCCCACCAGTACCCGGCCCACCCCGACCTCGACCCCGAGGAGACCGGTACCGCCGTCAGGCCCGCCGACACCAGGAGGGTGTTCGCCCACGTCCGGGCCGCCGCCGAGGCGCGCGACGGGCGGGTGGAGGTCCCGGCCGGCGACCGCGGGCTCATGCAGCGCGTCGCCGGGCCCCTGCGCCTGGGGCAGCAGAAGGAGGCGTACTTCGAGCTGTCCCGCTACTGGGCCGACCACTTCCGCAAACTCGCCCGCTCCCGGGGCGTCACCGGGGACCTGTCCCTGGTGAAACTGGCCGACTGGACGGACGAGCCCGACCCGCGCGGCCTGCCCGACTTCCTGGTCCGGCTCGTCGTCGCCGCCTTCGCCGAGATGGACGACCGGGTGTGGGTGCGCGGCGGCACCGTCCTGGACCCCGCGCCCGAACTGAACGCGATCAAGGACCACGACGGGCTGCGCAGCCAGCCGCTGCCCGCCGAGTCCGACTGGGAGGCCGCGCGGCAGCGCTTCGAGACCGTCTTCGGGGAGAAACCGCCCGCCCTGCGGCGCGGCCGGATGGTCAACCAGTTCGCCCACCAGATCATCGGCGCCGCCCGCGCCCACCGCGACCACGCGGCCGACCTGGTGCACCAGCTGGAGGCCCACGCCGTCTTCCTCGGCCTCGACCAGACCGCCGAGACCGGACGGCTCGCCCTCGCCCGCCGCGCCCTGGAACTGCTGGACACCCTCACGGCCGAGGCCGGCAAGGGCGCGGCCGGGGCGAAGCGGACGGTGGAGGCGCTGGCCACCTTCGACCTGGGCGGGACCAGCGCCGACCGGTACGGCACATCCATCAAGAAGGCCCGCGTCGTCGCCGAGGCCGTCGCCTCCGCACCCTGGACCACCCTGGAACTCGCCGCCGGGCTCGGCCCCGAGGGCGAGGCGCTGCTGGACTCGCTGCGCAACGTCGCCCGCGACGACCAGCGCACCGCCGACCTGCGCGAGGCCCTGGCCCGCACCCAGCGCGAGGTCGTCGCCCTGGTCAAGCGCCGCCAGGCCGTCGCCACCCCGCCGCACGCGCCCGCCGCGGCGCCGGCCTCCGCGGCCGACGGCCAGTCCCTGGACACGCCGACCAGCGACCCGCGCATCTCCTACACCCAGCCGCAGGAGACGCCCGCCCCGGCGGGCGGCGCCGGGGCGGGCGGCGGGGCGGGGAAGTCCGGGGGCCGCCGCACCACCGCGGCCCGGGCCGCGGCCGACCTCCGGGCGGAACTGGCCGAACTGGCCGCCCGCAACCCCGAAGCCACCATCGAGATCACCTGGCGGGTCGTCGAATGACGGACACCACTGTCGCCGTCCCCGGAGCCGTCCGGCTGAACACCGCGACCGTCACCCAGTACCTGTCCTCGCAGTCCTCCCTCACCGCCTCCCTGACGGGCGGCGGCGGGGGCAGGCGGCGGGTCGTGCTGCTGCGTTCCGAGCCCCGGTGGGAGGGCCCCGCCGAGCCGGCCTGGGGCGAGGGCCGCACGGCCGGGGTCGCGGCGGCGCCCTCCCCGCTGGCCGTCCACGAACTCGTCCTCGACCACCTGGCGGGCCGCCGCGAAGGCCCCGCCGTCCTGGTCGTCCTCACCGACCGCGAGCAGAACGAACTCGACCCGGCCGTCCTCGCCCGAGTCCACAAGCAGCGCATCGACACGGTCGACGGCTGGGACGTCGTCCGCGAGGCGTTCGGCGCCCGGCAGACGGACCCCCGGCTCAGGGACGCGGACTGGGCCGCCGAGGCACTCCTGGACGCCACCCCGCCCACCGCGGGCGGCTGGCCGCCGGTGCCCGGCGGCTGGCTGTCGCGGCAGCACGCCCTCACCGCGCTCGCCCAGCGCCGCCTGCGCCTGGGCCGCTACGACACCGAGGGCGGCCGGCGCCGCCCGGGCGACGACCGGCTCGACGCCCAGGCCCTGCTGCACTGGTCGACCCGGCCCGGCGCCCCCGAACGCCTCCTGGCCCTGCGCGGCCCCGAACGTGCCGGACTGGCCGCCTTCCTCGCCGAGGAGGACCAGGCGGGCCTGGCCGGACGCGCCCTGCTCGCCCTCGCCGAGGCCGGGCGCGGCGCGGACGCCGTCGCCTTCGGCCTGGTGTGCGCGGCCCTGTGGCAGCACGCCGAACCCACCCCCGAGACCTACCGCGCCCGGGGCCGGGCCGAACGCTACTTCGGCGAGCAGCCCCCGGCGGCCGGCGACCAACTCGACGCCCTGGTGACCGTCTTCGGCCGGGCAGCCGAGGAGTACGTCACCGGGCTGCTGGCGGCCGGACACCGCACCGGCGGCGCGGACGCCGACCAGGCCCGCGAGGCACGCCGTACCATCGGCACCGTGCTCGACCGGGCGGACGCCCTGGCCCGCCGGTTCGGCGCCGAGCAGGCCGCAGAGGCCGGCCCCGTCCTGCGCGGCGGCCTGGAAGCACGCTTCACCGCCGTCGGCCGCGCCCTCGCGGCGGGCGACACGGCCGCGGCGGCGGACGCCGTACGCCGCCTGGAGGAACACCGGCTGGCCACCGAACCGGAGGAGGCCGCCCGCATCGAACGCGCCCGCATGGGACAGCGCCTGGCCCGCTGGCTGGCCACCGACCCGCCCGCCGACGCACCCACCGTCGCCGACGCCATACAGCGGCACGTCGCCGAGACCGGCTGGGCCGACTGCGCCCTGGAGCACATCGAGGCCGGCGGCGACCCCGACCCCGTACTCAAGGCCGCCTACGACACCCTCGGCGCCCGCGTCAGGGAACGGCGCCGGCTGATCGACGCCTCCTTCGCCCGGTCGCTGGCCTCCTGGACGCAGGCCGGCACCCAGCCCGGCTCCATGCTCACCGTCGAGACCTTCCTCGAACGCGTGGTCGGACCGGTCGTCCGGCGCGGGGAGACACGACGGGTGCTGCTGCTGGTGCTCGACGGCATGAGCGCGGCCATCGCGAACGAACTCGCCGAGGAACTGCGCGACTCCTGGGCGGAGTTCGACCCGCTGCCCGAGGGCGGCCCGCCGACCCGGCGGGCCATGGCCGCCGCCCTGCCCACGGTGACGGCCGTCTCCCGCACCTCGCTCCTCACCGGCAGGCTGATCAAGGGCACCCAGGCCGACGAGAAGCGGCTCCTCCCCGCGCTGAAGCTGTGGGGCGGAGCCCCGGCAGCGGTGTTCCACAAGGACGACCTGCGTACCGAGACCGCGGGCGAGACCTTCGGCCCGGCGCTCACCGAGGCGCTGGCCGACGGCAGGACCCATGTCGCCGTCGTCCTCAACGCCATCGACGACCGGCTCGCCAAGGAGCAGAAGCTCGGCGACGGCGCCTGGCGCGTCGACGACGTGCCAGGCCTGCGCGACCTGCTGCGGGCGGCGGCCACCCAGGGCATGGCGGTCATCGTCACCAGCGACCACGGCCACGTCGTCGACCGGCACGGCACGAAGGTCGCCCCCACCACCGACCCCGCGTCCGCCCGCCACCGCCTGCCTGGCGGCCCCACAGCCGAACGGGAGACCGTCCTGTCCGGGCCGCGCGTGGTGTGGCCCGAACCGGGCGCGTCCGTCGTCGCCCTGTGGGACGCCGACTCCCGCTACACCGCCCTCAGGGCCGGCTACCACGGCGGGGCATCCCCCGCCGAGGTCGCCATCCCGGTGCTCGCCTTCCTGCGGCTCGGCGCGGAACCGCCCAGGGGCTGGCGGGAGCTGGGCGACCAGCGCCCCGCTTGGTGGGCCCCGCGGGAGACCGGGAAAGCGGCGCCGGACGACCGCACCGGCCGGCCGCAGGCCGCCACTTCCGCGGCCCCCGGGAGAACGACGGCGAAGGCCCAGAGGAAGCAGGCCGAACTCGCGCGGACCCACCAGGCGCTCTTCGACGTGGGCCCGACCGCCGGAGGCGACGACGCCCTCCTCACCCCGGCCCCCGTCTCCCGCACCGAGGCGCTGGTGACGGCACTGCTCGACTCCGAGGCGTACCGGGCGCAACTCGGCGGATTGGCCCGCAAACCGCAGCAGGAGCAGGTCCGCAAGGCGCTCGCCGCCCTGCTGGAGGCGGGCGGCACCCTGCCCGCGACCGCTCTCGCCCAGCGCGCGGGCATGCCCACCACCCGCGGCGACGGCTTCGCCGCCGTCCTGCGGCAACTCCTCAACTACGACGGCGTACAGGTCCTGGAGACCCTGCCCGACGGGCGCACCCTGCGCCTCCACGAGGCCCTGCTGCGCGAACAGTTCGCCCTGGGCCCGGCCTGACGGCCGGTGCCGCCGTCCATGGCCGTCCGCCCGGGCCCGGAAGGCGTCCGCCGTGCCCGGGCGGACGGTGGCCCGGCCGCGGGCCGCTCGCGGGAGCGTTCCCGCTCCCGTGTGCCGGCACGCTCGGAAATGAAACACTGGTCACCGTGAGCACCGCCGGATCCAAGCGCCCCGCCCCCGTCTCGGCCGCCCGCCGCCGTACCGTCGTCGACGCCCTGCGCCGCGGGGCCGTGCCCGAGAGCGGACTCGACCTGCTCGCCACCGGGCTCGACCGGTTCGAGGCGGCCCTCGACGCGGAACTGGACGCCGTCGCGTCCGGCGGGTCGGTGTTCAAGGCCGTGCGCGGTGAGTACGGATCCGGCAAGACGTTCTTCACCCGCTGGCTGGGGGAGCGGGCCAAGCGCCGCAACTTCGCCGTGGCCGAGATCCAGATCTCCGAGAACGAGACCCCGCTGCACCGGCTGGAGACCGTCTACCGGCGGCTGACCGAACGCCTTGCCACCTCCAGCTTCCCGCCCAGCGCCCTGCGCCCGGTCGTCGACGCCTGGTTCTACGCCCTGGAGGAGGACGCCCTCGCGGCCGGCGCGACCGAGGACGAGCTGCCCGGCGAGGTGGAGAAGCTGCTCGTGGCGCGGCTCGCCGAGGTCTCCCGGCACGCCCCGTCCTTCGCCACCGCCCTGCGCGGCTACCGTGCCGCCCTCGCCGACGGCGACGAGGCGAGGGCCGCGGCCGTGCTGGCGTGGCTCGGCGGCCAGCCGCACGTCGCGGCCTCCGCCCGCCGGTCCGCCGGGGTGCGCGGCGACCTCGACCACTTCGGCGCGCTGGGCTTCCTGCAGGGCCTGCTCACCGTGCTGCGCGACTCCGGGCACACCGGGCTCTTCGTCGTCCTGGACGAGGTGGAGACGCTGCAGCGGGTCCGCTCCGATGCCCGTGACAAGGCGCTCAACGCGCTGCGGCAGCTCATCGACGAGGTGCACTCCGGCCGCTTCCCCGGTCTGTACCTCGTCATCACCGGCACCCCGGCCTTCTACGACGGCCAACAGGGCGTCCAGCGCCTGGCCCCGCTCGCCCAGCGGCTCGCCACCGACTTCACCACCGACCCGCGCTTCGACAACCCCCGCGCCGTGCAGATCCGGCTGCCCGGCTTCACCCAGGGGTCCCTGACCGGTCTCGGCTCCACCATCCGCGACCTGTACGCCGACGCCGCCGCCTCGCCCGAGCGGGTGCGGACGGTCGTCGACGACGCCTACGTCGCGGACCTCGCGCGGGCCGTCGGCGGAGCGCTGGGCGGAAAGGTCGGGGTGGCCCCCCGGCTGTTCCTGAAGAAGCTGGTGGGGGACGTGCTCGACCGCGTGGACCAGTTCGGCGACTTCGACCCCCGGCAGCACTACAGGCTGACCGTCACGAGCGGCGAACTCACCGACGTGGAGCGGAACCTGGCTGCCACGGCCGACGGCGGCCCCGCGTCCGCCGACGACATCGACCTGGAGCTGTGATGCCGGACGCCGGCAGCCCGGCCGGGGAGGAGGGCGGTGTACTCGACCGGCTCGACCCCGTCGTCCTGCACCACATCGTCAACACCCTCGGCTGGCCCGACCTGCGCCCCCTCCAGCGGGCGGCGATCGCCCCGCTCATGGACGGCGAGGACGCCGTCCTGCTGGCCCCGACGGCCGGCGGCAAGACCGAGGCGGCCTGCTTCCCGCTGCTGTCGGCGATGGCCGCGCAACGGTGGACCGGCACCTCTGTGCTGTACCTGTGCCCCCTCAAGGCGCTCCTCAACAACCTGATCGGCCGCGTCGACACCTACGCCCAGTGGCTGGGACGGCGCGCCGCCCTCTGGCACGGCGACACCAGGGAGTCGCGGCGGCAGCGCATCCGGACCGAGGCGCCGGACATCCTGCTGACCACGCCCGAATCGCTCGAGGCGATGCTGATCGGGATCAGGACCGACCACGCGCGGCTGCTGGGGAGCGTACGGGCCGTCGTCGTCGACGAGGTGCACGCCTTCGCGGGCGACGACCGGGGCTGGCACCTGCTCGCCGTACTCGAACGGCTTGAGCGGGTCACCGGCCGGCCCATCCAGCGCGTCGGGCTCTCGGCCACCGTCGGCAACCCCGGGCAACTGCTGCGCTGGCTGCAAGGGGCCGCTGCCGGGAGCCGCACCGGGCAGGTCGTCGCCCCGGGCGCCCACCCGCCCGCCACCGGCGCGGCCGGACACGGGGAGCGGGCCACCGAGGCGCCGCACGCCAGCCCCGCGCCCGTCAGACCCGCCGGCGAGGTGGAACTCGACTACGTCGGCTCCCTCGACAACGCCGCCAAGCTCATCGCCGCCCTGCACCGCGGGGAGAAGCGCCTGGTCTTCTGCGACTCGCGCCGCCGGGTCGAGGAACTGGGCGCCGCGCTCCGCGCCCGCGAGGTGACCGTCTTCCTCTCCCACGCCTCCCTCTCCGTCGACGAACGCACCCGCTCGGAGCAGGCGTTCGCCGAAGCACGCGACTGCGTCATCGTCTCCACCTCCACCCTCGAACTCGGCATCGACGTCGGCGACCTGGACCGCGTCGTACAGATCGACTCGCCGGCCTCCGTCGCCTCCTTCCTGCAGCGCGTCGGCCGCACCGGCCGACGCCCCGGCACCGTGCGCAACTGCCTGTTCCTCACCACGCACGAGGACACCCTGCTGCAGGCGGCGGGACTGCTGCTGCTGTGGTCGCGCGGCTGGGTCGAACCGGTCCTCCCGCCCCCCGAGCCGCGCCATCTGGTGGCCCAGCAACTCCTCGCCGCCACCCTGCAGCAGCACAGACTCGGCGACCGGCTGTGGGAACGGCAGTGGAACGGCCTGGCCCCCTTCGACCGGTCCGCCGCCCCGATCCTGCGCCACCTCACCGAGGAGGGCTTCCTCGACAGCGACGGCGGCATGCTGTTCGTCGGCCCCGAGGCGGAACGCCGCTTCGGCAGGCGGCACTTCATCGAACTCACCGCGTCCTTCACCGCGCCGCCGCAGTTCACCGTGCTGTCCGGGCGCACCGAGATCGGCCGCACCGACCCGAGCGTGCTCACCGAGGAACGCCCCGGCCCGCGACGCCTGCTGCTCGGCGGGCGGAGCTGGCAGGTCACCTACACCGACTGGAAGCGCAAGCGCGTCTTCGTCGAACCCGCCGACGGCGGCGGCGTCGCCAAGTGGACGAACGGCGGCATCGCCGGACTGTCGTACGCCCTCACCCGCGCCATGCGCGAGGTGCTGCTGGGCGCGGACCCGCCCGTCGCCCTCACCAGGCGCGCCTCGGCGCGCCTGGCCGGGCAGCGCGAGACCGACGCCCCCGGCACCGTGCACCCGGGCGGCACCCTGATCACCCGCTCCGGCGGCGACGTGCGCTGGTGGACCTGGGCCGGCTACCGCGCCAACGCCACCCTCGCGGCCACGCTCCGGCCGGTCGCCGACCCCCTGCAGCGCCCCACCGACTGCTGGCTGCGCCTGCGCGAGGACCTCACACCGGCCGACTGGAGCGCGGCCCGCGAAAGCGTCGGCGACAACCTCGTCCTGCCCGACGTGGACCCCCGGGCCGTACGCGGGCTGAAGTTCTCCGCGGCCCTCCCCGAACGCCTCGCCGCCGCCACGGTCGCGGCACGCCTGGCCGACTTCGACGGCGCCCGCGCGGTGCTGTCGGAGCCCGTGCGTCTCGTCGACCTGAGCGGCTCCGCGTGAAAACCGAGGTCGTCCACCCACCGGCCCCGTCCCGTCAGTGGTCACCACCGAGGGGACGGGGCCGGGCGGCCGGGTGCCCGGGAAGCGGAGGCGCTTGCCGGCTACCGGCCGGCCGCGAGATTCCGGTGAATCCTCTCGTGCAGCGCGATACCGAGGGAGACGGACACGTTGAGGGACTCGGTCGTGCCGGCCATGGGAATCGAGACCGAGGCGGAGGACGCCTTCTCGAAAAGCTCGGAAGGTCCGCCCTTCTCGCTGCCGAACAGCAGGGCCAGCCGATCGGGGATTTCCCCGAGCTCCCTGACGGAGAGATCGCCTCCCGCGCTGAGCGTCATCATCCGCATTCCGCTGCCCCGGATGAAGTCGATGGCCTCCTCGCGGCCGGAGAGGACGACGGGGAGCGAGAAGACGTAGCCCCGGCTGGCCCTCTGCAGACGCCGGTCCGCGATGCTGGTGATATCGCTGTCGACCAGGACGATCCCCGAGGCCCCGAGCGCCAGCGACGTCCGCACTATCGCGCCGATGTTCCCGACGATCTTCACCCCGTCGAGGACGACGACATCTCCGTTCCGGCTCTCGATGTCGCTGAACCGCGCCGGGCGGGGGACACGGGCGATGCCGAACGCCTTGGCCTTCCTCTCCCCCTTGAACAGCTTGTTGACGATCGACGATTCGATGAGGCGGACCGGTACGTCCTGCCGCCGGCACAGCTCCAGCAACTCGGGCGGGAAGGGCGTGCCGTCGCTGCCGTAGACCTCGATGAACTCCACACCTGCCGTGATGCAGTGCACGAGGGGCTCGGTGTCCTCGATCAGCGTCGTCTTTATGCTGGATCGGGAAGGCTTGGTGACGTCGATGATCCGCTGTACCGCGGGATCGGACGGATTCGTGATGGTGTCCAACTCAGTCATGGTCGTCCTGCCGGCTGCTGTGTTCGATGGCGCGATTTTTCGGGGATGTGGAGCCCTGCGTGACGACGGCCCGCGAATGACTGCGTCGACCGGGCATTGCATAAGCAAGGGGAATTCGCTGCCGTCCGGAGAATTCCCCACTTTCCCGCCCGAGGCCCGCGCGGCCTGTTTCCCGCGCGTTGAGTATTCGCCCGGATCATACATTCCCCGCGCCGCGTCGAGCCAGCACGGTTCACGGTAGCAAGGTCCCGCTCGCCCCGCGAACGGCCGGGGCCGCCGCGGGCGCCGCCGAATTCCCGGTGCGCCGCGGGCCGTTCCCCTCGCGCCGCCGCGCCCGCGCTCGTGCCCGTGCCCGCGCCCGTGCTCGTCAGGCGCCGGCCGCCGGGGCGGGGCCGGGACCGTCGGCGTGGGCGTGCGCGAGCGCCGCCAGCTCCTCCGGGGTGCGCGGGCCCGCGGCGGCGCCGGAGGCCAGGCCCCGCGCCCGCAGCAGCCGCTCCACCGCGATGCCCCAGGGCAGCCGCAGCCCCGCCCGGTGCAGGAGGTCGGTGCGGGCCAGCATCGCGGCGGCCGGCCCGGTACGGACCCCGTCCGGGGTGAGCAGCGCCGCGTCGTCGGCCCAGAGCAGGGCGAGGTCGACGTCGTGCGTGGCCATCACCACCGTCGTCCCGCCCTCGCACAGCCCGTCCAGCGTGGCGAGCAGCCGCTCCCGGCCGTCCGGGTCGAGCCCCGCGGTCGGCTCGTCGAGGACCAGGACCTCCGGCCGCATCGCGACCGCCCCCGCGATCGCGGCCCGCTTGCGCTGGCCGTAGGAGAGCAGATGGGTGGGACGGTCTGCCAGGTGGCCGATGTCCAGGGCTTCCAGCGCCTCGTCGACCCGCGCCCGCACCTCGGCGTCCGGCAGCCCCAGGTTCAGCGGCCCGAAGGAGACGTCCTGGGCGACGGAGGCGGCGAAGAGCTGGTCGTCGGGATCCTGCACGACCAGCTGGACGGTCGTGCGCAGCCGGGTCAGCCCCTTGCGGTCGTAGGCGACGGGCCGACCATGGAGGGCCAGCTCGCCGCCGTCCGGCCGCAGTCCGCCGCTCAGCAGCCGCATCAGCGTGGTCTTGCCGCTGCCGTTGCGGCCCAGCAGGGCGAGCGTGCGCCCTTCGCGCACCTCGAAGTCGAGGCCGCTGAGCACCGGCGGCCCGTCCTCGTAGGAGAAGGACGCATCCCGCAGGGCGACGAGCGCCGGCTCGCTCATGTCAGAGGTCCTTCCAGGACGAGGGTGAGGGCGGTCACGGCGCCCAGGAGCGCGACGCTGCCGGAGGTGAAGCGCACGGAGACGCCCGCCTCGGGCACCAGCACCCGCAGGGCGCCGTCGTAACCCCGCCCGGCGAGCCCGTCCTGCAGCCGGGCGGCCCGGCCGAAGGCGCGGACGAACGCGGTGGCGCCCAGAGAGGCCAGGGAGCGCCAGGCCGCGGCCCGGGTGGTGTGCCCGAGCCGGGCGGCCTGCGCCTCACGGACGCGGCGCACAGAATCCAGCAGCAGGAAGCTCATCCGGTACGTCACCAGGGCGACGTCCACGACCGGCGCGGGCACACCGGCCCTCACCAGGCGGGGCAGCAGGTCGGACATCGGGGTGGTGAAGGCGAACAGCAGCACGCCCAGGGAGGCCGCCGAGGTGCGCAGCAGCAGCTCCCCGGCACGGGCCGGGCCGTCGTCGGCGAGGGACAGCAGCCCCTCCGGACCGCCGACCTGGACGAGCAGCGTGGCCGCGCCGGTCACGCAGAAGCCCAGGGGCACCCGGCAGGCGCGCCACAGTCTGCGGCCGGGCACGCCCGCCGGGCCCAGCAGCACGGCGAGCGCGGTGAGGGACACCAGGGCCGCGCCCGGCCAGGGCGGCAGGCACAGCGCCAGTGCGGTGAGGCCGAAGCCGAGCACGGCCTTGTCCACGGGGTGGCGGCGGCGCCAGCGGTTGCCGTGCGCCGCCGCGTCGATCGGCAGCACGGGCTCAGGCTCCCCGGGGCCCGGTCTCCCCGGCGCTCCCCGCGCTGCCCCCGGCATCCTCCGGACGCGCTTCCGGCAGGGCCCCCTGCTGCGCCTCCCGCAGCGCCCCGGCCCGCCGCTCGCCCTGGCGGCGCCCGCGGCGCAGGCCGAAGTAGTAGGCGAGAACGCCCGCGCCGAGCGCGGCCTGCAGGGCGAACAGCGCCGACTCCACCTCACCGGAGGGCGGCTCGTACAGCGGGGAGAACCACGGCTCGTAGTCCGGCTCGATCTCGGTGATCGCCGTCTCCGCCTCGGCGTCGGCGCCGGCGAACGGCTCCTCCTTGTGGTCGCCGAGGCCGAGGGCCAGGGGCAGGACCGCGAGGGCGGCCACGGCGAGCAGCAGCAGGGCGTTGATCTTCGCGTTCCTGCTCATCACGCCACCGCCTCGCTGCCGGCCGCCTTCTTCGTTCCGGCCCGCCCGCCGGACACCAGCACGCCCAGCCGGGTCAGCTCGCCCCGGCTGGACTGCACCAGCAGCCGCATCACGAACACCGTCAGAAGCCCCTCGCTCACCGCGAGGGGGATCTGCGTGAGGGCGAAGATGGAGCCGAACTTGCCGAGCGCGCCCCAGAATCCGCTGACCGGATCGGGGAACGCCAGCGCCAGCTGCGCACTGGTGACGCAGTAGGTGGACAGGTCGGCGGCGAAGGCGCCGCAGAAGACGGCCGCCATCAGCGGCGCACCGGACCGCCGCAGCAGCCGGTAGAGGGCGTACCCGGCCCAGGGGCCGGCGATCGCCATCGAGAAGGCGTTGGCGCCCAGCGTGGTCAGTCCGCCGTGCGCGAGCAGCAGCGCCTGGAACAGGAGCGTGATGGTGCCCAGTACCGCCATCATCGGCGGCCGGAACAGGATGGCCCCCAGCCCCGTGCCGGTGGGGTGCGAGCAACTCCCGGTCACCGACGGCAACTTCAGGGCCGACAGGACGAACGTGAAGGCTCCGGAGGCGCCCAGGAGCAGAGTGCTCCCGGGATGCTCCCTGACCTCACGGGTGAGACGGCGGACTCCGTGGACGATGAACGGGGCGGACGCGGCGCCCCAGGCGACCGCGTGCGCGGGGGGCAGGAAGCCCTCGGCTATGTGCATGACCGGACAGACCCTCTCCAGCACCTCGTGGATGGTTGACGCGCCCTGGCCGGTCTCCTGGCTGACGGGTACCACCGCCCGGGCTCCGCCTTCCCGGGCCCCGAAGGACCCAGTGGCCGCCCGCGAGGGCTGGAGCCGGACTTCCCGATCACAGTGGCGAGGGCCGCACCGGTATCGCACCGGATTTCCCGTTCACCAAGGCGTGGCGACAGTAATGCGCGCGCGGAAGCATTGGCAAGCAGGCCCTTTTCGCGTACGGGCCCGGGGCGGCGGATCCGGTGCCGGTACGGCGCGCGTTGTGCGGGTGGGGACCTTGGACCGGGCCGGTGCGCGGCGTGACGGCGGCGGGCCCGTGCCGTTGGGCAGGAGGCAGGACCATGACGCGGTACGGAGGGGGAGGCGGCCACGACGGTTCCGCCCGGTGGCTCGTGCGCCGCCGCGAACCCCGGGGCGACCGGGCAACAGGGGCTTCGGCCGTGGCCGTTCGGCCGGTGCGGCGCGTGCGAGGATGTCCCATGTGACCGAATCGTCTTCCCCGCCCGTCGCCCGGAGCGCGCCCCGCGGTCGCGGTCCGGGCTCCCGCGCCGCCGCCGTGCTCGTGTTCGGGTCCTCGGCCGCGGTCCTGGTCGTCGAGATCACCGCCCTGCGGCTGCTGGCCCCCTACCTCGGTCTCACCCTGGAGACCAGCACCCTGGTGATCGGCATAGCCCTCACCGCCATCGCGCTGGGCTCCTGGCTGGGCGGGCGCGTCGCCGACCGGGTCGACCCGCGCCGGCTCCTGGGCCCTTCGCTCGGGGTGTCGGGAGCGGTGGTGGCGCTCACCCCCGCCGTGCTGCGCACCACGGCGGAGTGGGCGCCGCCCGCGCTGCTGTCGATCGCGTCGCTGACCATCCTGGTGCCGGGCGCGCTGCTCTCCGCGGTGACGCCGATCGTGACCAAGCTGCGTCTCACCACTCTCGCCGAGACCGGAACGGTCGTGGGCCGGCTGTCCGGCGTCGGCACCGCCGGCGCCATCCTCGGCACCGTCCTGACCGGCTTCGTCCTCGTGTCGCGCCTGCCGGTCAGCGGCATCCTGATCGGTCTCGGCTCGCTGCTGGTGGCCGGCTCGGCGCTGGTCGAGTGGCGGACGCGCGGGTGGAGTGGCGCACCCGCCCTGGCGCTCGCGGTCCTCGCCGGCGGCCTGGCCGCCACGGTCGCGCCCGGCGGCTGCGACGCGGAGACCAGATACCACTGCGCACGGGTCGTCGCCGACCCGGACCGGGACAGCGGCCGCACGCTCGTCCTGGACGGCCTTCGCCACTCCTACGTCGACATCGAGGACCCGACCTACCTGAAGTTCGCCTACGTACGCGCCATCGCGTCGGTGGTCGACGCAGCCTTTCCCGGGCAGGAGCCGCTCGCGGCCCACCACCTGGGCGGCGGCGGGCTCACCTTCCCCCGCTACCTGGCGGCCACGCGGCCCGGAACGCGCAGCGTCGTGTCCGAGATCGACGGCGGGGTCGTGCGCATCGACCACGACCGGCTCGGTCTGGGCTCCGCAACCGGTATCGACGTACGCGTGGAGGACGGAAGGCTCGGCCTGCGGCGGCTGGAGACCGGCAGCCGCGACCTCGTCGTCGGCGACGCCTTCGGGGGCGTCAGCGTGCCCTGGCACCTCACCACGGTGGAGGCGCTGACCGACGTGCGCAGGGTGCTGGACAAGGACGGCCTGTACGTCGCCAACCTCATCGACCACGGTGATCTGGCCTTCGCGCGCGCCGAGGCGGCCACCCTCGGCGAGGTCTTCGAGCACGTCGCCCTCGTCGGCGACCCCGCCGACATCGGCCTGGGCCCGGCCGCCGCCGACGGCGGCAATCTGGTGGTGCTCGCCTCCGGCCGGCCGGTCGACCCGCGCGCGGTCCAGGAAGAGCTGGACGCCCGGGGGACCGGCTGGAAGGTCGTCACCGGCGGCGACCTCGCCTCCTGGGTGGGCGACGCCCGGCCGCTCACCGACGACTACGCGCCCGTCGACCAGCTCCTCCAGCCCTACGGCCCACGCGGAGACCGGTGACGGGAGGCGGGCCCCAGGACAGCCTCGACCCCGCCCGCAGCGCCAGGCTGGGAAGCAGCCGGTGCGTCGCCGCGGTTGTCCCTTGTGCGCCGCCGGCCGTGACGTGGCCGGCGGCCGCCCTGTGGGCCTTCGCCGTGAAAGGGGACACGTGCAGATCGGGGAGTTGTCCGAGCGGACCGGGGCGAGCCGCCGGTCCATCCGGTACTACGAGCAGAAGGGGCGGCGGCGGGCGGGGGGCCCGCCGCCGCCCGGATCCCGGTTCCCATCGCTACGAGCGCGCGTCCCCTGAGCGCAAGGGCCGGTCTCCCGTCCCCCGCTGCTCCGGCGCGCGTGACGGAGGTTCGCCCGACATGAGAAGCACTCTGCCGAGCTGGCTCGCGGTGCTGTTCCTGACCCTCCTGGCCACGGCCACCGACGAGTTCATCATCGCCGGTGTGCTCAGGGCCGTCGCGGCCGACCTGGACGTGGGCGTCCCGGCGGCCGGGCAGCTGGTGACGGTGTTCGCCGTCGTCTACGCACTCGGGGCGCCGACGCTGGCGGTCGCCTTCGAACGCTTCCCCAAGCGCACCGTGATGATCGCGGGCCTGCTGGTCTTCGTGCTGGCCAACGCCGCCGCCGCGCTCGCGCCGGGGTACTGGCCGCTGATGGCGGCCCGGGTGCTCGCCGCCCTGGCCGCGGCCGTGGTGACCTCGGCCGTCTTCACCACGGCGGCCATGGGCGCGCCCGAGGGCATGCGGGGACGCTATCTCGGCGTGGTCACGGCGGGCATGACGGCGGCGTTGTTCACCGGTGTGCCGCTGGGGACGTGGCTCGGCGGAGCCTTCGGCTGGCGGGCGACGTTCTGGCTGATCGCGGCGGTGGGGGCGGTCGCCGCGCTCGGGCTCCTGGCCACCGCACCACGCATCGGCGGCAGCGAGCCCGCCCCGCTGCGCGAGAGGCTCGCACCGCTGCGGAACACGGCCGTGCTGCGCCTGGTGGCGGTCACGTTCCTGGCGGCGAGCGGCGGCCTGATGTTCTACACCTACCTCGCGGCCTACACCGCCGAGGTCGCCGGCGGCTCCCACGGTCTGCTGTCGGTGATGCTCCTGACCGTCGGCGTCGCCGGTCTGCTCGGCGCGCTGCTTGCCGGCCGCGCGGCCGACGCGCTGGGCCCGCGCCGCAGTCTCCGCCTGGTCGTCGGCGGGCACGCCCTCGCGCTGGCGCTGGCCGCGGCCCTGGTGTTCGGCGGCATCGGCGACCCGGTCGTGCTGGGTGTGGTCATCGCCCTCTGGGCGGTGTTCGCATGGGGGCTGAACCCGCCGGTCCAGGGGAGCATCATGGGCGCGGCCGGATCCCGGGCGGCGATGACCGCCCTCGCGCTGAACATCAGCGGCCTCTACCTCGGCACCGGTGTGGCGGGTGCGCTCGGCGGCGCCGTCATCGGCGTCGCGGGCGTCGGCTGGGTGCCGGTGGCGGCCACCGCGCTGATGACCCTGTCCTTCCTCCTCACCCCGCGCGCGGCGCCCGGGAAGCGGGCCGGGGAGGGAAGCGAACCCCGGCTCACCGAAGCCTGACCCCGCCGGGGGCGGGCCCCGCCCCCGGGCTCAGCCGGTGGTGGCGGGACCGAACCACCTGGGCAGGTGGTCGAGCAGCCCGGACTGCTCCTCTCCCGCCCACGCCACATGGCCGTCCGGCCGCAGCAGCACCGCGGGCACGTCCAACTCCCCGCCGGCGTCGGTGACATGGTCGACGCGGTCCGCCCAGCCCGCCACCGACAGCCGGCCGGTCCCGTCCAGCAGCAGCCCGCGTCCGCCTCGCATCAGCTCGTACAGGCGGCGCCCCCGCCCCAGCTTCACGTCCGGCAGCCGCCGGCCGAGCAGTTCGTGGCCCCGGCCGAAGTCGTAGCGGACCGAGATCGCGGTGATCTTCTCGGTCAGGTGCCGGTTGACCTCCTCGAAGTCCATCAGCTCCGACACCAGCCGGCGCACCGACCGCGGGCCGGGCTCGGTGGACATCAGCACCATCTGCGCGCGGGTGTTGTCCAGTACGTCGGCGGCCACCGGGTGCCGTTCGGCGTGGTAGCTGTCCAGCAGCCCTTCGGGCGCCCAGCCGGTGATCTCGGCGGCCAGTTTCCAGCCCAGGTTGAAGGCGTCCTGGATGCCCAGGTTGAGGCCCTGGCCGCCGACCGGCGGGTGGATGTGGGCGGCGTCGCCGGCCAGCAGCACCCGGCCGGCCCGGTAGCGCTCGGCCTGCCGGGTGGCGTCGCCGAAGCGGGAGAGCCAGCGCGGCGAGTGCACGCCGAAGTCGGTGCCGGCGACCGCCCGCAACTGCCTCCTGATCTCCTCCAGGGTCGGCGGGACGGTGCGGTCCCCGGCCGGCCCCTCGGCCGGCACGACGACGCGGTAGATCCCCTCCTCGACGGGCCCGACGCCGAACCGCAACTGGGTCCTGCGCACATCGGCCACCACGGCCGCGATCACCGCCGGGTCCTCGGTCGCCTCCATCTCGCCCAGCAGCGTCTCGACCCCGGCGGGCTCGCCGGGAAAACCGACGCCGAGCAGTTTGCGCACCGTGCTGCGGCCGCCGTCGCAGCCGACGGCGTAGCGCGAGCGCAGCCGCGTACCGTCGGCCAGTTCGACGGTCACCCCGTCCTCGTCCTGCTCCAGCCCGGTCACCTCGCGGCCGCGCCGGATCTCGGCGCCCAACTCGGCGGCGCGCTCGGCCAGCAGGCGGTCGGTGACCGGCTGCGGGATGCCCAGGACGTACGGGTGCGCGGTGTCCAGCCGCTCGGGTGAGGGCTTGGGGATGCCGGCGAAGAAGCCGCCGGCCGGGTACTGCCTGCCGTGCGCGAGGAACCGGTCCAGCAGGCCGCGCTGGTCCATCACCTCGATGCTGCGCACGTGCAGGCCGAGCGCGCGGACGACCCCGGTCGGCTCCGCCTCCCTCTCCAGCACCACCACGCGCACACCGTGCAGCCGCAGCTCGCAGGCCAGCATCAGACCGGTCGGCCCGGCGCCGGCGATGATCACGTCGATCACGGAAGCCCCCCATGTGAAGAGAATCGGTCCCGGGCCGGCCGTCCCGTGCGCCGCATAAGCGCACAGAGAAACGCATAACCTGCGAAACCCGTCGTTTGCGCGGTTTCCGGCCCAGGGCGACGATTCTGCGGCAGGACCCGGGTCTTGCCGCAAGGCCCCCGGTGCGCTATAGGTTGAAGCTGGCGGGGCGGATCTCTTCCCCCGCCGGGCGCCGACCGCACGGGTCGGCCCTGCGAGCCGCCCGCGATCAGAGCGGAGCGCCGCCGAACCCGATCTCGTTCCCCTCCGGATCGCGGTACGTGACCTTGCGGACGCCGTTCGGACAGGTCTCCCGGCTGGCCGGCTCCAGGCCCCGGGCGGCGATACCGGCCACGAGGGTGTCGAGGCCGTCGACGAAGACGGTGTGCAGGGCATGGCCGGCGTGCTCGGGCCGCCGCTCGATGAACACCGAACGGTGTTCCGCCAGTTCCCACACGGCCTCCGTCTCGCTCGCGACGAACGCCGGCGGGGGGCGAGCAGCCGTTCGTACCAGTCCAGCGCCGCCGCGTAGTCGTCTGCACGGATGCCTGCGAACAGATCCACGGTCATGCGGGCAGGCAGGTCCGGCGCCCCCGGGCCCCGGCGCGGTACGCCCCGCACCCGGTATTGACCTTCGACCTGCTCGAAGCCCGACGATGACCGGGTGCCGAATTCCGAACTGATGCCCATCGGGGTCTTCGCCCAGCGCACCGGTCTGACCCCCAGCGCGCTGAGGTTCTACGCCGACTCCGGGCTGCTGCCCCCCGCCGAGACCGATCCGGTCTCGGGCTACCGCTACTACGGCGCCGACCAGGTGCCACGGGCCACCACCCTCCGCCGGCTCCGCCGGATCGCCATGCCGCTGACCACCGCCGAGGCGGTGCTCGGCGCCGGGCCCGGCGAGGCGTCCCGGCTGATCGACGAGCACGTCGCGAAGGTCCTCGGGGACGCGGCGGCGGTACGCGGGGAAGCCGCCGCGCTCAAGTCCTCGCTCCACGGCGTGCCGAGCCGGCCGGTCGCCGCGCTGAAGGGGCCCGTGCTGGCCGACGCGGTCGAGCAGGTGCTGACCGCGACCGTGTGCGATCCGGAGCCGCCGGTGCTGGGCGGACTGCGCGTCGAGGCGACCGCCGAGGCGGTCGCGCTGACCGCGACCGACCGGTACCGGCTCTCGACCCGGACGCTCGTCCCCGCCGAACCGGCGGCCACGACCTGGGCCGCCACGGTCGACGGCGGCGAACTGCGGGCCGCGGCAGGCGAGATGCGCCGCAGTCCCCTGGTACGTATCGAGGCGACACCGTACGGCATCCGGCTGCGCATGGCGGGACGGCAGGACCGGCACTGCCGGGTGCTGAGGGAGGAGTTCCCCGACCACCACCTGATGCTCGCCTCCCTGCCGGAGGCCACCACCCGCGCGACGGTGGCGAAGGACACGCTGCTGCGGGCACTGGAGGAACACCCGGGCGAGCGGATCGAGTTGCACGCCACCCGGCGCGGCCTGGCCCTACCGGCGGCCGACGGGCACCCCGGCACCCTGCTCCCGGCCACCGTGACGGGAGGGGAGGTGCGGGTCTTCTTCGAGCTGACCACCCTCTACCCGGCCGTCAGCACCGCCATCGGCCCCGACGTGATGCTCGACCTGCGCGGGACCGGTCTGCCCGTCACGGTCCGCTCCGCCGACCGCGGCGACCTGACCACCTGGGCCATGCCCGCCGGCCCCGGCCACCACGCCTGACCGACAACCACGAGGAGCCCTTCCGATGACCGCCGCCCCCGCCACCCCCGACCCGACCATGGAGGCCATAGGCGCAGCCGTCGCCGAAGGACAGAGCGGCGAGGCGCAGGCAGCCCGCCGCAAACTCCTGGACCTGTGGTCCGCGATCGGTCCCGCCGGCGACCCGCTGTACCGCTGCACCCTCGCGCACCACCTGGCGGACCTCCACGAGGACCCCGCCCAGGCCCTGGCCTGGGACGTCCGGGCCCTGGACGCCGCCGACGCCGTGACCGAACAGCGTCTTCAGGAACACCACGCCGGTCTGCGCATCGCCGCCTTCTACCCGTCCCTGCACCTCAACCTCGCCGACGACTACCGCCGGCTCGGGTCGTTCGAGGCCGCCGCCGAGCACATCGACGCGGCCCGCGGGCACATCCCTGACCTCCCCCAGGACGCCTACGGCGGCTTCCTGCGCACCGCCGTCGAGCAGGTGGCCGAGGCCATCACCCGGCGGGACACCACCCGCCGGTCCTCCGCCCCTGGCCCCGCCGCATGACGCACGGACAGCGCGCCCCCGCCACGTGGGGACGGCGCCGCTCCGCCGGGAGGTCCCCGGCGTTCACCTGCCGGATGTGTCGCGGGCAGCGGCTTCTCAGCACACTCGCCAGACGCAGACACCTTCGCCGCCGCCGGTGACGAGGTGGCGGTCGTCCGGGGTGAAGCCCAGGTGCGTGGCGCTGCTCTCGTGACCACCTGTCAGGCGGTGCATCCGCCGGTTGTTCCGCGCGTCCCAGACGCCCACCTCACCGCCGACACCCGCGCAGGCCAGGAGCCCGCCGTCGTGGCTGAAGGCGAAGACCTCGGTGGCGTCGCCGAGTCTTTCGCCCAGCGTGGCCACATGCTGTCCGGTGTCCGGCCGCAGCAGGCGTACGTCGAGTCCGGTGCTGACGGCAAGGAGCCCGTCGTGCGGGCTGAACTCGACACCCCCCACGCCACCTTCACCGACTTGGAGTTTCCGCAGTGCGCGCCACTTCTCGGTGTCCCACAGGACGACGGAACCGTCGACGCTCCCGGTGCTGACCAACTGCCGGTCACCAGGACCGAACGCGAGTCCGGTCACCCAGCCCCCGTGGCATTTCGACCGCAGCAGCTGTCTGCCCGAGGTGACATCCAGGACCCTCACGACCCCGCTGTCGGTCCCTGTGGCCAGGGTGAGCCCGTCGTGGCTGAACGCCAGTGCCGTGACGCGCGGGTCGCGTCCGTGGGTGTCCCGGCCGACTCTGAGCACTTCCCGCCCGCTCGACGGCTCCCAGACCTGGACCGTGCCGTCGTAGTCGTCGGTGGCGAGCAGCCGGCCGCCGGGAGCGAAGGCGAGCTGTCCGGAGGTGAGTCCCAGCCCGTTCATCAGAGTGTGCAGCTGCCGCTGCCGCCAGTGGTGCGTGTCCCAGATCCGTACGTCCTCGTAGCTCGAAGTGGCCAGAAAGTCCCCGTCGGGGCTGAAGGCGAGCGCCTGGATCGGATTGCCATGACTGTGCAGGGTGTGCAGAAGGCGGCCTTCCACGGGGTCCCAGAGCTGCGGTGGTCCGCCATCGGCGTGCTGCTGCGATTCCCCGTTGGGCGCGACGGCGACCAACGGCGCCGTGGGGTGAACAGCCATGCCGCTGATCCACCGCAACTGTCCCAGGTCATCGGGAGTGTCCCAGACCGGCAGGGTGTGCAGGAGACCCGGCCCGGCGGCAGCCTTCTTCGGCGAGGGCGAGGGCGAGGGCGTCACATGTGGTCGTGCGGCCCCTCGCGGGGGCGGCTGCACCACGGACAGGCGTGTGTCTTGTCGCGGCGGTGGCTGCACCACACGCGGCTGTGCGGGCCTCCGCCGCGGCGAGGCCGCCACGGCCGGGCTCGCTGCCTCCGGCGGGGGTAGCAGTGCTCGGGCCGCCCGCGCGACCGCCGGGTCGTCGGTCGCGGCGATGCGCTCCAGGTACCGCCGGGCGAGCCGGAAACGGGCCTCGCCCCCCTCCGACAACCACTCGCCGAGTGCCATGACGCCGGCGACGCGTACGGCGGGCAGCGGGTTGTCCAGCGCCATCCTCAGCGCTTCGGGCAGATCGTCCCCGGCAGCGGCACGCACCGCCGCCCGCGCGAGCCAGATCCTTCCCTCGCCTCCGAACACCCAGCGCTGCGGTGTCTGCTTGGCTCCCCGTTCCACCACATACGCGGCCGCGTGGTCGAACGCGTCCTCGACCGAGATGTACCCGTCGCCGTCCGCATCGGCGGCGCCCGTACGGAGTCCGTCGACCAGACCGGTCGTGAACACCGAACCCTCCGGAACGGCCGCCTCCGTCAGGCTCTCGCCCTCGAAGGAGTACTCACGGGACCGCGAGGCCGTCAGAACGGTCCGTCCCCGCCCGTGCCCCACGATCCGGGACTCCAGGTCCACATCACGCTCGGCGGACTTCGCCCCCCGCGCGAACGCACCGCTGAAACAGCAGTCCAGGATGACCACCTGGCGCCGGGCCCGGCACTCGTCCAGTTGCTCCAGCAGCCATCCGGACTCGACACCGGTCGAGGCGAGCCGCTCCTTGCGGGTGTCCGCGCCCGCGAAGTACAGGCGCCCGCGCGCGTCGAGCAGACCGTGGCAGGAGAAGTACACCAGCAGCAACTCGTCCGTGCTCCGCCCGGAGAGGAAGTCGTCGACGCCGCTGCGGATCTCCTGCGCTGTCGGGTCGGTGAGTCCGCGCACGTCGAAGCCACCGATCTCCGGGGCGCCCAGAACCTCCGCGAGCGCCTCCGCGTCCCTGGCCGGGGCCCGGAGCCGGGCGAGACCGTCGTCGGCGTACGAGGACACGGCGACGACGAGTGCGGACCGCCGCCCGGGCTGCAGCTCAGGAAGTGATGTTCTGCCGCTCAAGCCAGATCTCTATCAGTCGGTCCTGCTGTTCCGAACTGATGCCCGTCACCTTCAGCGAGTCCTCGCCGAACGTGATCTCCACCGACTTCTCACTGCGCGCCGCCCACCGCTTGACGGCGCCCACCACGGCACGCGCGCCCTGCGCGATGCCGAACCGGACGAGCAGCGCGCCCACCGTGGTGCCCACACCCTTGGCCAGCGGGGGCAGGTCGTCCGCAGCCAGCGGATCGACGCGCTCCACGTCCAGTTCGAGCAGTTCGGTCCTTAGCTGCCCTGCCAGGTCATCCAGTTCGGCGGCGTCCTCGTCCGCTTCGGGGACGACCCGCAGTACCAGCGACCCCGTGGTCATATCGCCCATGACTTCCTCACCTTCCGTTGCCGAGCGCGACGAAGGCCGCCCGGGCGGCGGCCTCGGCGCAGTCGCCGACTCCGCCCCCGCCGCGGTCCGGTCCGGACCAACCGGTCATGGCACCCCCGAGAACACTCCGGCAGGCGGCGCCGTCCCCCGGAGGACAGCGCCCACGATCACAGCATTCCACAGGAGACTGACAGGCGATCACCTCACCGGAAAAGCAGGCGAAGCACCTGCGGCACCCCCTGCGGAACTTGTCGGTACCCCGAACGGATCCGTCTCCGGGAACCACCGGACGCGGGCGACCGGCCGCGCCGGCACCCGTCGCCGGAACGACGCTTGCCGGACCGGCAAACGGGCTCGCCCTCCGGGCAGGATCCCCCCCCCATGATCGGAGCCGAGCCGCCGGAGGGCCGGAGAGGGCCGGCCCGCACCACGGCGGCGTCCCACGGCCCTTGAGGAGGCCCTATGCCGCAGCACGACGGGCGACACGGTGACGGACCGTACACATGTTCCGGTCGAGGTGGACGGGGCTGCTGGATAGCGTGGACGGCGTGCAGCTTCGGTACCGGTTCCGCCTCTACCCGAGCGCCGGCCAGCGCACGGCGCTGGCGCGGGCGTTCGGGTGCGCGCGGGTGGTCTACAACGACGCCCTCCGCGCTCGGGAGACCGCCCGCGCCGCCGGGCTGCCGCTCCCGAAAACCGGGGACCTGTCGAAGCGGTTGATCACCGAGGCCAAGCGCACCCCGGAACGGACCTGGCTCGCAGAGGTCTCCGCGGTCGTCCTCCAGCAATCGCTGCGCGACCTGGACACCGCGTACCGGAACTTCTTCGACGGCCTGGCGGGCAGGCGCCCGCGGATGGGCGCGCCCCGGTACAAGTCGAAGCGGGACACCCGGCAGGCCGTGCGGTTCACCGCGAACGCCCGCTGGTCGATCACCCCGGGCGGCAGGCTGCGTCTGCCGAAGATCGGCGACGTGCGGGTGAAGTGGTCCCGCGCACTGCCCTCCGCTCCGTCCACCGTGACGGTGATCAAAGACGCGGCGGACCGGTACTTCGCGTCGTTCATCGTGGAGACCGGCCCGGAGGAACTGCTGCCGGAGACGTCTCCGGAAGTGGGTATCGATCTCGGGCTCGGGCACTTCGCGGTCCTCTCCGACGGCCAAAAGATCGACAGCCCGCGGTTCCTGCGCCGGGCGGAGAAAAAGCTTCGTCGTGCGCAGCAGTCCCTCTCCCGCAAGGAGAAGGGCTCCCGGAACCGGGGCAAGGCCAGGATCCGTGTCGCACGGGCGCACGCGAAGGTCGCGGACGCGCGCCGCGAGTTCCATCACCGGCTCTCCACGAAGCTGATCCGCGAGAACCAAGCGGTCGCGGTGGAGGACCTGTGTGTGAAGGGACTCGTGCGTACCCGCCTGGCCAGGTCCGTGCACGATGCCGGATGGTCGGCGTTCGTAGCCATGCTGGAGTACAAGGCCGCCCGGTACGGGCGCACCTTTATCCGGATCGGCCGGTCCGAGCCCACGTCCCAGGTGTGCTCGGCCTGCGGCGTGAAGGACGGCCCCAAGCCCCTGCACATCCGTGTGTGGACCTGCCCGGCGTGCGGGGCGGTGCTGGACCGGGACGTCAACGCGGCGGTCAACGTCGCCCGGGCGGCTGGACTGGCCGTGTCAGCCCGTGGAGCGCTGGTAAGACGGGCACCCGTGCCCGCACCGCGCGGCGAAGCGGGAACCCACCCGACACCGCGGCCACGGGCGGCACGGTAGGCGGGGATCGCCGTCCATCAGGGCGGCGAGGATGTCAACGCAACATGGACCGCGACTGGGAGGACCTCGCCGCCTACGACGGCGCCCCCGTCACCCAGCCGTCGCTGTTCATCGGCGGCGGCCTGGACGCCTCCACGACCTGGCTGGCCGACGCGATCGAGGCGTACCCGGTCACGCTGCCCGGCCTGGTGGCCTCCCACATCCTCGACGGCTGCGGCCACTGGATCCAGCAGGAGCGGCCCGCCGAGGTCAACCGCCTGCTGACCGACTGGCTCGCCGCCCTGCCCGCCTGACCCGCACGCCCTGCCGTAGCTCCGCCCGCACCACCTGGGCGGCGCACCCGCGCGGCCGGACGCCGGACGGGTGGGGCGAGGGGGATCAGTGCGGTTCGTGGTGGGCGAGGACGCGGCCGAGCAGGCGGGTCAGGGTCTGCCGGTCCTCGGCCGACAGCGGCCCGAGCAGGTCGTCCTGCACCCGGTCGAGCACCTCGTCCATGTGCCGCAGTCGCCGCAGGCCCTCCTCGGTGAGCGTCACCCTGTTGCGCCGCCCGTGGCCCGGGTCCGGCGTCCGGTCGACGAAGCCCCGCCCGGCCAGTTCGCCGACGGCCGCCACGACATCGCTGCGGTCGACGCGGCACCGGCGGCCGAGTTCGGCCTGACTCGCGGGCCCGAACTCCTGGAGGGCGGCCAGGATGCGGTAGTGGTATCCGCGCGCCCCGGCGGCGGCGAATCCCTCGAATGCCAACCTGCGTGCGTGCACGGCCAGTTGGCTGATCAGCCAGCTCGGCTTCGTCGTCAGGCGCTCGGGGGGCTCGTCCATGGCGGCCACTCTAAATGGTGTTGGTCAAACCAACACACTGCCCTAGTGTTGGTCCCACCAACATTTGGTCTGCCGCAAGGGGGATGCCGTGTCCGACGCCACCCGGACCACCGACCGCATCGAGATCGCCGACCTGTTCGCCCGCCTGGCCAACCTGCTGGACGAACACCGCCACGACGACGCCCACACCGTCTACAGCGACGACGTCCTGGTGCGCGGGCCGCGCGGCGAGCTGCACGGTCTCGACGAGGTGACCGCCCTTCTGCGGCGGAGCCGGGTCGAGGGGGAGCACACCCAGCACGTGCACGGGGACGTGCTGGTGAGTGTGGACGGCGACCACGCCGAGGCCACCGCGAACCAGATCGTGTACTTCCACCGCGACGGCGAACCGCCCCACCGCACGAGCGGCCTGCGAGTGGCGGGCACCGCCGTGCGGACCCCGGCGGGCTGGCGGTTCGGCGCCATGCGGATCACGCTCGCCTGGATGCAGGAGAGCTGACGGGAGGGGACGGGCGCGGGCCTCCACCCGTGCAGAGCGGACAGGGGCGGAGGTCCACCGCATCGACCGCCCGGAACCGTGGGTACTCCGGGAGGGCGGGCGAGCCCCGGGTGCGCCCGCGCACACTCACCGGATGACTGCCCTGGCCTCGGGGAGGCCGAGGCGTTCAGCCGCCGCGGCTGGAGGTGCCGGAGTGGCCGATGCCGGCGTCGCCGTCCGACTTCGGCCAGTTCACCGTGGGGGCGTGGGCCGATGCGTCCCTCAGCTGACGGCCGGACGGCCGGCTGGGTTTTCCCCTGCCTGGATGAAGGCGTCGGTGCCGGGCGGCACGAACTCCTGCGGACGGGCCAACGGCTCGGGAGATCCCGGCTGGAAAGCCATCCCCACCCCGGCGGTCAGCGCGCCCACCAGGCTGTCCAGGCCCGTGGCCGCGGCCTCCACACCGAAGTAGCGGCGCTCGGTGGGGCGGTAGCCGATCAGCTCGAGCACATGCGACACCCCGGGCGGTCGGCCGTACGCGGCCTCCTGCGAGTCCCACAGGTAGACCGCGCCCCAGAGTTCTCCCTCCGAACCGGTCGAGGAGATCCACACCTTCTGCCGTAGGCCGGGAACCTTCTCATAGCTTTCGATCGCGTAGTCCCGCAGATAAGTGCGCAGGGAGCGGACCGTCTGCGAGGACCGCGACAGGTCCCACAGAATGATGGAGCAGTACAGGGACGCGTCCTGGTCGCTCATGTCGACTTCCTCTCGGTGGCCGGTCACCACTCCACCCGAAGTTCGCGCGGGTAGTGGTGGAAGAGGTTGCGGGTGAACTCGGTCTTCCAGGGATCGCCGGACAGGCGCAGTCCGGGGAACCGCGCGAGTAGCCGGGTGAAGCCCTCCTGGAGCTCAACCCGGGCCACGGACGCGCCCAGGCAGTAGTGCCCGCCCGCGCCGAAGGACAGGTGGTGGTGAGGCGCGCCGTGCGAGGGGGCGAACACCTCGGGCCGGTCAGTGCGCCGCTCGTCCCGGCCGGCCGAGTCCAGGGAGATCAGCACCGTCGCCCCGGGCGGCAGGGTGACATCGCCGAGCCGTACCTCCTCAGTGGTGTAGGTGGTGCCCGCGAAGCCGGTCCCGGCCTGGGCATAGCGCAGGATCTCCTCGACGGCGGCGGCCATCGAAACCGAGCCCGACCGCAGTCGCTCCAGCTCGACCGGGTGCTGGAAGAGGGCGAGCAGGCCGTTGGCGAACTGCACGGCGGTGGATTCGTATCCCGCGGTGGCCAGCAGGAAGACGGTGGAGACCAGTTCCTCATCGGTCATCGTCCCCGTGCCCTCCCGGCCCTCCCGGTCAGCGGAGAGCAGCAGCCCGATCAGTCCGGGCCCGGGCTCGGCACGCTCCCTGGCCACCAGCTCGGCGGCGACCTCGTACAGCGAGCGCATCGCCTCACCGAAGGCCGCGGTCGAAGGCGCGGCGCCGCGCAACCGGGTGGCCCAGCCCTGAAGCCGGTCGCTCAACTGCGGGGTCAGGTCGAAGAGCCCGGCGAGCACCCGGACCGGGATCCGGTAGGCGAAGTCCGAGACGAACTCGGCCGTACGGTCAGGGCGTACCGCTATCTCGTCCAGGGCCTCATCGACGATCTGCCCGATCCGTGGGCGCAGGGACTCGGCATGCTGCGGAGTGAGCACCGAGCCGAGCCGGGAGCGCCAGCGGGCGTGGGCGGCGGGGTCGGCCAGTTTGGCACCGAAGTCGAACTGTCCCGGGCCGGAGGCCGGTCCCGCACGGCGCTGCTCGCGCACCGCGTTCTGCCGGACCGGGCTACGGCTGAACCGCTCGTCGGTGAGGACGGTCCGGACGTCGTCGAAGCGGGTCACCAGCCAGGCGGAGGCGCCGCCGGGCAGGGTCACGGGAGCGACCGGCGCCTCTTTGCGGCGCCGGGCCAGCTCGGGCGGCTGGGTGAAGGGGCAGGCAAGCGGGAACGGATAGGCGTCGGTCTCCTGTGCGGTGTCCATCGGGCTGCTCCAGTGGTGGCGGGACGGCGGGGTCAGGGCAGGACGCGCAGCTCGCGCGGGTAGTAGGTGAAGAGGTTGCTGGTGAGCTCCACCGCGTCCAGGTCGCCGTCATGGCGCAGGCCAGGGAAGCGGGTCAGGGTGCGGGCGACCGCCTCCTGTATCTCCACCCGGGCCAGCGCCGCACCCAGGCAGTAGTGCGGTCCGTAGCCGAACGCCGTCTGCCGGTGCGCCTTTGCCCGGTTCAGGTCCAGGGTGTCGGCGTCCGTTCCGAATATCCGCTCGTCGCGGTTGGCCGAGGCCAACGAAACGAAGACGGTGGATCCGGCCGGGATCGTCACGCCGGACAGCTCGACTTCCTCGGTGGTGAACTTGGCGATGGCGTATCCGGTGCCCATCTGCGCGTAGCGCAGCAGCTCCTCGACCGCGCGGTCGATCCGCTCCGGGTGCTCGCGCAGAGCGCGCATCTGGTCGGGGTCGCGCAGGAGGGCGTAGAAGATGTTGCCCAGCTGCACGGCGGTGCTCTCATAGCCGGCCATGAGCAGCAGAATCACCGTGGAGACCAGTTCCTCGTTGGTGAGCCCTTCGGCGTCACCCTCCTCGTCGCGGAGGGTTATCAGGGTGCTCAGCAGGTCGTCGCCCAGGTCCTTCCGCTTGCGCACGATCAGGCCGACCGCATAGCGGCCGATCGACTGGAGCGCCTGCCCGAACTCGATGAAGGAGGACTGCATGTCGCGGCGCGTGAGCTGGGCCGCCAGCTCGGTGAACTCCGGGCGGGCAGCGTCCTCGATGCCCAGCAGGTCGCAGATCACGGTAATCGGCAGCCTGTAGGCGAAGTCCGCCATCAGGTCGAAGCCCTCGCCGCGGGCGTCCAGTTTACCGAGGAGGGCGTCGGTGTGCGCGGCGATCTCTTTGCGCATCGACTCGGCCTGTCGGGAGGTGAAGGCGCGGTTGACGATGCGACGCCAGCGGGTGTGGCCCGGGGGCTCGGAGATGGTGCCGCCGAAGTTGAACAGCGGGCTGTCGGCGTCGGCCTGGAAGCCCGTGTCCACGTGAGCGGCACCGTCCCGGTGGATCGACCGGCTGAACCGGGGGTCGGTCAGCGCGGCGCGTACATCTTCGTAGCGAGTGATCAGCCATGCCTCGTCACCGCTTTCGAGCCGGACCTTGGCCACCGGTTGGTGGCCGCGAAGCCAGCCGAACTCCTCGGGCATGGCGAAAGGGCAGTGCCGGGCGAAGGGATAGGTGCGGTCAGTGACGTCCATGAGTTCTCCTCACATGCAAGGCGAGCCGAGACGGAGCGAGCGAATCGAGCGCGGTGCGGCAAGCTGCCGGACCGGCGCCGGCGGGTTTCAGGGAGTGGGCGCGAGGTCGGCGTAGGCGCCGAGCCGTTCGCGCCGGGTGGCCCGGACCCGGTCCAGCAGGTCCGCCGCGGGGGGAAGCCCGGCGTATTCGCTGATCACGTGGTGTCCGAGCCAACCGAGAAAGGACTCCTGCTCAGGGATCAGCCCGAGCCGGTTGTTGTGCGTGTGCAGATAGCTCACCAGTAGAATCTGCCGCCGCCGCGCCACAGGCGCGTCGTTGCCCCCCAGGGTGACCGCGGGCAGCACCGTGTCGGCGGATTCGGCCAGCTCACGCCATGCGGTGCCCACCGCCCGGCCGAACGGATCGGTCGGCTCCCGGTCGGACTGGTCAAGCACCGTGACCGCGTGCCGGCCGACGGACTCCCGGCGCGCGCGCAGCAGCTCGGGCCAGTCCGCCAGGAACCGGTCGAAGACATAGGGCGACCAGAGCACGCAGTAGTGGGCGAAGAAGCCAGCCATCTCGGCCGGGGTGAGCCGGGCGGCGCACAGCCCACGCAGCATGGTGGAGAAGGCGACGCCGAGCCGCCTCCCGGAGCCGCCGGGAAGGCGGGCCAGCGTGGCCAGCGCCACATCGCTGCTTGCGACGAAGAAGCGCTCCGCGATGGCCACGCCGAGGTTGCCTCCGTACTTCTCCAACTCGGGTGTGTAGGTGGCGTGGTGTACCGAATCGGACGGCAGCACCTCGCTCGCCGTCTCCGCTTCCAGTGCGGCCATGGTGGCCTGTGCGGGACCGAACTCCTCGGCGTCGAGGCCTGTGCCGGCGGGGTGGCGGGCCAGATGGGCGACGAGGGCATCGGCCACATCCTGCGCCGTCTTCAGGGAGGTCCGCAGACGCAGCCTGATGTGGTGGCCGCCCTGCCAGTAGCGCAGAAAGAAGAACTCCTCCACCGCGCCCGAGGCGCGCAGCGGCGTCAGCACCGGGGCGAGGCCGTTGACCAGGAAGCCGTCCTGGTCCTCGTAGCGGTGGATGTGCAGGCTCTGCCAGGCGGCGGCCTCAGTCCTGGGCACGGTGGTCCTCCTCAACGTGCGGATGGGCGGAGCGGCGGGAGGAGAGCGTGTACTCCAGAAAGAACTCCTCCGCGCTCCGCGGCGGGTGTGTCGCGGAGGTGTCGGCGGGCGACGGCAGGCACTCGTGGAAGACCACGGTCCCGTCGGCGGCCTCGGTCAACTGCCGGGCGAGTACTTGGAGCAGAAAGGGGTTACGGGAGTCGAGGTAGTGCGGCTTGTGCAGTCGGGCGCTGCGGGCTTGAAGGGCCCACCGGCGGGTCTCCTCCAGTACGTCCCCGGACCCGTCGCCGGGTGGCGGAGCGGAGATCAGATGGAAGAAACAGTGGCGCGGTACGCCGTGCGCTCGGCGCCAGCGGTCGAAGCGGGCCAGCATCTCGGTGTCCCACTCCCCGCCGCCGGCGGGTTCTGGGATGTCCTGGGCCGGGAAGCTCCAGGAAGCCCGGTCCAGCACCAGGCCACCCAGTCGCACCCGCGGGCGCCGCTGGGGTCCGGGCGGGACGGGCCGGCCCGACCTGGCGTCCGCACGGGCCAACTGCTCCCACAGGCCACCGCGGTAGGTACGGGTGGGAGCGAAGGCGCACAGAAAGCGGTACAGGCCGGGCGCCGCCGCCGGGTAAAGGAAGTTCAGTGGCACCAGGTCCACCGGTTCGCCGTCCCGCGCGGAGACGAGCTGGAGCCGGCGCCGACGGTGGTCGGCACGGACGAACAGGTCTGCCAGCGTCAGCGGCTCCGACGGTGAGCCAGGGCGGGCAATGGACCCGGGGTAGACCAGCTCATGAGGGCTGAGCCGGGGGTGCAGGTTGAAGTTGAGGCCGAGAACGGCGGTGAGATCGGTCTGCCGCGGCGCATTCCAGGTGATCCACCGGCGCAGCGCGCCGGCGAGGCTCCAGCCCTCCGGACCGGCGGTTGCCAGCAGTTCGCAGAAGCGGGAGAAGAACACGCCCTGGCCGGTGGTGACTCCGTTGACGACGGCCAGCCGCTCGCTCGCCTCGGTGGCGATCTGCACCCGGTAGGCCGCCGAGCGCCAGGGCGGCAGGGAAGCGGGCAGGCGGTCGGCGAAGGCGCGCAGCCGGGCGGCGTCCAGCCGTACCTCACCATCCCGGCCGGCGGCGGCGCGCAGCTCGTCGAGGAGTTCCGCACGCAACTCGCGCAGCCGGTCGCAGTGCGCGTCGCCCTGCCCCGTCGCCACCGCCGCGGCTTCGTTCGGCGTGAGTTCGGCGAAGGCCCGGTAGAACTCGATGGCCGGAACCGGACCCTCATCGCCGCCGTACAGCCGGGCGAAGTACGTGTACAGGCCGGCCTTCTCGATGGACGCGTCGTCCAGCACAGGCACGATCCGCTGGAAGAGCTCCAGGGAGGCCCACTCGCCGTCGACCAGCGCGGTCGGGTCGTCGTGCGGCGGCTCTTGGGTCCCGACATCCTCGAAGACCACCGAACGCATCGCCTCCGGTGCGGGTGTGGGGGCGCCGCACAACTCGACGAAGCGGGCGACCTGCTCCCGCACCTCGGTCAGCAGGCCGGCGCGCTCGTCAGCGTCTGCGCCGACGAGGGTGTCCTCGATGGCCTGCAGCCGCGCAAAGATCTCCGCGCACTCGGAGGCCTGTGGCCCGGGCAGGGCGCGCAGCCGTGCGGCGACGGCCTGCGCCGGGCGCGGCTGCTGATCCGGCAGCCCGAGTCCGCGGTGGCACAGACCGGCCTCCACCAGCTTGTCCACGGTGCGGGCGGCGGTGTCCGGGGCGAGTCCGGCCGCCGTCAGGTGGTCGCGGAGGGCGCGCTCGGTCAGATCGCCGTCGGACAGCAGCCGGCGCAGCAGCCGGACCAGCTCGGTGTTCTTGGCCGAGACGACCTGGGCCGCCCCGAACGCGGAGGCGTCGGCGCCGTCCGGGGGCCGGCGGACGCACAGTACCCGGTCGCCGTGGGAGATCAGGGAGTTGTTGAGCCGGATCCGCATCAGGTCCTCGGAGCCCGCCAGGCGCCGCAGCTCGTAGCTCATCCACGACAGCAGGCCGACGCTCAGCCGGACCTGCGACGGGCGGCGCGCGGCCGAGTCGCCTACCGGTCCGCCGGCGCCCGGCCGGTCCCAGGGGCGGGCGCCGATCTCGGTGAAGGAGCCGAAGGGAGAGGGCTTGAACACCACCCGGTAGGCGAAGCTGGTGAGGGTGTTCTCCAGCCGGCGTCGTCTGCTGGGCTTACGGCCCGTCGCGTGAGGATCGGCTGCGTAGCCGCGCAGCGCGCGCCAGGTGGCCTCGTCGGAGAGCTGTACACCGCGTTGGAAGTCCTCGTGGGTCATGAGCGCGGCCAGTGCCGTGCGTCCGGCGTTCAGTTCGCCGGGGAGGGCGGCGGCGGCCTCGTCGAGCAGCCGGTCGCCTTCGGCGCGCTTCCGCAGCCAGGACTCCAGCAGCTCCCGGCACTCCGACGGGAGCCCGGCCAGGCTCGGGAGCGCGACCGGCGGCCGGTCGTTGTGAATGGTCCTGCGCAGCCGCAGCAGGTCGCGCCGCTCCGCTGCCGGCATTCCGGGGACGGCGGCGTAGAGGGTGTCCTCCAGACGGCCGCGTAACTCTTCACGCGCCTGGGCGCAGCGATCGGCACGGTCCAGTAACTCCCAGGTGTGCTGGGGGACGAGCCCGTCCAGGGACGCGGGTGTGAGGGTGCCGCGCCGGAAGAGGAGGTAGGGGCTGAACCCCTCGCCATCGGCCTCCGGCAGCCGCTGCCGCCGCTCGGTGTCTGTCAGCTGCTCGGTTCCGGTCACCGTTGTGAAATTCCCATCTCCCAATGCGGGTCCGTGCGCACTGCGCCGACACATATCTGCCCCTGTACGCCGTGGCCGCTGTCCACCAGCCGGTACGCCCGGTCGATGAGGTCCGCGTCGAATCCGAGGACCGGATGGCCACAGAGCCTTTCGGCGGCGGCGGCCAGGGTGATCGCCTCCATGGCGGCCCCCACCGCGAGTTGCTGCTCCCGGTACGCCACCGGCCCCCGCCACGCCCGCCAGTCCAGCGGAGTGCTGACATGCACCGTGAAGGCGGCGAGTTCCGGGTTGAAGGAGGCGGCGAAGAGCGCCTTGCGGACGGTGACCGCGCAGCGCGGATCGGCGTCCGCGCCGGTGCGGAGCAGGCTCTGCTCCTCCGGTTGGTAGCGGTACCAGCCCGGCGCCACGCCGGACACCCGGTGAACCGCGCAGTGCAGCCGGGTGCGTGCGGCCCAGTGCGCGGCCGGCCCGGATCCGGTGCGGGCGAGCCCGCTGAGCGCATCCGCGGCGGTGTGCAGCACGGTCGACAGAGCGGCGCACTCCACCTCCACCCCGGTGAACCGCGCACCCCGGGAGGCACGCCGGGCCAGTACGGCGGGGTCGAGCAGCGCCGGGCGGCGAGGGGCGGCCAGGGGCACGGGTTCCAGGGGCGGTAGTAGAGGCGGTTCGCTGCCGACCGCCGGAGCGGGCGGGACGGAGGGCTGCTGGCAGGCACGCTGCAACCGGTCGAAGGCGGCTGAGCGCTTGATCCGGCGGGACCGCTCCAGGGCCCGCGGGGGCGCAGGTACGGAGGCCGGGGGGGCCGCGCCGCGGTGGCCGGCCGGCGGGCCGAACCCGAGGACCGCCCAGGGGACCTCCCGCGCTTCCTCGGTGGCCGCGATCCCGAGGCATTCGGCGACGGCCGCTCCGAGGAAGCCGGTGCGCAGCCGGACGGGGCCCGGTTCGGCCTCGGCGAGCCGCAGGACCCGGCCCAGCACCACACCGGCGTCCACGGCGGCGAGCCGGGCGGTGAAGTCGCCGTACTTGTAGAAGCTCTTCCAGAAGCGGGTGGCGAGTACCACGAGGTGCCCTGTGGGCTCGTCCTCGGCCAACCCCAGGGTCCGGCGGAGCAGGGCCGCAGCACCGGTGCGGCCAAGGCACACCAGCTCATGCCGGTACGGGCAGTAGTGGTGGACAAGGTCCTCCTCCGCCGGCACGACGTACGCCTCCGTGGGGTACATGCCGCCACCGGACGGGACGGGTCGGCGCATCTGGACGCGCGGCCCGTGGTGCGGCACCGGCGTTTCGGGTGTGGCCTGGATGCCACCGGCGGGATCGTTGCGTACCCTGCTGATCGCCAGGCTGCCGCTCAGCACCCGGTGGAGCGCGCTGAGCGGCCCGGCGGAGGTGGCGGACAGCGAAGTGCGCCGGCCCCCGCTGTACACCGTGACGGGCCAGGGGCCATCGGCCCAGTCCACCCGCCAGTCGGGCGGGTTGGCTCCGCGGGGATCGCGCCGCAGCCCCTCGGTGTACGCATAGAGCTCGTCATTGGTGATGGGCTCGGGCACGGTGGGCTGTGCCATGGTTCGATCCCCTCCAACTTCTCGTTCTCGGTGGGCTGGACAGGCCACAGGGACGGGGCCGCCGGCGCGGCGCGGGCCTCCGCCGTGGGACGTCATGGGAAGGGGTGCGGGATGGCGCCGATCGGCGCGTCCGGGTCAGGCTGGGCGGCGTACGGAAGCGATGTGCCCTCGGTGAGCCGAGGCAGTTCCGCCGTACGGCGATTGCGGTGGCCGAAGGTCATCGGCAGCAGGCCGGGCACCAACACCCGTACGCAGCACACGCCGTGGTGCCGCAGTTCGGGCATCGTCTGGTCGACCACCAGCACATCCATCCCCTCGTCCAGGACACCGGCCAACGCGGTGTGCAAGTCGGCCCGCAGGTCGTCCTGGTCCGACCGCAGGGTGCCCGGGATCTCCGCGAGCGGCAGCCGTCCGCCGGCCGTGGCGGGTCGGTCGAGGAGGAAGGCGTAGCGGTCGCGGGCCTCGGGGAGAGCTCCGACCGCCGAGTGGTCCTCCATGCGGCGCATCAGGTCCGGTTCCGTCAGCATCCGCAGCGCTGCCCCGCGGTTGCGCTGGTAGGAGTCCCGGGTGGCGAGAATGGTGCCGACCAGTTCGTGCAGGCCCCCGGTCACGGCCTGCACCGGATCGGGATGGGCGCCGCCTCCCGCGAACGTCCGCGGGCCGTCGTCCCGGGAGTTCTCCGCCGTCAGGACGTAGGCCGGCATGCCGTATTCCATGGTCGCGTTGAAGCAGCGGAAGCGGAAACCGGTGAACAGTCCCGACTTGGCCAATAGTTGGTCCAGCCGCGGGTCAGCGCCCTCCAACTGCACCTCGGGAAGTGCGAGACGTCGGTACCAGGTAAGCAGAAAGGCATCGCGCTCGGCCAGTTCGCGCAGCCCGTGCAGGACCGCCTCCTCGGTGCAGCTGCCCAGGGCGCAGCCGTTGGAGGTGTCGTAGAAGAACGAGACCTCGGCGTCGTGGCGCGGCCCCCAGAAGGCCGCTCGCTCCGGCACGAGGATTGGACCGTCCTGCTGGAAGGAGTAGGCCTGCACCCAGTCGACGACGGTGTCCGGGTGGAACTCCTGGTAGCGGAACCCCTCGAGCTGATGGCTCTCCGGCGGATGGGTGCCCAGCGAAGGCGGATACAGCGCGCGGTCCGCGACTTCCGCGTAGCTGGCGCGCACCGGAGCTGCCCGGCCGCCGCGCTGCAGCCCCGCGTACCGTTCCAGTCCTTCCAGCACGGCGACGGCCCGGCTGGAGCGGTAGTCCCGAGCGCGGCCTATGGCCGGCTCCCGGCGCCCCCAGCGGGACGGCAGTTCAACGGAGCATGCCCCGAACGGGCTTTGCAGGTCCTGGCGCACCTCCTTGAACAGCCCGAGGCCCGGGAAGAGCAGCTGCCGGCACAGGCGGTCCAGGTCGAGCCGCCCGGTGCGCAGCACCGCTGGGTCGGGCTTGGTGACCGGAACGTCGCGGGGGGTCAGCTCGGGCATCGTGTCCGTGCTGATCGCGCCGCAGCCGGGGCAGGTCGAGTCGGCCAGCAGCGGCTGGTGCTCCACTGAGCCGGCGGTACCGTCCACCACGACCACCTGTCGGTCCGTGGCCGTGTCACCCAGGGGTGTGTCCTGGGACAGCAGGGCCCGCACATAGTGCTCGATGATGCCGAGCACCCCCGGCCCCCAGGTCCGCACATCGGGGGCGTGAGGCAGGGACTCCGCGAGATCGTCTCCGTCCAGGCCGGGGCCGAAGGGAGTGTTGGCGGTACGGGTCACCAGGCAGCGTGGGCAGCCCTGTGTGCCCGGTGTCCACAGCGGCCCGAGGTACGCCAGGGAGCGCCAGGTGCCCACGAACAGCAGTCGCCTGCCCATAACCAGGCTCTCCACCATGGTGTCCTGGTAGTCGCCGAGCTCGCCGAGCTCGGCCACCAGCACGGTGATGTCCTGCTGTCCACGAGTGGGCGGGGGCGGCACCGGAGCGACGGCGAACCGGTTGGCCAGGTGGTGGGCGAGGTAGCCCTCGCCCACCACCGCTGGCCCGGAGGCGGCATGCTCGGTGAGGGTGGTCGGCAGGGTCATCGGGAGACCTCCTCGGATGCCAGGGCGACCACCCGCAACGTGGCGCCCCCGCCGGATCCGCTGTCCGGGGCGGACCGGAGGAACGGCAGCAGCTCGGTGACCTCGTGCGCGGCAAGGTCGGCGGCCTCCGTCTGAGCCCAGGTACGGACGGGAGGAGCGAGAAACGCGACATGCTCCAGGTCCCGCGGCCCCAAGCCGGACGTCGTACGCGCGGCCACGGCGCGGGCCAGCGCATGGGCGAGCGCCTGATCCCGGTGCGTGCCGACGCCGGTCGCGGTGGCGCCGTCGGCGGTGGTGATGCGGGCCCGTACGGTGCCGTGCGCCGGCTTCTCCAGCTCGCCGGCGCGCCACCGGGCGCCGGTACCGAGGCTGTCCAGCGTCTGGGCGAGGAACGCGAGGACGGTCCCCTCGGCCGGTCGCTCCTCCGGTCCGGCAGCCTCATGCGGTGTCCCGGCCGGCGCGTCCAGCGCGGCGTGCAGCCGGGCCCGGAACCGGGCCTCGGCCAGCGACCATCCGGCGCCGAACCGGTACCGGGCGGCGTCCCGCTCTGCCGGCCAGGTCAGTTCCGCGACCCGGGTGGCCAGCTGTTCCATGGCGAACAGCACGGCTTGGTTGCGCGCCTCGCGCGGCGAGAGCGCCCTGCAGATCACGCGCAGCGCAGCGGGCCGGTCCGCGTCGCCGGCCGGATGCACCACCCGGCATGAGCTGGCCGACAGCGGAAGCTGGCTCAGGTCGCCCTCGCCCAGCGCGAGCAGCGGTCCGGTCAGGGGGTCGGTCAGGCCGGCGGCGGTCACGACGATGCGGTCGGAGACGGCGACACGCTCCGGAGGGTCCTCGGGCATGGGTATGTCCGGGCGCACCGCCGTCTCCGGCACGGCGGTCTCCCCGGCCCTCTCCTCATCACCGGACGCGGCCGGCTGCGTGAGGGCGACGGCCTCGCGGCCGTGGTGCGGACAGCACGGGTGCTGGTAGACGGTGTGGTGCCGTACGACCGGGGCCAGCGGCTCCACCGTCGTCACCGACTCGGCGTCGGGCATCCGGACGTCGGCCAGCAGGGCGAACACCTGCTGTGCCAGTTGCAGCGCGCCCACAGTGGCAGGAGCGGTGGAGAGCGCCAGCCCTGCGGTGTCCCCGTTGGCGGGGACACCGATGGACCGATACACGCACTCCCAGCACCACGACGCGTCGGCCAGCGGCGGCACGGCCGTGGTGAACGGCCCGCAGTGGCCGAGGACGCCGACCGGGATGCCGCGCGAGCGCAGCAGGCGCTGCACCCGGCCGAGAGCGGCCGGGGTGACGTCATCGCAGGCGAGCAGGACCACATCGGCGCCGGCGCAGGCCGGGTGGTCGTCGAGGCTCTCCAGCGGATCGCCGTCGGTGGAGTGCAGCCGCCAGCGATAGCCGCTGTCGGGCACCTGGGCCGACTGCTTGGCGGTATCCGCGTCCTCCTTCCCGGTGACCACGTCCAGTCGGGCGATGCCGGACTCGCGCAGGGCGTCGAGCATGGCGTGCAGAGCGATGCCCTGGCCGGCGCAGACCACGCGCCGGGTCCGCACCTGGCGCAGCCGGGTCACCGGACGGTCGGCGTGGTGCTCCAGAAAGGCGAGGTGGGTGGCGTATCGCTCGCGCATCCAGTCCGGAACCGGCTCGGCGGGATGGCTGACCTCCTTGATGAAGCCGTTGTGCAGCAGCACGCGGATGAGGCGCAGCACCGAACTGCGTGCGTTCTCGGAGAGGTCGCCGTAGATGTCGGCCAGGCTGCGCTCTCCGTCCAGGTTGCTGAAGAGGGAACTGACCAGCTGGTAGGCCCCCTGGCCGCGGACGGAGAACGAGCCGGTGTTGTTGCCCAGCCAGACGCCGTCGTCCTGGCGGACGTAGAACGCGTCGGCGCGGACCCGGTAGGTGCTGTCCAGGCCCTGCTGGACAGCGTTGGTGACGTGGGGGGAGTTGTCGTCAGCCATGTCACAGCTTCCCGTGTGCGGTGTAGACGGATGCCGCCTCGCCCTCGGAGACGTAGCGGATTCGGCTGGGCCGCTGGTGTTCCGGCAGTTGGGTGCAGTGCTCCTCGACAGCCGGGGGGTCGACATCCCCGACCACGGTGGCGGCCAGATGCTCCAGTCCGGAGGACGGGTGCTCCACGGTGACCCGGGCGTCGCTGACGCCGTCCAGTGTGAGCAGATGGCGCTCGACGGCCCGCGGATACACCAGTACGCCGGCGAGCTTCTCGCCGCCGTCCGGGCGGCCTTCCAGGCAGAGGTGACCGGCGGAATCGAAGCGCCCGTAGTCCGTCCCCGACACCAGGCCGGCGGTGGGGGTCGGCGCCTGCCCGGGGCGCCACTGGTACTGGGCACAGCCGGGCCCGGTGACGCACACCTCGCCGGTGCCCCGCTTGTCGGGGTCCCGGATCCACACGGACTTCCCGGCGATCGGGAATCCGACGTGCTCGTTGTGTCCGGGGTCGTGGTCCAGCGCGATCGCCCCCGTTTCCGCGGTGCCGTAGAGATTGCTCACCCGGATGCCGGTGAAGTGCTCCCGGATGAGCCGCACCCGCTCGCCGCTGAGATGGCCGCCTCCCAGGAACAGCGCCACGGAGTCCATCGCCGCAGGCTCGATCGCGTTGATGCACGCGGCGGCGGCGAGGGCGGGGACACCCAGCGCGGCCACCCGGTGCCGCTGAGCCAGGCCGGTCAGCGGACGCCAGTCGTGCGGCGGGAAGATCAGCAGATCGCGACGGAAGAAGAGTGCCGGCAGTACGGACATGAAGAAGGCGGCGGAGAACCCCAGCGGCAGGCAGGTGGCCAGCGCGGTGGGGGGTCTGCCCCCGACTGCGTCCTGGTACATCGCCGCCTCACTGTGCAGCGCGATCAGCTCCCATTCGTCGGCGTGGCCGATGGCCACCTTCGGCGTGCCGGTGCTGCCCGAGGTGCAGATGCCCCACAGCGGGCGATCGGACGGGGCCGGCAGCGAGGCTCCTCCGGTCACCTCGAACACCTCGGGAGCCGATTCGCGGACGGTGAGTCCCAGGCGCTTCGGAGATGCCCACAGCAGCGCTGTGTCCGGGACCGAGGCGACGGCGAGCAGCGAGGCCAGCGACGCCATCGGCCCGCCTTCCGGGTCCACGGCGTAGGTGGTGCCGCAACGGAGTAGCGCCGCGCGCCGGCGCCCCTCGGACAGCAGGTCGTCCCAGGATGCGAACTCCGTTCCCCAGTACACGCCGGGGTCGCGGCCCGAGGCCGTGGAACCGGACACGGCGGGTGTCAGGAAGCGGCTGAATGGCGTTCGGCCCATGTCACCCATCCTTCGATGGTCTTGGGGACGTCCCCCGGCGTGGGGGTATCCAGGAGTGGCAGGCGCTGGGTGAGGAATCCCCGCACCACGACCACCTCCAGAGAGTCGAGCGGGCGGTGCAGATCCCCCTCTTGGAGTAACCGGGACAGGTCCTCCCGCAGCGAGCCGGAAGATGGCGGCTCAGGCGAAGTCATGCTCGGCCTCCCGGTGCCAGAAGGTTTCGACGGTCTGGATGAACTGCTCCGGGGCGTCCCTGCTGACGAGATGGCCCGCGCCCGGCACGACATGACCGCTGACCGGCCCCCCGAGGCGGGCCGCGCTCTCGGCGGCGGCCCGCTCAGCGGATTTGAGCGATCCGTTGATCAACAGCGTGTGGATCCCGAGTTCTGTCAGTTCCTGCGGGCTGACGCGCACCGTTCCCGCGAAGTCGCGCCCCACGTGGGCGACGACCGAGCCGAGCGTCTGCTTCCAGCGCATCGAGTGCAGCCGCTCGTACTCGTCTGCGAGCTCTGGATGTTCCGCGGCCAGCTGCTCGAAGCCGGCGATCTGCGCCTGGAAGGCGTCCTCGGCGGTGTCCGGCACGAACCCTGTGAGCACCAGGGAGCCGACCAGGTGCGGACGAGCGGCGGCGGCACGTACGGCGAGCGGGCCTCCGAGATAGGAGGCTCCGATCAGCCGTCCCGGCCCGAAGCGGTCGAGCAGGGCCAGTACGTAGCGCAAGGCGTCGTCGTAGTAGTCGGGTTGGGCATCCAGCGGACACCGGCCGTGGCCGGGCAGGTCGATGGGCACCGGCCGGTACCCGCCGCGCCATGCGGATATCTGCCGACCGAAATGCGCGTATGCCGTGCCCAGCAGGCCATGGAGCAGGTAGACGAGCGGTCGCTGAGTCACGATCACGATCGGCCTGCGGTGGCGGGCCGGGGCGACGGGTTGACGAAGTGCCCCACTTCGATGCCCGAGGACTCGATGCGGTCGAGTATGTGCCGTGGGCGGCGCAGGTCGGCGACCTGGAACTGAGAGGAACGCGCATCGTTGCGGGTCTGCGCATCGCCCCTGTAGGGCGCCACGTCCGGGCTGCCGGGGGAGATGACGCCGGCCAGGCCGAGGGCACGGTCCTGGAACTCCTGGGGCTCGCGGGTGGTGAGGACGAGTCGCTGTTCCGGGCAGGCGAACGCGACGGCCGCCATCATCCGCAGATAGTCCTCGTCACTGACCCGGGTGGTGTCGCGCGATGTCATGGCGGGACGCATCCGAGGCACGGAAAGGTCCGTCACGGCCCCGCGCCGGCGCAGGTGCTCGCCGTGGGCGACCAGGGCCACCAGCTCGGCGGACAGATCGTCGTGCAGCCCGACCAGCACGCCCGGGTTCACATAGCGGTAGCCGGCGTCGAGCCAACGGTCGAAGGAGGTCACGCGGCGGTTGAAATCGGCCTTGGGCACCCCGGCGGACGTCTTTCCCATGAACCGGCGGTAGGTGTCCCGGTCATAGCTCTCCTGGAAGACGCACATGGTGACCGGGTCCTCGCGCTCCACCCATTCACCGAGGATTTCGATCTCGTCCGGTTCCATGCTCCCGATGTTGAAGTAGATCCGCTCGAAGCCCATATCCAGCGCAGTGCGGATGGCCCAGCCGATGCGGAAGGCCGAGGCGAGACGGGTGTGCTTGTCCTCGTACTCGCCGGTGAGTAGCCCGACCCCGCGCACACCCTCATGGTCGCGTAGAACTCGCAGCTGCTCGATGATCTCATTGCGGCCGGAGAACTTGCGATCGAGACGGACGTTTCCCTTCCGCATGGAGCACATCTTGCACTCGGAGTCGCAGTGGTTGGTCGTGTAGAGCGGGACGAATGTGTGCAGGACCGGAGCACGGGTCGCACACCTCTCCTCGGCCGCCTTCTTGAGTTCATCTGTGGTTATCGAGCGGTCCTCCCACAGTGCGAGCGCGACGGCCGCGCGTGACTCCGGGGGCTCCTGCCCCAGCGGGAGCGAAAGGGCTGACCGGGTGTCGACGGCGGCCGCCTCTTCGCGCACTTCTGCCAGGTCCGGAAGGGTGAAGTCGCTGGAATATTCCCGCACGTGCTCGGCCATGGCGGATCTCCTCTGCGTGCCGGGTGAAGTGTGCGAACAGCGCATGTATATCCGCCCCGAATCACCGCGGGCAAGAGGCTGTAAAAACGGCGGAGATTCCTCCGTTTCATGCTGTGACGTGCGAAGACAAGTTGTTCTTTAGTGGATTTCCTGTCGTCTGCTGACCGCCTCTTCACTCGTTCCTTAGTGTGCGCGGAGCGATGACAGGCCGTCTGGAAAGCTGGTTACGAGCGTTTCTCGCGGATCGCTCGAAGGGCCTTGACCATCGGAAATGACCCGCCATAGCCTCCGTTTTGTGCGCAGTCAATCGACGCGCATTCGTTCCGACCGAAATTGAAGGGAGAGTTCCCATGGACGCGGAACTGAAGGATCTTGACATCGACGCCCTGGAGATTTCCGAGTTCCTGGACGAGAGCCGGCTGGAGGACAGCGAGGTTGTGGCCAAGGTGATGTCGGCCTCCTGCACCACCTGCGAGTGCTGCTGTTCCTGCTCCTCCTGACTCCAGGAGTGCATTAGGTGATCAGCGTGCATTGACACGTAGGGAGCGGTGTCCGCGCCCGGTTTTTCGGCACGGACACCGCTCTCCTGGTCCCGGTATGCCACATCGGCTGTGAAAGGAATTACCATGCCCTCCATGGCGCCGCTCGCCGCAGACGAGTCAGTCTCCGGTCTTCCGTTGAGTACACCGGGCCGGCGGGTGGTGATGCTCTACGTACACGTACCGTTCTGCTACTCCCGGTGCACCTTCTGTGACTGGGTCCAGGGCATTCCCAACAAGGATCTGCTCCGCCGCCCGGAGGATTCCGTCCGGCGCTCGTACATCGACGCGATGTGCCGTGAGATCAAGGCCCGTGGGGCGGGGCTGCGCAGTGAGACGCACACCCCCTACGTGATGTACTGGGGAGGCGGCACGGCCAGCAGTCTGGACGAGCGTGAGGCCACCCAGATCATGGAGGCCCTGCGGTCCTCCTTCGACTTCGGCGGGGTCGCCGAGGCCACGATCGAGTGCAGCCCGGACACCGTGGACGCGGCGAAGCTGCGCTTCTTCCGCTCGCTGGGCTTCAACCGGGTCTCCAGCGGCGTACAGTCCTTCGACGATGCCCGGCTGCGGCGGCTCGGCCGCCGGCACTCCGCCGAGCAGGCGGAGCGGATCGTCCACAACGCCCGGGAAGCCGGCTTTGAGGACGTGACCATCGACATCATGTCGGGCTTCCCCGACCAGGATGCCGAGGAACTCGACGCCACGGTGGCCAAGGCGCTGGAGCTGCCGCTGAGCCACCTGTCGCTCTACTCCTTCCGCCCGACGCCCGGCACCTTTATGCGGCGCAGGATGGCCGGGGTGGAGAAACGGGACTATCTGCGCAAGCAGCAGCTCCTCTTCACCCGGGCCCGCCAGGCCATCCATGGATCGGGGCTCACCGAGTACGCCTCGGGCTACTTCGGCAAGGTCTCGCCGTTCGCGGCGATGTACTTCCAGCTCCGCGCCGACACGGTGGGGCTGGGATCCGGCGCCATCTCCCTGTTGGACGGGCGGTTCCAGTCCCATAAGAAGGGGCGGTTGCACTCCTATATCAGTGATCCGCTCGGCTTCGACATCGATGTGTCGGCCGGTCAGGACCGAGTCCTCGTCTCGCTGCTCCAGGCCGGTCTCGCGATGTTCGACGGGGTCCTGCGGGACCAGTGGCGGCTTGCCACCGGCACAGAGCTGGCCGAGGTGCTGACCCGGCCGGCGATCGCCCCGCTCGCCGAGTTCCTCCGCGGCCGGGGCCTGGTCGAGGACGAGCGGGGCATCCGGCTGCCCAGGAGACAGGCCGGGATCACACTGATCGAGCTCGCCTTCGAGATGGCCATGTCCCAGCCGGAGCTCGGATGACCACGCACAGTGGTGCGGACGCCGCACCGGCCGCGGAGAACGTCCCGCTGGAGCCGGATCCGGCGGACGACTGGCTGGAGATCCGGCTGACCGGGGCCGCGGCCGACCGGGAGCGCCTGCTGCAGGAGGTGGCCCGCCCGCTGCTGACCGCTGTGGCCCCTGAACGGCCCGGATTCTTTCTGCCCGTCCCGGGGGCCGGCCCGAGCACCGCCGCTCTCTGCGTGCAGTTGCGGCCGGGGGGAAGAAAGGAGTCCCGCGCCTGCCTGAGCCAAGCACGGGAGCGTGCGCGGGCGATCGGCCGGGTCGAGGTGACGGCAGGCCCGGCCCGGCTGGTTCCGCTCGCCGGTTCCGTGTTCGCCGGGCCGCGGCTGGGGCCGGTCACCCGGTCGGTGTTGGCGTCGGCATGCCCGGCGCTGCTGGAATTGACCGTCGCGTCGGAGCGCGGCAGGCCCGCCCTGCTGTGGGCGGCGGCGGAACTGATGGCTGCGCATCTGCGGGGCGTCAGCACCGCGGGGCCGGCGACCGTTCAGCAACTCGTGGAGGGGCGGGAAGGCGTCCCTCTCGGGTTTCTCAGCTATCGCTCGCACGCCGAGGCGTTCATCGCGTCCAGCCGGGATCCGCAGGGCGCGCAGGCGATGCTGGAGCAGAAGTACGAGCGGATCGCATACCAGCTGGAGCCCCTGGTGGACGGGGTGCTGGCACAGGCCGAGGGCCGCGGACCCGTGGTGTCCCCGGCTGCGGCGACCTGGTTCCAGGCTGTGCATCCTGTCAAGGCCGAGGTGACGGAAGACTTCCGCGCGGGGCGCCTATGGCTCCAGGACGAGGGCCCAGATCCCGCCAACGGCGTTGGTCTGAAGGACAGTTCATTCCATCGTGTCGTTGCCGGCTCGGATGGTTTGCAACGTTTCCTGAACGAGGATCCGGCCTTCCTTGCCACCCGGCTGCTGACCAGCCTGCTCTACGCCGGCCTCGACGCCGGCGGCATCGCGCTGGCCGAACGCTACTTCCTCTGCTACGCGGTCAGTCGAGCCTGTGAGGCGCTCTTCGAGGTGAATGCCCTGGCAGTGGTAACGGCCCTGGCCCGGGGCCGGTAGCCATGACTTGAGCCGGCTGGTCTGTGTGACGCGGACTGCGGTGGGCGCGGGGTGGCAGGGAGTGCCACGTGGTGCCGACGGACGGGGCGGTCTCCCGGGCACGGGACAGGCCGGGCAGCGCGCCGCTGCGTGCGCTGTTCGTGGTCGCCGGGGAACCGACGGTTCCCGCCGGTCACGACGAGGTGTTCTGGCGTGACCTGCGCAAGGCGGTCGTGGACGGCACGACCTTCGACGTACCCGCCGGCGCGGACGGTGCGTCGGCCTTCGGTACCCCCGGCCGGCGGGCATTCCCGCAGATCGTCGCGGATGTCATCGGGTTCCCACCTCGCTCCGGCGAGGAGGTGCTGCAGACCGTCAGGCGTGGGGTGGCCGGCCTGTTCGGCCGGCTGTTCTTGCGGGCCGCCGGGGCGAGCAGGAGTGCCAAGTCATGGTCATCGGGTCCGGGGCTGAATAATCCCCGGAATCGAGGCGGAAAACGCCGGCCAGTGGCGTCAGTCGATTTGATCAACAAAAGTCCATGAGGTTCCATGTTCTCAGGAACCGAAGATTTCCGGAATTCACTGTTCCATTTCTGCTGGCCGAAAAGCATCGATCTTCTGCAGGGCCGCACGAGCCGGGTGTTAGCCTCGGCGGAGTTCTCGCGTCGTCATGAGGGGGGCATCATGTCCACGCAGTATCAGCCCGGGAAGAAACAGAAGATCAGCGCAACTGTGTGCGTCCGTCAGCCTGGCGGAAATGTGAATGTGGACAAGATCGGCCAGGCGCTCGGCCCCCACGGCGTGAACATTGCCGGCGTGATGAAGGAGTTCAGCGCCGCTACCGCGGTGCACAGCGGGGTGTCTCTTGCCTGACGCTTTACCGGAATATGTCCAGGGGGTGTGCCGGGAACGCGGCAGCATGGCAGCCGAACTTCAGCACGGGGGAAAGCGATGTATGTGGATGTGCTCGGCCCGCTAAAGGTTTCGCAGGGTGCCATCTCGGTGGTTCCCACAGCACCGAAGGCCAAAGTGCTCCTCGCACTGCTGGCCACGCGGGCCAATCAGTTCGTCCCGGTCTCAATGATCGTCCAGGAACTGTGGTCCAAGAGTGCCCCAACGTACGCGCGAACCGCCGTGCAGACGTATGTCCTCGACCTGCGCAAGCGCATGGCCCAGGCCGTGGCTCAGTCCCGAGCGGCCGTCGGCTCTGAGCCCGGGCTCGCCCTGGCTACGGAGTCCGAGGGCTATGTGCTCAAGGTCGCCGACGACCGGGTGGCGCTGCGGCGCTTCGAGATGTTCACGGCGGTCGGCTACCGCGCCCGGGAGCAAGGCGACTTCCAGGCCGCCTCCGACGCCTTCACCAAGGCGCTCGCGCTCTGGCGTGGAGACGCACTCTCCGACATACGCACCGGGCCTCAGCTCCAGGCGGAGGTCGAGGAACTTGAGGAGGCCCACCTCAACCTCCTTGACCGCCGTATCGATGCGGATCTCCGTCTGGGACGCCACCATGAGCTCCTGGGTGAACTGCGGGGCATTATTGCCCGGCACCCCACGCACGAGGGTCTGTGCGCGCATCTGATGCTTGCGCTGTACCGGGCCGGACGACGCTCGGAGGCGCTGGAGGTGTACCACAAGGTGCGTTCCAGCCTGGTCAAGGAGTTCGGCCTGGAGCCCTCTCCCGCGCTGCGCCGCCTCCAGCGTTCGATGCTCCTCTCCGATCAAGGGCTGGGCGAGGTCAACGTCACCTGGGATGCCCCCGAGCACTGAGCCGTCGCGCGTGCCTCGACGCCCGGCCAGGCAGCGTGAACGCGCCGCCGCCGTCGAGCTCGCTTGCGCGGACTGCCCCTGGTGCCATATCAGGCAACGTTCGCCCTGTCGACGACGGCGCGTAGGCGCTGGTCGTCGGCATGGCGGTTTCGCCAGATGATGTAGCGGCGGATCATGCTGCCCTGTTCCTTGTGGGTGGTGTGGTCGGTGCCGTCGAGGGTGAAGTAGCGCAGGGCGGTGAATTGGGCTTCGATGCGGTTGAGCCAGGAGCTGTTGGTCGGCGTGCAGGCGATCTCGACGTTGTTCGCCGCGGCCCAGGTGCCCACCCGCTGACACCTCCACGTGGCCAGGTGCGGGGAGAAGTTGTCACAGACGATCGCGATACGGACGTCGGGCGGGGAGGGGCATAGCGTGGTGCCGTGAACGAGGGCGCGGGCGGAACCGCGGCCGTGCTGTGGCAGGGAAGCGGGGGGCGAAGGTGACGGGAAAGGCCGGATCGCGGGTGCGGCGCGGGATCGTCGGCGCGGCGGCGACGGCGGTCGCACTGGCGGCCCTGGCCACGGCGGGGTGGTACGGCTACGTGTGGCTGGCCAAGCCGATGGACGTCCTGTCGCGGACCGGTGAGGTCGACGCGGCCAGCCGCGAGGCCGGGCCGGAGGGCGAACGCCGCCTGGAGGAGATCATCGACGGCCTGCCGGGCGTGTCACGGCAGCTCGGCACCGCCGCGAAGGACCACTGTCTGCGCCACCCCGCCTTCGAGGGCGAACCGCCCGGCCCGCTGAGCTGTCAGTGGCGGCTGGAGCGGTACGTCGTCCTCGACGGCGACCCGGAGGAGATCGGCGAGAAATGGACGGAGGCGCTCGGTGAGGACCGGTGGGCCGGCTCGCGGAAACCGTTCCACCCCGACTACGCCTCCTCCGCCGAACGGTACGAGTACCGCGACGCGCGCACCCGCGACCGCCTCGTCGTCACACTGGTCCGGGAGGATGCCGACCTGCCGCTGCTGTACGCCCCGCCCACCATCGAGCCATCAGTGGAACACGAGCGGGAGCGGCGGGACTTCACCGGACGGGACGCGGCGCGGGAGGCGGTGACGGAAGGGCGGCGGGTCGCCAGGGTCTCGCTGCTGCACGCCTACTACGGCCAGCAGGGCGAGGCCCCCTTCGAGCCGCTGCGCTGACCGCCCGCGCCTCGACGGCGGGCCGCGTACGCCGAGTGACCGTACGCGCACTCCAGGTGGACGACGCGCGGCCCTTTCGGTGACTCTGGGCGGGTTCGGCCGCGGGGGAGACCGCGCGTACAGCACAGCACCGGGAGGGCCGCTCATGACCACAGACGACGCCTGCGCCACGGAGGAAGTGGATCCGGGAGCGGACCCTGGAGTGGACCTGGGAGGGGAGCCGAACCCCTCGAGCAGCCTGCGCACCTTCGGGGCCGTCGTTCAGGCCCTGCGCGAGCACGCCGGTCTCAGTCGCGCCGAACTCGGCACCTGGGTGCGGTACTCCAAGCACACGGTGGCGTCGGTGGAGCTGGGTCGCCGGATGCCCGACGAGTCGTTCGTGGAACTGGCCGAGATCGCCCTCGGCAACACCGGCGCCCTGCGCAAGGCCGCCAAGTACCTGACGCGCGGCGAACCAGGCCTGGCCGCCTGGTTCCGTCAGTGGGCCCGCCTGGAACGGCTCGCGGTGAGCCTGGCCACGTACGAGTGCAGACTGGTGCCGGGCTTGTTGCAGACGGAGGCGTACATGCGCGCCCTCTGCGAGAACGACATTCCACCTCTCACGGACGAGGAACTGGAAGCCACTGTGCGAGCCCGCCTGGAGAGGCAGCGGTTGCTCCACGAGAGGCCCGGCACCACCTTCGACTTCATCGTCGAGGAGGCCGTCTTCATGCGCCGTCTCGGCGGGACCGAGGTCACCCGCGAACTGCTCGACCACATCCTCGGCCTCATCTCCCGGCGCAACGTGACGCTCCAGGTCATGGCTGCGGACAGCGAGCAACACGCCTGCCTCGCCGGTCCCGTCCGGCTGCTTGAGACACCGAACGGACAGTGGTTGGCGTACTCGGAGGGACAGGAGAACGGGCGCCTGATCGCTGACCGGAAAGAGGTGAGCCGCATCCAGAAGCGCTATGCGAGACTGCGCTCGCAGGCCCTGTCCCCGAAAGAGTCCGCGGGCCTGCTGGAGCGGATGCGAGGAGAGTTGTGAGGACGACGGAACTCGACTGGTTCAAGTCCAGCTACAGCAGCGCCCAGGGCGATGACTGCGTGGAGGTCGCCGTCACCGAGCAGGCCGTGCACGTGCGGGACTCCAAGGACGTGAGCCGTCCGGCCTTCGCGGTCGGCCGCGAGGGCTGGGGCCTGTTCGTGCGGCACATAGCGGGGGAGTGACGCGGGACGCGCCCCGGCGGAAAGGGCTTCGATGCGGCGGGCGGCACCCCACGGGGTGCCGCCCGCCTCGTCATGTCCGGACGGCGGCCAGAGATCGATACGGCTCCTGCGATGGGCGTGCCGGTTGCGCGGGGCTCCGCTTGACTTGAGTCGGCTCAAGTTTTATGCAGGAGGTACAGGCAGAAGACGCCCGGTTCCCGCACCGTGCGCCGGTGGGCGGCGGTGGTGAGAGGAGGGACCACAAGTGGCACGAGCGGTAGGCATCGATCTGGGCACCACCAACTCCGTGGTGTCCGTGCTGGAGGCCGGCGAGCCCACGGTCGTCGCCAACGCCGAGGGCGCCAGGACCACGCCGTCGGTGGTGGCGTTCGCCAGGAACGGCGAGGTGCTGGTGGGCGAGGTGGCCAAGCGGCAGGCGGTGACGAACGTGGAGCGCACCGTCCGCTCGGTCAAGCGGCACATGGGCGAGGAGGGCTGGCGCTTCCCCGCGACGGGGGACGTGGACGGCAGGCGGTACGCCGCTCAGGAGATCTCCGCGCGGGTTCTGCAGAAGCTGAAGCGGGACGCCGAGGCGTACCTGGGCGAGAAGGTCACCGACGCGGTGGTCACCGTTCCCGCCTACTTCAACGACGCCCAGCGCACCGCGACGAAGGAGGCCGGCGAGATCGCGGGCCTGAACGTCCTGCGCATCATCAACGAGCCGACCGCCGCCGCCCTGGCCTACGGCCTGGAGAAGGAGGACCAGACGGTCCTGGTCTTCGACCTCGGCGGCGGCACCTTCGACGTCTCGCTGCTGGAGATCGGCGAGGGCGTGGTGGAGGTGAAGGCCACCAACGGTGACACGCACCTCGGCGGCGACGACTGGGACCAGCGGATCGTCGACCATCTGGTCAAGCAGTTCAAGAACGCCTACGGGGTCGATCTGTCCAAGGACAAGATGGCCGTCCAGCGGCTGCGCGAGGCGGCGGAGAAGGCGAAGATCGAACTGTCCTCCGCCACGGAGACGACCATCAGCCTGCCCTACATCACCGCCTCGGCCGAGGGCCCGCTGCACCTGGACGAGAAGCTCACCCGGGCCCGGTTCCAGGAGCTGACCGCCGACCTGCTGGAGCGCTGCAAGGGGCCCTTCCACCAGGCCGTGAAGGACGCCCGGGTCTCGGTCTCCGACATCGACCACGTGGTGCTGGTCGGAGGGTCCACGCGGATGCCCGCGGTGACGGATCTGGTCCGCGATCTCACCGGCAAGGAGGCGAACAAGGGCGTCAACCCCGACGAGGTGGAGGTG